>CAZMEC010000019.1:0-24458 GCA_964565265.1 uncultured Myxococcales bacterium
TGGGAACCATGGGAAGAAAATGAGGCTTCGTCTCCTGCTGCCCAGCCTTGCCCTGGCCCTGTTGTGGGCCTGCCCCAGCCTGGCCGCGCCGGAGCTCCTCTCGGAGACCCACCAGGGCACCCCGGTGAAGGTGTTGTCCCTGCCCCAGACCGAGTTTCAGGCCTCCTTCCATTTCCCCAAGGTGGGCACTTCCATCACTGCCCTGGCTGCCCTGGAGGCCAACCCCGAAGCCCTGGCCGCCTTCAACGGCGGCTACTTCCTGCCGGGGGGCAAGCCCCTGGGGCTGCTGATTGAAGACTCCCAGGAGAGGAACCCCTTGCGCCGGGCCGACTGGGGGGTCTTCTTCGTGGACCAACGGGGTCGCGCCCGCATCCTCCACCGCCGGGACTATGCGGCGCAGAATCCTCCCCCAGCCCCCGTCTTTGCCCTCGAGTGCGGCCCCCGGATCGTGGTGGACGGCAAGGCCCTGAAGCTCAAGCCCTCCCGGGAGCGGCGCACGGTGCTGGCCCTCACGGGCACGGGCAAGATCCTGGTGGCGGTCTTCCCGCGCCCGGTGGACCTGGCCGTCGTGGCCGAGTACCTCCTGCAGCGCTGGAGTGTCACCGAGGCCCTCAATCTGGACGGCGGCTCCTCCACCCAACTGGCCACGCGGCTGGACCAGGACTCACCCCGCGCCCAGGCCCACGGCATCCCCGTGCCCTATACCGTGCTGCTCCTCCCCCCCAAGCCCCAGGTCCCCCAGGGGAACGGCAAGGCCAAGGAGTCCAGACCATGAAGATCCTGGTCCTCAGCCAGTGCTACGAGCCCGAGGCCGCCGCCGCCACCGTCCGCGTCAAGGGCCTGGCCAAGGCCTGGCAGGCAGCGGGACACCAGGTGACGGTGCTGACAGGCTTTCCCAACTATCCGACGGGGAAGCGCTTTGCGGGCTTCGACTACGGCAACCGGCGCTTCAAGCAGGAGCAGCTCGACGGCATCAACATAGTGCGGACCTTCAACCTCTTCTACCGCTCGGGCCAGTCCCTCCGCCGGGTCTTGGACCACCTCTCCTTCCTGTGGTCGGCCTCCCGTTGGGCTTCTCGGTTGACCCCCGGGGCCTTTGATCTGGTCCTGGGGACCTCACCCCATTCCTTTGTGCTGCCCGCAGCCGTGAGGGCTGCCCGGGCCTGCAAGTCCCCCTGCATCCTGGACATCCGCGACCACTGGCCCCAGACGGCCCCAAAGGGCGGGCTCCTGACCAACCTCCTGTGGAAGGTCATCGGCCTCACCGTAGCCTATGCCTATCCCCGGGCGGACTTCGTAGTGGGGGTCTCCCCGGAGTACGCCAACTACGCCGCCGCCTTTGGCGTGGGCCCGGACCGTTACCAGACCATCCCCAACGGCTTTGACGCCAATCGCTTCCCCTGGCCCCCAAAACGCGCCCTCGCCAGAGAGACGCTGGGCCTGGCCCAGGACGCCTTCGTGGTCTCTTTCATTGGCACGGTGGGCACGGGCATGGGCCTGGGCACAGCCCTGGAGGCCCTGGAACTGCTTGCCCCGGCGCACCCGGACCTGCGCCTGCTGGTGGTTGGTCAGGGGGCCTCCCGGGAAGCCCTGGAGCGGACCGCTGCGGCCAAGGGCCTGCCAGTCAGCTTCCGGGACTACCTTCCCGAGGACCAGGTCCACCTGGCCTACGCCGCCTCGGACCTCTCCCTGGCCTGCCTGGAGGACCGCAAGGAACACCGGGGCCGCATCCCCGCCAAGACCTTCGAGATTCTGGGCAGCGGCCTGCCCATGCTGGCCCTGATCCCCGAGGGCCCGGCCTGGGACATCGTGCGGGCCGCCGGAGGGGGTGTGCGCATCCAACCCGGCGATGCCCCCGCCCTGGCCAAGGCCATGGAGGATCTCAAGGCCGCCCCGGACCTGCGCCGGACCATGGGGGCTTCGGGGCGCAGTTACATCCTTGCCCACCACAGCCGGGAGGCCATGGCCCGGCTTTATCTGGACCTCATGGAGCGCCTTCGCTCCAGGCCCGCCCCCGGGGAGCGGGCCTCCAGCCAGCCCTGATCCTGCCAAAGGCCCCCGGAAACTTGACGGGGACCCGTTGGGAACTCAAAATACCCACGCGGCTGCGTGTGCCTGTCGCTTGAGGAGGCCAATCATGAAGAGGCGAAACTCCCTTTCCTGGAAGCTCTCTGGGCTGCTCTGCTCCCTGGCGCTGGCCCTGGCCGCCGGCTGCGCCGCGGCCCCTGGAGACGAGCCCGGCCTGGACACGCAGGTGCCCCCCACGGACACCGCCCCGGTGGACCTCAAGGACACGGCTGACCTGGAGGACAACACGGTCGCGCCCCCGGACACCTTCGACCCGCCCTTCATCCTGGCCTTCCCCCCCACCACCTGCGGCAAGCCCGGCACCACCACCTTCGGGTGGTACGCCAATGAATTCGCGGAGATCAGGGTCAAGGCGGAGCACGCGGTGGCTGGCTACACTGGCTCCAACGGCATCTCCAAGGTCAAGCTCTACCAGATCACCAAGGGGGACGGGAAGCTTCTGGATGAGACCTCCAAGGTGAACGCCGCTGGCTTCTTCGTGCTGGACTTCGAGGCTGAGCGGGCCCTCCTGGACGAGGACGAGGACGGCAACTACATTGACGGCCTCTACAACTTCAGGGTGGAGGCCACCTCCAAGGTCACCGACAACGACGGCAAGCTCATGACGGCCGCTATCTCCTTCGCCATGTACATTGATTTCACCGGGCCGGTCATGCAGATCATTCAACCTGCGGGCACGGCCGACGACCCTGCCAAGCTCTCCGCCAAGGCTACCCTCCTCTTCACCTCCTCGGACCCCGGATCGGGCAACGGCTCCTTCTCGGTTTCCCTTGGGTCCCAGGCCACCGACACCGTCATTCCCGTCCCCGACCCCACCAGCAGTGGCCCCTTCTTTGGCAATCTGGACCTCACCCCCTTTGAGACCACCGATACGGACCTGCTCATCACTGCCACGGACTGCCTGGGCAATCAGTCCTCCACCGGCGTGCCCGTCAGGGTCATCGCCGTACCCCGCTTCGTCCTCCCCCCCAGCACCCCCCTCAAGAAGCCCGGCGTGGGCGTGGGCATGCGCACCCTCCATGCCACCAACGGCGACGGCGACGGGGTCCTGGGCAACCTGGATCTGGTCGGGGCCAGCGGCACCGGCGTCCTGGTCTGGTGGTGGAACCCCGCCACCAAGACCTTCTCCAGGGGCGAGGTTGTGAGCAACACCAGGGACAGTGTGGAGGCCCTCTTTCACGATTTCAGCGGGGACGGAGTCCCTGACCTGGTGGTCCTGGCAAACAATGGGGACAAGAAGAAGTACGCCGTGGAACTCTGGCGCCAGAACAATGGCGAGGACCTCCTGGGCACCCGGAAGTTCACCCTGGTGGGTTCCATCGATGTCTCCGACTCGGCCTCAGCCATGGTTCTGGGCGACTTCAACGGGGACAAGCTCAAGGATGTGGCGGTCGTGTCCCAAAGCGAACTGGAGACCCTGAACCTCTTGATGCACACCAAGGCCAAGGACGGAGACGAGGGGACGCTGGTCTTCCTGGGAAAGCCCACCGTCTTCACCGGGGCGTCCCAGGCCGTGTCCGCGGCTACGGCGGACTTCAACCAGGACGGCTACCTGGACATTGCCCTGGGGCGCAAGGGCTTCCAGATGGTCACGGTCTTTACGAACAACGGCAAGGGCGAGTTCCCCATGGGCCTGGACAGCATGATGGTGGGCCTGGGCTCGGAGTTGATCAAGGTCACCGACCTGGATCTCAACGACAGCGCGCCTGACCTGCTGGTCTTCAACGCCGACCTGGAGGCCTTCATGGGCTTCCAGGGACGGGGCGACGGCTACTTCTCCTCGCCGGCCCCAGGTCTGGGGGTGAAGGCCCAGACCTTTGCCCAGATTCACGGCGTGGCGGTGAACCCCGAGGAGGGAATCTCTGAGCCCGGGCTGCTCTTTGGGGACCTGCCCATAGGAGACCTTGTCTTCCTGGCAGCCCCCCCCTTCGACATGGAGCTTGGAGACCTGAACAGGGATGGCTTTGCGGACTTCGTGGTCAGCCTCCAGGGCAGGAAGACCATCGCCCTGTTCTGGGGCGTGGACAACGCCTACGGCACGGGCATGTTCCAGCAGACCTTCTTCCTGAACGGCGGCGCCAGCCCCGGGCCTCTGGCGCTGGGGGATTTCGACCGCGACACCGCGGGGGACCTGGATCTTGTGGTGGCCAACACGGACACGGGAGAACTGCTGCTGTTCATGAACGACCACAAGGGGGGCTTCATCGGCACCCGGGAGCTTCCCATGCCCATCAAGGCCGATGGCACCGACCGGCTGGAGCCCACCCACATGCTGTTGGGAGACCTGGACGACGACGGCGATCAGGACATCGCCGTGGTCACCGCCCAGGACAAGCTGTTCTTCGACATGCCCAATGTCCTTGGCGAGATGGAGACGGTGGAGAAGAGCGTGGCCATGATCCTGACCTGGCTGGAGGTGGCCGACCGCCCCCCCCAATACAATGTGCGGCGGACTTCAGCCTCGCCGAAGTTCGCCAATGTCATCTCGGGTGCAGCCATTGGCAGACTGGACGGCGATAGCTATCCCGATCTGGTGCTGGTCTCCAAGACCATCCCCCCCACCTCCGACACCGACAGGACGGGCAACTTCGACATCCTGCGGGGCGGCTTCCGTGCCACCATGGGAGTCTCTGGAATTGCTGATGTCCAGTATCCCTCGGTGGGCCGATTCTGGCCCCTGGGCGGCCTCAAGGGCCCCATGAACCCCGTGGATGTGGCCATCGCTCCCCTGGACACCCTCCCTCCTGACGATTTGGTGATGATTGCCCCCCAGACGGGTAACGCGGAGAAGCCAGACACCTTCCAAGGCAACCTCGTCCGGGCCTATTTGACCAAGTACGATAGATTCTGGAACCCCTGCTCCAGCAACTACTTCCAGACCTACTTCGCCTGCTGCGGCCCCCAGGATGCCGACGAGCCCTGCACCACTGGCTTCTCCGGCTGTCCCAACAACTATTCCTGCCAGGGCATCACCTCGCCTGGTAGCGCCGTGGGGCTGGATCCGACCCGCATCGTGGCCGAGGACATAGACGGAGATGAGATCCCCGACCTCATCGTGGTCAACCAGGGCAGCAACAATGTCACCTATCTGAGGGGTGAGGCCAACCCCAACTACTACGACATGAATAGTCCGGCCAAGCCCTGGGGGCTGTTTGCTGTGGGCTCGGATCCCAAGGATGTGGATGTGGGCGATATTGACGGCGACGGCTGGAAGGACCTCGTGGTGGCCCTGGCCAGCAAGATCTCCGTGTCCTATGGCAGCGAGGGCGTGAACTTCGAGACCCCCGTCTACCTCACCAAGGACGAACTCTCCAACGACATGGCCCCCACCGGCATCCTCATGGCCGATGTGAACGACGATGGCTACATCGATATTGTCGCCTCCTCTGGAAACCGGGGGCGTATCTGGGTATATGTCTCCGGCGGTGCCCGGGACTTCCTTGGCCCCTACGGCTTCGAGTGCGGGGTCGATCCCGTGGATGTCGTGGTGGCCCACCTGAGGGATAGTGAGTGCACCGATCTGGCCGTCTTGAACAAGGGTTCGGGCACCGTCACCCTGCTTGAGAATGCCCGCTGTCGTAGTCTCTGAGGGGGTCCCGCATTGAAAGCGCATCTTCCAGGAGTCCTTGTTGCCATCTTGATGCTGCTCCTTGCAGGTAGGGTAATGGCCGCAGACCCGCTGCCAAACCTCAAAGGTACAGTGGCAGTGACGGTCAGAAGCCTGGGGGACAATGCCGAGGTCACCTTTGACCTCAGCATTCAAAACGCCGGCAACGCCGAGTGCACCAAGCAGCTCTACATTGACCTCTGGAGCCAGTATCCCTGCGCCTGCAATGTGAACCCCCTGAAGTGCGGCGGGCTGGGCTCCTCTGACTTCACCTGGGAGTTCGCCAACCCAGCCCAGGACTTCAAGGCCGGCACCACCAAAAAGCTCAGCTTCAAGCGCACCATGCCCTTCCAAGCCCTCCCCTACCGCTTCATGCTCTCCATCGACAGCTACCCCGAAGGGGGCACCTGCACCGAGAGCAAGAAGTTGGACAACCTGATCTGCGGTGATTACAAGGTGGAGGGCTCCGCCTCCTCGGCGGACCTGGTGCTGACCAACTGTCAGGTGACCCCCGACCCCGAGAACCCCACCGTGCTGGTGTTCAGCGCCACCGTCACCAACCAGGGCACAGCCGCCACCGAGGAGGCCACCGAGGTGGACCTCTTCCTGGAGGAGGGCGAGGTGGGCACCTGCCTGGATCATCAAGGCCAGGTCGGGGCTGGCTTTGCCGAGGTGCCCACAGGTCTC
This sequence comes from uncultured Myxococcales bacterium, assembly GCA_964565265.1. Taxonomy (GTDB): domain Bacteria; phylum Myxococcota_A; class UBA9042; order CAIXZC01; family CAIXZC01; genus CAIXZC01. The sequence continues at coordinate 6,383 of CAZMEC010000019.1, forward strand.
GAGCCAGGCGGCTCCGTGGAGATTCTGGAGACCCTGGCCGACCTCCCCGCCGGGACCTACACCCCGACCTTCGTGGTGAACGGCTTCCATAACTTCCCGGAGACCCTGCTGGACAACAACTGCTGCGATGCCGGGGGCACCTTTGAGTTCGACCCCCCGGAGAACTGGTTCGCCCCGGACTTCATCGTGAAGGCCTTTGAGGCTCGCCTTCAGGCCAACAAGCTGGTCTTCGAGGGCACCATCAAGAACATTGGTCACCAGGAAGTCACCACCGACATGCCCCACAAGTTGTGCATCTTCAAAGACTGGGCAGACAGGCCGGCCTACTGCGAGACCCCCGACCCCGAGAAGAACAACGGCTGGATCCTGGAGTTCACCGACGGCCTGGACATCAACGCCGAGGTCCCCTTCAACCTCAGTGGCGGCAAGATCACCAATGGCCTCCACACCTTCTGGGCCCGCGCAGATTGCGACTGCCACATCCCGGAGGTGGACGAAAAGAACAACGACTTCAGGGAGGACCTCCTGGTGGATCTGCCGGGTCCTGACCTGGCCATCGAAAAGTTCACCGCCAACCAGGAGCCCGACGGCGCCTCCTACCAGGTTCACTACCAGGTCAAGGTCATCAACCGCGGCCAGGACCCGGCCAACCTCCCCTTCGATGTGGATGTGTTCTTCGACACCGAGACCCTCCCCTCCTGGGAGAACGCGGACCTCTTCGTCGGGGACTACCAGTCCTTCCCGGTGGGGCTGGCGCCTGGGGCCTCGGCCCTGCTGCACTTCTACTGGGCCCCGCCCCCGGAGGAGCCCACGCGCCAGTACACCGCCTGGGCTGTGGTGGACATCACCGACAGCATCTTCGAGACCGCCGAGAACAACAACGCCGTGTCCTACCCCATGGTCCTGGAGGGCACGGGCACCACGGAGGGCGTGAACCTGCTGGTCCAACAGTTCTCGGCCACAGTCAGGGGCACCACGGTGACCTACTACCTGGAGGTCAAGAACACCGGCGAGGATGACATCCTGACCGCCTTCCGCCTGGACCTCTTCCATGATGCCGACACCCAGCCCGACCTCTTCGAGTGGGGCGACCAGAGCGAGACCATCTTCGGGCTCAAGTCCGGCGAGGTCCTCACCCGCTACCTGGAATGGAAGGACGGCGTCCCCGATGGCCTCTACCAGTCCTATGTCTTCGTGGACTCCGACAACGCCGTCCAGGAGACCGCCGAGGGGGACAATGTGGCGGGGCCCCGACTCAGCCAGGTCTGCGCCACCTGCGCGGCCTGCGGCGACAACCAGATCCTGAGCAGCGCCTGCGTCTGTGGCGACGAGACCGTCTTCACGGGTTTCTGCTGCCAGGGTGAATGGTTCGCGGTGGGCTGCCCCTACGGCGCCGACACCGACCAAGACGCCGGAAACCTCAACGATGTCGGGGGGGACGGGGGGGACACGGGCCCCAGCGACTTCGGCGGCTCCGGCGGCGGCTGCGGCTGCATGACCGCCGGCCCCCAGGGCCCCACCACCACGGGCCTCCTTGGATCCCTGCTGCTCCTGCTCCTGGCCACCCTGCTGGTCCGCCGCCAGACCCACTAGCCCGACGGGGTCCTCTTTTGCCCCAGTACCCAGCCCCAACCCCCGGGGACGGAGCCCAGAATCCGCGTTCATCTAGGAACAGGTAGGTGCTGAGTGTTGGGGTGTTGGGGTGTTGGGGTGTGAAGTGTTGGGGTGTGAAGTGTTGGGGTGAGGCTTAGCTGATCGGTGCTCTAGAAGTCCACCTTCCCGGGGAATACCCTTGGGGCATCCTCCGGCAGCAAGGCTGGCAGCAACCCTCGCCGGTGCTCAGGGGTGGTGTACAGGTACAGATAGGTCAGCAGGTGGCCCGTGACTGCCCGGCAGTAGTTCCTGCCTTCGTTGTACGCGAAGTCCTCCACCGCCTCGTCCATGCCCTGGTTCTTTCGGCCCAGGAAGCGCTTGACTGCAGGGGCCCCAGAATTATAGGCCAGGGCGGCAAGGGTGTAGGACCCCGAGAACTCGTCCAGCAGTTGATCCAGATAGGCCGCCGCAAGGCGCAGGTTTCGGCCCTCGTCAAAGAGCTGTTCCCGCCGAAAGGTCAGGCCCTCTTGCCGGGCCAAGCGCTCTGCCGTGGGCGGGATGAGCTGCATGAGCCCCATGGCGTCCGCCCAGGAAACAACCCCCCGCCGGTACCGGCTCTCCTGACGCATGATGGAGTCCAGAAACAGGGGTTCCAGGCCCCGGCGCCGGCCCTCAGGCTCCACCAGGCGCCAGAAAGCCCGGGGATACTCGTGGACCCAAGCAGCCAGATCCCCGCCATGGCCGGGCAGGGCGTACAAACCGCGGCGCCGGACCTTTTCCCGAAACACCGTGGGGACCTCGAAGAACTCGGACAACCCCACTGCCTCCTCCAGGCCCTGGGCCATGGCGGGACCCAGCCTTGGCAGCAGGCTTCGGGCAAAGGCCGTCTGGCCCAGGGAGGCCAATTGGACGGCCACCCCTGCCCGGCCCGAAAGGCGGGGCAGCCTGGCCTTGAGACCTCCCGCGGGGGCTTGGTCCTCAAGAAACACCCAGGGCTCCTCCCGCTCGTTCCACACACTCAGGCGCTTCCAGGCCAACAGGCCATACCAGGACAAGGGCCAGCGGCGGAGCAGGCCCCGCAGGGTCTCCACCGCCTCCGGGCGTCGGCCCAGCCGGTCCAGCACCACCCCGGTCCAGTACTGCCCCCGTCCCCCAACCAGGGGGTTTCCTGACTTGGCCAGGTCGGTCAAAGCGGCCAGCGTTGCTTCCCAGTTGCCGGACTTGTAGAAGGCCCAGGCGCGGAACCAGCGCACATAGACGGACATGGAGCCGCCGCCAGAGTCCAGGTAGGTCTCCAGGGATGCGGGGGCCTCCTCCCAGCGCCCGTGATCAAAGGGCATCCAGGCCACATAGTAGCGGGCCTTGTCCTTCAGGGCTTTGTTCCGGCCCCGCTTGGCGTACTCCCGAAAGCCCGCCTCGGCCGCCGGATAGTTCTCCAGTCTAAGGTGGCAGCGCGCCTGCAGAAAGGCCGCCTCATCGGCATGGGGAGAGCCAGCCGTGATGGCTTGAAAGTGCGCCAGGGCCGCCTCCGGGTCCAGCCGCAGCTTCTCCGCCAGGATCTGCCCGAGGTACCAGTGGACCTCGTCCCTGGAGACTCCGGGCACCTCAGCAGTCAGGCCCTCCAAAAGGGCGCGGGCCCCCAGGTAGTCCTTGCACCGAAACAGCGCCAGGGCGCGCTGGAAGCTCTCCTGAGGCGATAGTCCAGTCACCGTTCCACCCTCGGCCTCAAGGGCCTGGGCCTCTGCGCTGCAGGGGTATTCCAGGAAGACCCGCCGGTTCTTGGCAAAAGCCAGGGCGTCCCTGCCCGCCTCCCCGGCCACCCTTGCCGCCAGGGACAGGGCCAAAGGGGCCTCCCCTGCCGGGAAGTCGCGCTCAAGTTCACGCAGGGCCTCCCTCCGATCCCCATTCGCAGCGAGAGCCCCAGCCCTTGCAATCCTTAGCCTCGCCAGGAGCGGATGGCCCCCCAAGCTCCGGGCCAGCCGGGCCATATCTCCAGGCAACTTGCGCCGTTGGGGCGCCGGTAAGGTGGAAGGCGAGACTGCCAGCAAATAGCGAAGTCGGACCTCCTCCTTGGGCAGGTCCTTGCAGGTAACCAGCTCCGAGTAGAGCCCGGCTGCCTCCCCGTCCTGGTCCAAGAGCTCCAAGGCCGACGCCCTCACGAAGCCAAGCTCGCAGGCGCTCCCCCGGGCCCCCTCCAAGGCCTCCAACGCCTCCTGGGCCCGCCCGGTACGAAGCAGAAAGACCAGGTCCTCCAGGGAGGCCCCAGCGACCCCCGACGCCGGCGTCTTGGCCAAGCCCGGCGCGGGGCCGGGGGCCAACAGGAGCAGCAGTAGAAGGACTGGGAGAATCACTTGGGGTCGGCGCAGCAACGGAAGCCCACGCTGCGGGCGGCGCCGAAACGCTTGACCCCGCGGGAGCAGGTGGCGTCCTCGGCAGTCTTCACGCTGTCCCCGCCATTGACGGTCTCGTCGGCGGTCCACTCGGCCACATTGCCCACCATGTCAAACAACCCGGAGGGGCTGCGGCACTCGGGCTTGGAGCCGGCTGGCAGGACGGGGCGCTCCAGGCCCTCCTCGTCCACGGTGTTGCATTTTTCCGGGGAGTATTCCTTGCCGTAGGGATACTTGGGGCCACAGGCCAGGCTCCACTCGGAGGAACTGCACAGCCGCTTTCCAATGGCCGCACAGGCAGCCCGGGCGGCCTGGAAGCTGACATTGGTACGGGGCTTCTGGGCCTTGCCGGGGTATTCGTAATAGTCAATGCAGTAGCCCAGCATGGGGGGCTGGCTCTTGTCCTTGGCGGCGGCGGGGTTCTTGACCACCAGCTTCTTCATGCCGCCGGGGCAACCCTTGGACTCAAGCTCTGCCTTGGCGCCCTCTGCGGCCTTCTCCTGGGGATCGGGCTTCACGACCTTCTGCTTCAGCAGGGCCCCGGCCTTGGCCGACGCCTTGTTCAGGTCACCCTTCAGTTTGCCCGCCTGGGCCTTGGCGTCAGCGGGGGCCAGACTGTCCAACTTGGCCAGGGTGGCGGTGAGGCGGTCCGAGATCGCGGACACCAGGGCCTTCTGGGTATCCAGTTCCCCGGCCTTCTCGGCGTTCCCGGCGGACGCCCACTCGGCGGCCTTGGCGGACAGCTTCATCTCCAGGGCGTCGGCTGACATCTCCAGGGCCTTGAGGTCCTTCTCGGCCTGGGCCAGGGTCTTGTCCTGCTTGGCCTCGGTGCTCTTTCGCAGGAGGTAGGACAGCACCTGCCCCTGCCTGCTGACCTTGGCCAGGACCTCGCCCCGCTTCTCGTAGGCGACGCCCCAGTCCTCCAACGAGGTGGCCTCGTTGCCGCCCAACTCGCCGGCCCTTCGCAGCAGGTCCGAGGACTCCTTCTCCTGGTCCGTCAGGAGCTTGATCTCGCCCTCCGCCTCGGGGTTCCCAGAGGCCTTCCAGGCCTCCACCTTCGGGGGCAGCTTCTTCTGGGCCGCGACCAGAGCCTCAAGGCTGGCCTTGAGATCCCCTGCCTGCTTCTCGTCCAGGGCCGCCCGGGCCTCATCAGTGGCCTTTTTCAAGGCAACAGCGGCCGTCTCCAGGGCCTCCAGGGCCCCAACCTTGGCCTCGGGGGCCGCAGCCTCGGCGACCTTTCGGGCCTCGAGGAAGGCGGCCAGGGTGCTGGTCAGGGTACCCGCCAGGGCCTTGCCCACAGGGAAGTCGGAGGGCCCCTCCAGCTTGGGCAGTAGAGCCCCGGCCCATTCCGGTAGCCGCTGATCGTCCACCGCCTTGACGCGCCCCGCGGGGTCAGCAGCGGCCAGGGCCTTGGCTGTCTCCTCGGCACGGCGTTGACGCTCTTCCTGGAAGGCCTTGGCTCCGGCGTCAACCTGGCCAAGCCCTTCCTCAATGGCCTTCAAGCTGGCCAGAACAGGGGTCAGCGCCTGAGCCTCGCTGGCCAGGGACAGGCCCTTGTCCGCAGACTCCAGGTCTGCCACCAGCGTCTGCTGCCTGGCCGCCAGCGCCTCCACAGCCTTGCGCCCTTCGTCGTCCAGGCCTTCCAGACCCGCCAGGGTCCCCAGGGTGCCCTTGAGTAGCCCCAGGGAGTTGCCCAGCCGGCCCACGGTCTCCTTGGCTGTGGTCTTGGCCACCCTAAGGCCCTCAGCGGCCTGGGCCTCGGCGGCCTTCCGCTCTTCCTCGGCCTTCTGCAAAGCCAGGGCCTTGGCCGCCTCGGCCTTGGCCAACTCCTCCTGGGCCTTCCGGGCAGCCTCTGCCGCCGCGGCCTGCTGCTGCTCCGCCGCCGCCCGGGCATCCAGTTCAGCCTGGGAGGGCCCGCCGATGAGCCCCTGGGACTTGGCCCACCAGGCACCAGCGCCACCGCCCGCAAGCAGCAGCACCACCAGCACCACCCACAGGACCCCGCCCACGCCCTTCTTCTGGGCGACGGTGGGAGCCGGGGCCTGCGCTTGGGCCTGGGCAACAACCGGGGCTGGAGTCTTGGCCTTGGCCTTGTTCTTGGCCCTGGCCTCCGCCTTGGCTTCTGCCTTGCTTTGGGGCTTCTTGGCCATGGGGGCCTCGCCCCGGTCCTTGCTGACCACCTCGGTGATGGGAATGGGGGGCTTCTTGCGGACCTCCTCCCCGATGATGATGAGTTCGGTGTCAGCGGTGCCTTCGCGCTCCCGGTCCCGGGTGTCCTCTGCCTCGCCGATGATGATGAGGCCGCTGTCCTCCGAGTCTTCCTGGGCCGACTCCTCGGTCAGGGGAGGCTGGGTCGCCCCCGAAGCCCCCACCGGGACCTCGTCCCCGGGCCTGGTTTCCTCGGTGGAGCGGACCATCTCCTCCCGGGCCTCCGCAGCGGGGTCCAGGGGGGGCAGTTCGGGGGCGTCCTCGACTTCCATTTCCAGGATGAGGTCGCCGCTCTCCTCAATGATTCTCCGAATCTCTTCGTCGCCGGCGGGCTGGCTGGCCTCCGGCTCAAGGTCCTCCTGGGCGAGCCCCGGGGAGGACTCCAGCACATCCTTGGGGATGACCCCCACGCCAATGCGGATGGTGTCTCCGGCGCCCTCTTCGTCAACCCCATAGGGATCCCGGGGCTTGTCGGGGACTTCCAGCTCGCGAACCTCTTGGGGCTCTTCTTCCTGCACCGCAGCGGGCGCGGGGTCGTCTCGGGTGAGGAGTTGCTGCTCCTCGTGATCACTCAAGGGGTGGCTTTCCACGGGCAGCGGCGCTACCGCCTCCTCGTGCCCCAGCAGGGAGTGCTGCTTCCAGGTGCCAAGGAGCCGGGGGGGGATGAGGCAGAGGGAGCCGGCCTGGGCCTCGGCGCCAATCCGGAAGACCTTGCCCAGGGCCTCCCAAAGGTCCGTGACATTCTCGAACCGCTGCCCCGGATCGGAGGCCGTCCCGCGCAGGAAGAGTTCGTCCAGTTCGGGGGAGAAGAAGGGGCCCTGATCGGACAGCGGCACCCCGGGCTTGAGCTGTCTGCCCGCCAGGATCTCGCCCACAATCAGGGTCAGGGCGAAGATGTCGGATTCTTTCCGTTCGGTGCGGGGGTCGGAGAACTGTTCGGGGGCCAGATACTGGGAGGAAGAGGCCGAGGTGGGCCCCACCAGGAAGTAGGGGTCATCAATGCGGACGGACTGCTGGTCCACCAGGATGTTCTCGGGCTTCAGGCTGCCCGCCGCGCCCAGCATGTGCACCCAGCGCAGGGCCTCACAAATCTGGGAGGTGAGCTGCACCAGTTCCTTCTTCGTGAAGGGCTCCTGGTTCTCCAGGCGAAGCCTCAGCAGGGTCCTCAGATCCAGCGCCAGGACTGGCTCTTTGGTCAGATAGAGGCGGTCATCCTTCACCACCACATCATCCACGGCCACGATGTTGGCATGGCGGAACCCCCGGGCCCGAAACAGCCTGAAGGTGTTGATATCCTTGAGCCCCGGAGACGCATACACGGGGTTCATGGCCTTCAGCAGAATCTGGCGATTGAGCGCCCGGTCGAAGGCCGCATAGGTCACGGCGTTCTCGCCAGAGGCAAGCACGCGGGCCAGTTCGTAGCGTCCGTCGAGGGTGGTGGGGGGGGCCGAAAACCACTTCGGATTCTGAGGCATGGCTTCTACTCCGATGACTGGCGGGTCCCTTTTTTGGGAGCCATAGGTCCCGAAGCTAACAAAGCGCGCCCGCGTCCGCAAGCATTACATTGAAGGGCAAGGAGGGTCGTTGGGGTGGGCAGGAGGGTCAATTCTGCAACAGATAGAGCAGCTCCGGCAGGGTCTCCACCAGGTCCCCCTGGACCTGCAGATCGGCCAGGGCACTGAGCCCCGTATCCCCAAGGTTCATCTCCACCACCAGGCCACCGCCCTGCTTCACGATGGAGGGCAACTCGGAGGCCGGGGCCACCTCCGCGGAGCTGCCCGCCACGATGATCAGGGAGGCCTCACGGGCGGCCCTGACTGCGGCCTCCAGGGCGGCCAGGGGGAGGTTCTCGCCAAACAGGATCACCTCCGGCTTGGGGACATGGCCCTGGGGACACAAGGGGACCTCCCCCGGCCCCAGATCCAGCGGGGTCGGGCCCTGCCAACCGCAACGGCGACAGGTCATCCGGTGGTGGTTCCCGTGGAGCTCTATGACCCCTTGGCTCCCCGCTGCCCCATGGAGCCCATCGATGTTCTGGGTCACGATGGTCTGCAAAAATCCGGCGCTCTGAAGCCCCGCCAAGGCCAGATGGGCCGGGTTTGGACGGGCCGAGCGCAGCACCAGACCCAGCTCTCGGAACAGGGTCCAGACCTTCTGGGGGTTCTCGTGAAAGGCCCTGATGGTGGCGTATTCCAGAGGGTCGAGCCTGGACCAGAGGCCCCCCGGGGAGCGGAAATCCGGGATCCCAGAGGGCACCGAGATCCCTGCCCCAGTGAGGCACAGCTTCCTTCCGGGCTGGCGCAGCAGGGCTGCCAGCTTGTGCAGGGTCGCAGACATGGGCGGGAGGGTAGATCAACTGCCGGGGCTTGGCAATGGATGGCCGCTTGCAAAACCCGCCAAGGTGACTACCTTAGCGCCGTGGATTCTTGGAGGAGGCCATGCCCATCTACCTTTTTCGCCATGAAGTGCCGTCCGGGTGCCCCGATCCAGTGGAGTTGATCCTGGGCCTCCGGGATGAGACCCCGCCTTGCCCCGTTTGCCAGGGCAGCCTGGTCAAGGTCCCGGCGTCTTTTGCCCACGCCAAGAATCCCCTGGCACTTTCGAACCTGAAGGAAAAGGGCTTCTCGATGCTCAAGCGCCGGGACAAGGGCGCCTACGAAAAGCTTTAGGAATCCTTGACATCCGGCCCTTTGGGTAATAAAAGCACGCGCGGGGTCGCACCCCCGCCTGGAGGTTGTAATGGCCATCTATGAGTACAGATGCCGGAGCTGCGGCAACCAATTCGAAGTCATGAAGAGCATCAAGGATGACTCCCTGCCTGTGTGCACCGTCTGCGGTGCGGACCAGGTGGAGAAGCTCATCTCCCACAGCAGCTTCATCCTCAAAGGCAAGGGCTGGTACTCCACGGACTACGGCTCGGGTGGCTCCAGCAAGTCCCACTCCAGCGGGTGTGGCTGCTGTTCGTCGAGCAGTTCCTGCCCGGCCCCCGCTGCGGAGACCCCCGCTGCCCCCTGTGCTGGTGGCGCCTGCGCCGCTGCTGGAAGCGGCTCCCATGACTGAGCACAAAGAACGGGCAGTAGTCCTGCTTAGCGGCGGTCTGGACAGCGCCACCACCTTGGCGGTGGCCCTTCAGCGCAACTACGAACCCTGGGTTCTCTCCTTTGACTACGGTCAGAAGGCCAGCCGTGAACTGGAGGCCGCAGCCGCGATCTGTCGCAGCCTGGGAGTTGAGCATCACCTTATCCTGCCCCTGCGGTTGGATTCTCTGGTGGTCAGCGCCCTGACCAGCAAGGAGGCCATGCCCTCCCCCGAGGAGATCAAGCGGCGCTTCGGCATCCCGGACACCTATGTGCCCGCCCGCAACACCGTCTTCCTGGCCCTGGCCTTGGGGTTTGCCGAGAGCATCGGCTCCTATCGGGTCTTCATCGGCGCCAACGACATGGACTTCTCCGGGTACCCCGACTGTCGCCCCGAGTTCTTCCGGGCTTTCAACCAACTGGCTGGGTTGGCGACCGCCGAGGGCGTGGGAGGCGGGCGGAAGGTCCAGGTGGAGACCCCTTTGATGAACCTCTCCAAGGGCGAGATCATCCGGCTGGGCCTCTCCCTCGGGGTGGACTACGGCCTCACCGTCAGTTGCTACGCTCCCCTCCCCGACGGCTCTCCCTGTCTGCGCTGCGAGAGTTGCCAGATCCGCATCAAGGGCTTCCGGGAGTTGGGCCTGCCCGACCCCTGCTGCACCCCCTCTTCGGCCAACCGTTAGGTCCAGGGCCCCGCCCCATGACCCTGCTGACTTCAATCACTCGCTTGGCCCAGGTGACTGCCAGCTTCGCCCTGCTTTGGGCCTGTGCCCACACCCCCCCAGCCCCCGGGGACGGAGCCCAGATTTCCGACGCTCGCCAGGCCTTCGAGGCTGCCCAGAGGGCCCACCAAGCCGGTTCAACCCAGGCCGCCAACGAGGCCTTCAAAAAGCTGGCCCTGCAGCAGCCCTGGTCCTGGTGGGGTCGCCGCGCCCTGGAGGAACTGGACCGCGGCTTCGCCGACCTGGCTCCGACCGCTCACGAGGAGGCCTTGCAGGCACTGCAGGTTCCCGGCAACACTGGTCAATTGCTTTTCTACTCGGCCCGAGCCCAGGCAGCGACGCGCCCGACAAGGGCGGTGGCCCTGTGCCTGCTGCTGCCTGAAGCCGACCCAGGCTCGGCCTACCGCAGCCAGTGCGAGGATCTGGTGCTTGAGCTCCTGCCCCAGGAAGACCGCAAGCAGTACCTGGCCCAGCTGCTTGTACCTGGCCGCCGGGACGACCCTGCTACCTTTTTCGATGGCAGAAAACAAAGACTGGAACTGGAATTGGCCACGCTTGAGGCCAGCGCCGGGAACCTGGCTAGGGCCCGCCAGCACTTGTTGAACTGCGTGAATCTGTACGAGGGAGCAGCGTTGAAGGACGACGCCCTCTGGCTGTTGGCCCAATACTCAAAAAAGACCGAGCCAGCTCTTTGTCGCCGTGCCGTCAGAATGCTGCAAGAAGACTATCAGCACTCCAGGCACATTGAGGCCATTCGCCAGATGGATTGTTCAAGCGACCGTTGACCGTAAGTGGCGTAAGCCCAGTCTTGTGGACTCTACTTCTCAGGTTTGGGCTTGGCAGGAGTACGGGGCTTGTCCTGGACCATGCGGGCCTGAAGCTGATCCAACTTCTTGGCCAGGCGCTGAACCTGGGCGCGGGCACCGGAATCGCCTTCCATGGAGGCCAGACGCTCCTCAAGACGGGCAAGCCGCTCTTTGAGCTCGGCCACCTCTTCGGTATCACCACCCACCAGGGCATGCTTCAGGTTCTGGCCCATCGCCAGGCCTTGCTTGACCATGGAGTTGTCGCCAAGGCGATCCTTGACGCGGTTGGCCATCTCGGAGTCCAGCAGTTTGTCCATGCAGGCCAGCTTGTGACAAGGTATGTCGCGCAGGGTGCGGGACACCTCGTCCAGCTTCTCCTGGACCTGTCTCTGGGTCTCCAGCAACTGCTCGAGAATGGGCTGAGCACCCTTGAGAATCCTGTCCTTGATCATGTTGGAATCGACCTTCATGTTTGGCCTCCCTCATTGACAACGCCGTCAATATAACGCGACGCGTCATGATGTCAAGGGGCAGCCGCGTCAAAAGGCGCTTCATTTGGCCCCAGGGACCACCTCCAGGGGGGATGGTTCGGGGGCTGCGGGGGACTGGGTGCGAGGTGCTGACACCGGGGCCACGGTGGCCCGGGATCCAAGATTGGCGTAACAGGAGGCGGCGCCCTTGGAGAGGTTACCCCAGAAGGCCAGCAGCATAGCCAGAACCATGATCATGAGGGCCAATTGGAGCAGCTGTTTGCCACCCCCGTCCCCACCAGACTCGCTGCGGTCCCGGACTCTTTCCAGGCGATTGGAGCGGATTTTTCTTCTGGGCATGGGCTACTCGAAGTGCAGTTTGACTGGAAGCTTCACGGCCTTGGGGATGCGCCGGCCGGCCTTCCAGCCGCCCAGGATGGGCTCCAGACAGGCCTTGAACTGGGCCCCGCCCTCAGACGGATCGATGGCTGTGATCTGTCCCTCTTTGGAGAGGGACAGGATGATCCTCACGCCCGAGGAAGCCCCGGCGGAGTCTGCGCAGGCCTGGAGGCGTTTCCGCTCGGCGTTGATCTTGCGGATGATGTTGTTGCGCACGGCGGTCTGCCAGAGATTGCCGTCGGACTTCCGTTCCTTGACCTCAGCGGCCACACGCTCCTCCACGATCCCTCCCCGGGAGAGAAAGTCGCTGCTGGGCGCAACGGCGGCACCAATTCGAGGTCCCTGCTCTACTGGGGCTGATTCGGGGTCGATCTTCCGGCGCGCAACCTGGTTGCCAAGCAGATCCCCCACGGCCTCCTCTTCGTCCTCCGTCCCCCCGGCCCCTGTACTCCATTCACCACGCTCCCGCTGCCGTTCGGCGCCGTCCCCGTGTTGCTGAGTCTTGCGGAACCGCCTTTTCAGTTCTTCCTTGGAAATACCTTCCACCTCGCCCACGGCCAACTCCAAGGAGAGATCCTGGTCCAGGTCGGGGAGGATCTCCTCCTTCTCCGGCGCACGGTTGACAGGTGACTCCTGCGCTGGCCCCTCGGGCTGGGCCTTTGGCTTGGCGGTCTGGGGCTTGCCGTAGAAGTCCTTGGCCCCGTCCCACTCCAACTCTCGTTGTTTGCCGGTGAACTCTATCTTGTCACCAAAGACCGTCACCACAGCCAGAGCGGCCACACATAGCAGCCCAAGGCCCGAGGCCACGAACACATTGCGGCGGCGGCTCCGAGAGGAGAGCCTGGCCATGACCGAGAAGTCCCTCAGGGTTTCTCTGGCGCCCTTGTGGACCCCATCCTCCAGAGAAATGGGCTCCACTGTGGGCTCGCCTAGTTCGATCTCCTCGGAATGGAAATGGGGCTGGGACGGAGCCTCGCTGCTAGCTGAGAAGAAGGCCTCCGTGGAGTCCTCTGACAGGGCCTTGGCGGGCGGAGGGGCCTGGTGCCAACTGCCACTGTCCTCTGCGTTGGACCTGGGTCGGGCGGGTTTGGCCTCCTCGTCCCCCGGGAAGAACATGACCTCGCCGGTGTCCTCGGTGGATTCCTCGTCCAAATGGCGGGTTCCGTCCCCTGGGCGGGGCTCCTCCTGGCGGGCTCCGTCCCCCGGGCGGGGCTCTGGGGGGCGGGGCTTCGGTGCTGGTGGTGGTGGTGGTGGAGGTGGAGGAGGCGGGCTGGGCGGCCTCGGGCCCGGGGTCGCCGGGGGCACAAACAACCCCGCCAACTCCGGGATGGTGCTGGCCTTGGACCAGGCCCCCATGCCCTTCTTCCAAAGCAGGGACTCGTTGTTCAACTTGCCCTTGCCCACCAACTCAGCCAAGGCCTTGGGGCCAAAGGGGCCAACCCGCTGTCCGCCCACCACCGCGAACCAGGAGTCTGCCTTGGGGGCCTCAACCGCCACCGGCGGGGGGGCCTTCTTCTTGCCCTTGAGCCGAATCACAGACCCGCAGGAACTGCAACGGATCCGGATTCCTTCCTCGGTGATGTTGTCCTCGGCCACCTGAAATGGCCTTGAACACTTCGGGCAATTGATCTTCATTGCAGTCCCTTGTCGGCCTCCCGGTGGTTCACCAGCGCCAAATCGGCGGCATTCTAGCAGGAAGCCCTGGAGGCACAACAAAAAACCGGGGTTTCAGACCGCCACCTGAGAGCTTGACAGGGTACGCCTGCGATCTTTATAGTGGCGCCCTTGATTGACTTGGCTTCGGCTTCAGTCTCCCCGTTGGGGGTCTTCTTGAGGCGAAAGCGAAACTGCGTATTTAGAAGGAGAGAGAAGATGAAGAAAGGGCTGAATCTGTTGCTGCTTCTTGCGGCCGTCCTGTTTGTTGCTCCCGCCTGTGGCAGCAGCGACAGCGACACGGGTGGGAAAGACACCGTCGGCGATGTCATTGAAGGCGACCTCGGCGTGGACGCTGGGGACACCCTTGAGACCGACACCCCCGAGAACGGCGATGTGGGCGACGACACTGCCTGCGTCCCCGTCTGCGAAGACAAGGTCGGCAACCCCTACGAGTGCGGCGGCGACAGCTGCAACGGCTCCTGCGGCACCTGCACCGGTGGCAAGATCTGCGAGAACCACCTCTGCGTCGTGAACACCGCCAAGATCGCCTTCGGCGGCGAGTGCAAGATGCTGGAAGAATGCCAGCCCTACAACGAAGACAACACCGAGAACCAGGACTTCCCCTTCTGCAACTGGGAGCAGTGCGAAGACGCCGTCTGCAACATCCCCTACTGCACCAAGGACTGCACCGTTCGCAAGGATGAAGTCAACAACTCCACCGGCGCCCAGAGCCCCGATGGTATTGAAGACGAAGACGCCCCCCAGGACGACTGCGCCGGCGCCCTTGATGGCCCCGTGGGCACCTCCTTCCGCTGCGTCAACCTGCTGCTGCCCGACGACGCCAACCTGGTGTCCCGTTGCCAGCCCGGCACCACCTTCAAGGCCTGCGAACTGAGCACCGACTGCCCCGAGGGCGAGACCTGCCAGCTTCTCTACATCATGGCCGAGTACACCAAGCGCTGCGCCATCCCCGTCAAGGACGAGTTCAACGGCGGCAAGGGCGTGGGCGAGAACTGCAACAACAACCCCTTCGAGGGTGAAGAGTCCTACTGCGCCGAGGATCTCTGCTTCGGCATCGGCTGCGTGAACTACTGCAAAGTCGACAACGACTGCCTCACCGGTGGCGCCACCTGCACCAGCAGCAAGTGCTCCAACAACGATGCCCAGGGCTGCACCGAGGACTCGGACTGCAGCGCCTTCGCCTGTGCGAAGGACTTCGACCTCATCGGCGACGGCACCATGCCCACCGACATCTGCTTCCCCAAGAACTGCACCAGCGACGACAGCTGCGTGGACGGCGACTTCCACTGCACCTTCTTCATGAATGGCGCTGAGACCCTGGAAGCCTTCGATTGGGAATACTTCTGCGTGGCCAACCCCGCCGACGGCGTCGCCAACGGCGAGCAGTGCGATCCCTACTGGCAGGATGGCACCCAGGAGCCCGCCTGCAACAGCAACTTCTGCGTGAATGGCTACTGCAGCGGCATCTGCAAGACCAACGCCGACTGCGTTGAGGACCAGCTCTGCGTCACCGAAGAATACCCCGTGGACTTCGATGAGGACGACTACTACGACAAGGTCCTGCCCTACGGCATCTGCTCCTCCCTGCCCGGCAGCGGCGACCTCTGCCAGACCAATGCTGACTGCACCAACGACGAGTACTGCGTCGTCGGTGAGTTCCCCGTTGAGGGCAAGGCCTGGACCTACGAGATCGTCGGTCACTGCGCCGAGTTCGAGAACGCCACGGGCGTCTTTGGCGACTTCTGCGGCTGGGGCACCGTCTCCACAGAGGACCCCATGGGCGTCAGCTGCAAGAGCGGCTTCTGCGCCTACTTCGATCAGGAGAACGGCTTCGGCCTCTGCACCGAGTACTGCAACAGCAACGCCGACTGCCCCGAGAGCGTCACCGTCGAAGGCACCGAGTACGCCACCCGCTGCGACCTGAACTACTTCGGCTACAACGGCACCCTGGACGACTTCACCGATGATCTCTATGTGGGCTACTGCTGGGTCAACAACCCCGACGAGTCCATGATGGACTGCAGCGAAGACCTCATGTGCCCCCTGGAGGGCGAGTCCTGCATCTTCATGGGCTTCACCCGCAACCCCGACACCGACCCCATCATGGAATACCTCTGCGTCTCCAACGAGGGCGAGGACGACGAGGGCAACCCCATCGTGCCCACCAAGGTAGTCGGCGAGACCTGCGACCTCGAGGGCAGCAACGAGTGCATCGACATCTACTGCGTTGAGGGCAAGTCCGGCGGCTACTGCTCCAAGCTGTGCTCCGTCAACGAAGACTGCGCCGAGGGCCTGGTCTGCGCCCCCCGCATCTATGTCGATCGCGAAGGCGAGGACAAGGATGTGGCCTACAAGATGTGCCAGCAGGACAGCTCCTGCGTGCCCTGCTTCCTGGACTCCGACTGCGTGGGCGATCGCGTCTGCGTGAATGTTGGCGGCCCCGGCATCACCGCCGACTACCGCTGCGCCAAGGCCTGCGCCGACAACACCGAGTGCACCGACGCCACCGCCTCCACCCTCTGCGTGGAAAGCAAGGGCAAGGATGGCAAGGGCGAAGGCAAGCTCGCCTGCATCGGCAAGACCAACGGCTGGAAGTGCCAGTGATTCTTTCCTGATAAAAGGGGGCCCGGGGGGAAACTCCCGGGCCTTTTTTTTGCCCCCATGACTGTTGACGCCGGACCTTGTGCTGATCTACTGTTCAGGGCGTTTTGATAGAAAGCGAATGTCCCCTCGGGAGGTGCCATGGGCAATCAGAGTCTGATGGAAACCCTGGATGCCAAGTCCGTCATCGCGGACCTGGGCAAGGGCAGCGAGTTTCAAGGCAAGTTGACCTTCGAAGGGGCGGTCCGGATTGACGGCCGCTTCCACGGTGAGATCTTCTCCGAGGGCATCCTCATCATTGGGGAGACGGCCCAGGTCAAGGCGGAGATCACGGTTGCCTCGGTGGTGGTCCAGGGCCAGTTGGTGGGCAATGTGAAGGCCGCCTCCTGCATTGAACTGCACTCCACCTGCCACCTGGTCGGCAACCTCTACAGCCCCTGCCTCTATGTGCAGAAGGGCGCCGTGTTTGAGGGCAACTCCGTGATGGATCCGCGCCCCCCGGAGCGCCGGACCCCTCCGCCCATCCATCAGTAGGCCCCGCCGCCCCCCTTTTTCCCGGGAGTTGCCATGAAGATCCTCTCCTACCTTGGCCTCACCACCACCTTGGCCCTGCTGCTTGGCTGTACCGCCACCCCGGTGGATCTCTCCCAGAAGAAGCTCTCCTCCGTGAAGCTCTTCTCCTGGAGTGGTCCCCAGTACTGCCCCGGGCGGCCCTTCCAGTTGGGGCTGGAGGTCTTCACCGACACCGGCGAGCGCTACCTCAGCCGCAAGGCCGGGGATCCCCAGAATCAGGGCTTTGCCCTGGACGACTTTGAGTTCACCGCCGCCGGCGCCACCGTGGAGCGCGACGGCACCGTCACCAATCACGATGTGCTGGCCACCATTGAGCGCCCCCTGGAGGTGGATGTCCGGTACCGTCGGGATGCCTCCCTGCGGGCCACCTCGTCCTTCAACCCAAGATATGACTGCGACCGTCAGCACCTCGTGAAGGGGCCGGAGGGGCCCCGTGGCAACGACGGCAGCACCGGCACCGACGGCCAGCCCGGCCTGGACGGGCGCAACGGCGCCCCGGGTGCCGACGGTGAGGATGGCAGCGACGGCAAGGCGGGCGGCCCCGGTGGCCTGGGCGCCCCCGGCCCCGACCTCAAGCTCTCCCTGGGGCTCATCAAGACCGTGTGGAATAACTATGTGGTGCTCATCCGCCTGGATGACGGCCTGCATTCTTCCTGGAAGCTGGTGGCTGCCGGGAACGCCGAGAACTACCTGGTCTCCAATCAGGGCGGCGTCGGTGGTCGCGGTGGGGACGGCGGCACCGGCGGCAAGGGCGGGGACGGAGGCAACAGCAACAACGGCGCCCAGCCCGGCAAGGGCGGCAATGGCGGCAAGGCCGGGGACGGAGGCCTGGGCGGCAACGGCGGCGCCGGCGGTCGGATGGAGGTCTTCTACGACGAGCGCCACCCCGAGCTGATCCAATGGCTGCGCTTCTCCAACCCGGGGGGGCCCGGGGGGCCCGGAGGCCTGGGCGGCAAGGGGGGGTGGCAGGGCCGCGGCGGCACCAGTTCCTCGGAGGACGGTGATCTGGAGGGAGAGGACGGCACCCTGGGCCCGGACGGCAACTCGGCGGTGCCCGGAAACCGAGGAGAGGCGGGGCCCTTGATTACCACTACCCCGGCTCCAGCGGTGGATCTCTTCCCCAAGGAAATGGCCCTGGGACTCCTCTTCCTCTGAGCCCGGGTTCTTTTTGCTTGCGCCCGCGGGCAAACCTGCATATAAATCGGCCTCCGTGAGCCCTTGGGCAGGGTTCAGTCTTTGATACCTGATGAGGAGGAGTGGCCGAGTGGCCTATGGCAGCGGTCTTGAAAACCGCCGCACGCTTACCCGTGCCGGGGGTTCGAATCCCTCCTCCTCCGCCCACTACACGGAGAGGTTGCCGAGTCGGCCGAAGGCGCTCGCCTGCTAAGCGAGTGTACGACCTTTAAAGTCGTACCGAGGGTTCGAATCCCTCCCTCTCCGCTTCGAAGATCCGCCTTTGCGGGTCTTGTTTGAATGCGCCCGTAGCTCAGCTGGATAGAGCAATGGTCTACGGAATCATAGGTCAGAGGTTCGAATCCTCTCGGGCGCGCCAATTCGGAT
>CAZMEC010000020.1:0-18335 GCA_964565265.1 uncultured Myxococcales bacterium
GCTGGAGGTGGCGCTGGGCCTCGTCCAGGCGCCCCAGGTAGTCGGCCAGCACCAGGCCCACACTGAAGGCCGCGGCGGCCGCTGCCTTGGGGTCTTCCTCCAACTCCTCCACCCGGGAGAGGGCCTCCACGGCCTTTTCGTGCTCGCCCAGCTTCAGGCAAATCTCCCCGATGCGGGGCCAGATCCGCTTGAGCCCGGGGCGCAGCTCGGCCGCCGCCTCCAGGGCCCCCAGTTCATCAATGATCCAGTCGTCCCCGGGCAGGGCGGCCAACAACTCGGCCTTGCGGACGAACAGCTCCAGCCGCTGGTCCGGGTCCGCCTCGGAGGTCAGCAACTGGTCCATGGCGGCCAGGGCCCCTTGGGAGTCTCCCTCCTTCTGCCGCGCCTCCATCAGGCGAAGCAGCAGCTCCCGATCCTGGGGTGCGACGGCCAGCATGGCCTCCAGGTCCGCCCTCCCCGGGGCGGCGGTGGTGAGGCGACGGGACAGCTCCTCAAACTGACTGGAGAAGACGCGCCGCTCCTCGAGGGTCAGCGCCGGCAGCTTGAGCAGGTCGGGCAGCAGGCTCGCCAAAGCGGGCCAGTCCTTCTCCAGATACAGCAGCCGCGCCTGCCCCTTGCGGGCCTCCAGGTGGGCTGGGTCCAGGGCGAGGGCGGCCTGGTACCAGGCCAGGGCCGAGCTGCGATCCAGGATGGTCTCAAAGGCCCGGGCCCCGGCCAACTTGTAGTCCAGGGGCGACAGGCAGTACCCCCCGGGCTGGGGCTCGGTCACCATGTGAAACAGAGGTGCGGCCTTCTCGAAGCTCTGCTGGCGGGCGTAGATGCAGGCCAGGGAGGACGCCGCCAGGGCATTCTCGGGGTTGTGTTCCAGGACCCGCTCCAGCACCTCCGCGGCCCCCACCAGGTGCTCCAGACGGCTGGCCTTGACCAGGGCGAGCTGAAGGCCCAGGGACTCCAGGGACTCCTCGGGGGCCAGGGCAAAGGCCTCGTCCAGGATACGCTCCAGCCGATGCCAGTCCTTGCGGGCTTCGAAGTAGCCGACGATCTTCGGCAGCATCCCCCCCAGGGAGGGATCCAGCTCCAGGGCCTCCAGGGCCAGCCGCTCACCCAGGTCCCCCAGGCCCATCTGGTCCAAGGCCACCTCAATCATGCGGCCGAGCACCCGGGCCTTCTCCTGCCCCTCCAGGGCCAGGGATCGCTCCCGAAGGGCCTTGAGCAGTTGCTCCCAGCGACCATGCTTGACACACAGCCCCTCCATCTCCAACCAGACCTCCTGGGAGCCGCCAAGCTTGAGGGCCCGGCGATAGATGGACAGGGCCCAGTCCACCGAATCCTCCTCGGCGGAGCGCAGCCTTGCCAGCTCCAACAGGGACGCCCGTCTCTCCTCCTGGGTGCCCACCGCTGCCAGCCGCTCCAGGGTGGAGGCCAGCTCCTCCCAGCGCTCCTGCTGCCGCAGCAGGCCCACCAGGGCCTCGCCCAGCTCGCGCTGCCCCGGGGCCAGGGCGAAGGCCGACGAATACAGGGCCGCCGCCTCCCCCGGATTGTGGTGATGCTCCGCCGCCACCAGGGCCGCCTTCTTCAGGAAAGAGGCCTTGGCCGTGGAATCGCCGGCCAGCAGGCCAGCCCGGCGATAGAAGGCGAAGAGGGCCTCCGGGTCCCCCACCTCGCCAAGCAGCTCTTCCATGAGGTTCCAAGATGCCAGGGCCTCCCCGGGGACCAGCGCCCCTTCAAGGGCCGAGATGGCCGCGGGCAGATTCCCCGAGCTGCGGTGGAGGGCCGCCAGCCGCTCCAGCAGTTCTCGCTTCCGGGCGGGATCGGTCTCCGCCTTCAGCTCGACTTCGAGGGCCTCCAGGACCCGGGTGGGGTCCTCGCTCCCCGTGAGCCCGCAAAGGATTGCGCTACGAAGCTCGGGCACCTGATGCACCTGGGTCGCCAGCTTCTCCATCAGGGGCAACAGGTCCGGGCTGCAGCCCCCAGCGGTGAAGACCTTGGCCGCCTCCCGGGCCGCTGTCCTGCCATCCTCCGTGTCCCCCTGGCTTCGCGCCAGGGCCAGCAGGGCCTCCAGCAGGACCGCCGGGTCGTTGGTCCGGCGAGCCAGGTCCAGGCGGGTCATGGCCAGCCCCCGGTTCCAGGGATCCTTGGACACCGCCAGGGATGCCAGAGCCAGCAACTCCTGGACTGGCCGCCCCGCCTGCTGCCCAAGCTCAATGGCCTTGCCCAGCCACACCACGGCCTCCTGGCCCGTCAGCGCCCCAACCCGCTCCCGCAGGAAGTCGTACAACAGCGCGTGACCAGCCTCGGCCGACTCCGCCAACTGGCAGGCCTCCTCCAACAGCGCCGGGTCCCCGGGCCGCTCCACCAGCATGCGCTGGACCACGGACAGGGCCGACAGGGGATCCTCCAGGTGCTCCTGCATCAGCAGCTTGAGCTTGCCCAACAGCTCCATCCGGCGCAGCGGCTCGGGGGTGCGCGGGATCCGGTCCAGCAGCAACTCCACCAGCTCGTCCTTGCGCCCCGCGGAGGCCAGCAACTCCAGCAGCAGGCTGAAGGCCGCCTCGTTGTCCCCAGCTGTGGCGTTGACCTCCAGCAACAGGGCCAGGGCCCCCTCCTCGTCTCCCAGATACCGCACCATGGCCTCCCCGGCCCGGAACAGCAACGCTGCCCTTTCCCGGGGATCGGCAAGGAGAGCCGCCCGCCGGCGCAGCAACTCGGCGTAGTCGTCGTGCCGCCCCTCCCGAAGGGCCATCCGCTCAAGGTTCTCCAGGGCCTTTTGGTGTTTGGGGTCCAGGATCAACAGGCGGGTCCAGGTCTCCCCGGCCTTTAGCCGATCACAGAAGTAGGCCGAATACAGCTCGCCCAGATCCTGCAGGGCCACCAGCCTGCGCGCCAGGGGAAGCTGGGCGGTGGAGGCCAGCCGCTCCAGGGTCAGGGCCAGCTCCTTGAAGGCGAAGGTGGACTTGAGCAGCGCCAGCAGTCTGTCCGCCACCTCCTGGTCCAGGGGATCGGCCTCCAGACAGGCCCCCAGCAGCTCCACGGCCCCCCGGGGGTCGGACAGGCGCTGCTCCCGGATCTCGGCCAGCTCCAGGGTCAGGGCCCGGCGTCGGCTGGACTCCAGCTCGGTGGCCAACATCTTGCCGAGGAAGCGCGAGGCCTCCTCCCACTGGCCTGCGGCCTTGGTCAGCTCCAACACCCGGGCCGCGCTCTCCAGGCTCGGTGCAATCCTGTGGAGGGCCTGCCAACAGGCCAGGGCCCGGGCCGGGTCCGCCAGCGTCTCCTGGGCCACCTGGGCGGCCTCCCTCAGCAGCGCCAGCCGCTCCTCGCCGTTGCGGTGCTCAGCCAACTCCCGAAGGAGATCGGACAGGCTCTGGAAGGCGCCCGTCTGGCGGTAGTACTCAGCCAGCAGATCCCCGGCCTCCCGGTGGCCCGGGTTCCATTCCAGGTACTCCCGGTAGATATCCATGGCCTTGTCCGGCTGGCCCAGCTCTTTCATGTAGAGGGACGCCAGCTCCAGCCTGACCCGGTTGCGCTCCTCCGGGTTGGACAGCTCGGTGACCAGGGACGCCAGGGCCTCCGCAGCCCCTGCCGAATCCGACGCCGCCAGGGCCTGGGAGACGCGCTCCAGTTGCTCCCGACGGGTCCCGGCGGTGAAGTCAGCCAGGAAGCCCCGCAGCCGCTCCGCCTCAGCCTCCAGGCTGCCGCCGTACTCCGGTCCCAGGACGGGCAATAGCTCGGAGAGGGCATCCCGGAGGGCCTGGGCAGACCCGGGCCTGTTGGAGGGCTGGAGGGCCAGGCATCTAAGCACCAGGGCATCCAACTCCCGGGGGAAGGGCAGGATCAGCTCGGAGAGGCTCCGCGGGTTGGAGCGATCGGGCAGGCCGCCGCTGAGGGCGCGGTACATGATCACGCCCATGGAATACAGGTCCCCCTCCTTGGAGCAACGCCCCTCGAGGAGCAGCTCCGGGGGGGCGAAGGCCGGCGTGGCCAGCCGCTCCGGCATGCGCCCCGGCCCCTGACCGCTGAAGCTGCTGGGGTCCGAAAGCCGGGGCCTGCCCTGAGCATCAAACAGCACATTGCCCGGGTGCAGCGCCCCGTGCCGCCGACCACGCTGATGCAGAAACTCCAGGGCCTCCAGCAACGGGATGAAGATCTCAAGGGTCTCCCGCACTCCCAGGTGGGGCCTGGTCTCCAGGGTCTCCTGGAGGGACCCGCCGGGCATGAACTCCTGGTGCAGGTGGAACTGCTGGTGCTCGGAGGACCAGCCCCCCTCTCGAACCGGAACCAACCCCGGGTGGGGCAGCTTGGCTGATTCGTTCCAGGCCGCCAGCACGCCCTCGGCAAACTGCCGGTCGGCAGCCAGATCGGGATAGACCACCTTCACCGCCCCGTCCTCCTGGCCGTCCTCACCGGTGCTGCGGTAGACCGCCCCCAGGGAGCCCCGGCCCACGAAGCCCAGGTTCACCAACCCGCCCTCCAGCTTGGCCCCCTGGGGCAACAGCCGGCTTCGCCCACCAAGCCTCGCGGCCGCATCGGCAGACGGTCTCCCCAGGGAGACCTGCCCCTCCACGGCCCGGCCCTCCAGGGCCAGCGCCCGAATATCCTGGGGACTCAAGGACACCATGCGGTACAGCCCCGACTGATAAAGCCCAGCCAGCACATACAGGGATCGGGCATCCTCCAGGCCCTGCAGGGACACGAAGGGCAGCAGCCGCAGGGCCTTGTCCAGCCCCTGGGACAGCAGGAGGGGTTCGTCCAAAGGGGCCTGGGCCTCCAGGGAAAGGGGCACGGAGAAGGGCTCCCGATTGGCGCCCATGCAGCGATGGAAGCGCCCCGTGAAGTGCCCCGGGGCCGCAACGCCACCGGAACCTGAGAACCAGCCCAGGGGGTAGTCCGCCAGGAAGTCCACCGCCGCGTACAGCTTCTGGACCAGCTCCAGCAGGGCCTCCGGTTCATGAAGCTCGGAGGCCTCGGCGGCCCCGCTGACAAACAGATCGCAGTCCTCCGCCAGGGTGCGCAGCAGCTTCAGGGCCTCGGTGGGTTTCCCGCTCTGAAGGAAGCGGCCCTTGAGGGGCTTGAGGAAGGCCTCGCCGTCCTTGGACGCCCCAAGCAGCTCCTCCAGCACCCCCACCCAGTCCCCCAGGCCCGCCCTCTCCAGGGTCTTGCGAAGCGCAGCATCTGCAGGTCCCAGGCCCCCGGGCCTCTGATCGGCCAGAAGCACGGACACCAGGAAACGCACGGCCGAGTCCACCGACGCGAACAGCCAGGCAAGGCGCAACTGCTTGCTGCGGCTGCGCTGGGCGGCCCGATACGGGAAGGCCAATGGCTGGGGAAAACTGCTCTGGAAAAGGTGCTCCCGCTTCTTTGTTTCCCGGTTCATGAAATACCCTTGACTGTATTGGGTAAAAAGCCTCCAGGCCCGATCGGTCATGCCCGTGGCAAGGCGTCCCAACTGTGGCCAGCTTTCTGGACGGTGTCAAACTTTTCTGTTAGGCTCCCCCGGTTACCGGGAGGGTTGGGAATGAAGACCGTTTTTTACCTTCGGATACTCCCTTGTTTAATGATGCTGGCCCTAGTGGTCGGCTGCAGTGGCGCAGTGGTGAAAGCCCCCGTGCCCCAGAACCCCGCCCTGCGGCTGCAGCAGAAGGCGGAGGAGGTCTCCAAGGCCCTGGGCGTCCCCGCCCTGGCCGGACAGGTCACCGTGCCGGCCATGCCGGGCAAGCTCTTCGCCTCTCTCCAGGAGGCCGTGGACCTGGCCCCCAACGGCGCCGAACTGCTGCTGTCCTCCGGGCGCTTCCAAGGCCCCGTGCTGGTCAAGGACAAGACCCTCATCATCCGTGGCGACGGCGCCCGCCGCTCCTTCGTCATAGGTCAGGGCACGGTGCTGACCCTGGCCAACGCCAATGTTGAACTCCGCGATGTGGGCCTGGTGTCCAACGACCGCTCGGCGGGCCTGCCCGTGCTGTCCATCTCCGGCGGCGCCTCCCGCGTGGAGGCCTGCATCGTGGCTGGCGGCGGTGGCCCGGGCATCCTCATCGCCGGCAAGGGCTTCACCTCCCTGCTGCGCAACCACCTCCTCTCCAACCTGGGGGGCGGCCTCCTCTTGCAGGGGGGCCGCATTGACTCCGTGGCCAATGTGATGAACCTGAACGGCGTGGCGGGCGTGGTCTTTGGCCCCTCCTCCCCAGACGCCATCTCCCTGTTCCGCTCCCAGCACGACACCATCCTGGACAACTGGAAGGGCTCCCTGTGCCACTCCCTGGTGCGCACCGGCCTCACCCCGCCCCAGGACCTGGCCCGCCACATCTTCATTGAGCAGGCCTTCCTGAACCCCGATGGTCTGGACGATGTCTTCGGCCCCGGTGCCGCCCGCATGCTGGCCGGCGAGGCCGCCAACATCCTCATCCCCGATCAAAAGGCCGCCGCCGCCATCTTCGCGGACCCCGAGGCCTCGGACTACAGCCCCCGGGCCCCCCTCCAGACCTCCGACAAGCTGGGCCTGGAGACGGGCGCCCTTCAAAGCGCCGACGCCACCCGCATCCTGGACGGCAAGACCAGCGACGCCCTGGCCACCGGCCGCCTGGCCCTGGCCTACAACCTCTGCCGCTTCCTGCCAAGGGATCGCTCCCTGGAGATCGCCGCCCAGGTGAAGACCAGGCTCGACCAGGCCCTGGCCACTCCCGAGGCCACCAGCAATGGCGTGCTCCTGCACAATGTCCTGGCCGTGGCCGTCACCGCCCCACCCTCCTGGAACCTCCTCTCCGCCCTGGATCGCCTGGCCCTCTCCTTCCACGAACAGCACTCCGTCCAGGTGGTCCCCTTCGACCTCTTCGGCAAGGCCTCCGAGGCCTTCCGCAAGAACATGACCGAGGTCCTCGACTCCCAGTCCAGCCTCTGGCCCTTCATCCCCGTCAAGGGCCGGGACCTGGAGCGCAAGGTCATGCTCAGCGGGGACATCAACCAGGCCCCCGTCATCAAAGAGGAGTCCAGCCCCATCTCCGTGCGCGAGTCCGTTACCAACGGCTACATCCCCAAGCTGGAGAGCACCGTCAAGGTCTACCGCTCGCGGGTCACCCAGAACGAGAAGAAGATCAAGGTGATGAAGGCCAAGCTCTCCAACCCCCACATCTTCCCCCCGGGCCCCCCCAGCAAGCGCAAACAACTCCTGGAGGCCCAGCTTGACGCCGCCGAGAAGGAGCAGGCGGAGGCCCAGTCCACCCTGGACTCCCTTCAGAAGGAACTGGACGCGGCCCCGGTGAACTATGTGGTTGACCTCAAGGGCGAGGTCCGCCAGCGGGAGATCCGCGCGGGCTCCTGGCTGTCCGTGGTCATGGCCCCCTCGGGGGACATCCTGCTGGACCGTCAGGACAAGCTCAACCATGTGGACCGCTGGGTCGAACTGGCGCCCCTGCCGGCCTTCAACTTTGCCGGCCTCAAGCAGACCCCGCCCTCCCTTGCGGGGGACGAGATCTTCGCCGCCCGGATCGCGGTCACCCTGCTGTCCGGCGTCATCGAACATGAGCTGGCCACCTTTGACGAGCTGCTCACCAAATGGGAGTCCGGCAAGGCCACCTTGCAGGACATCTCCACCCTGGCTGACCTGCTCTACCTCCATGCCCTGAACCTCCGTGCGGCCCACCTGGCCCTGCCCCGGAAGGCCCAGGTGGACGGGGCCCTCAGGGACGGCGCGGACGGGCAGCCGGTGCGCCTCAAGCTGGCCTACGATGACGCCCGGGGCAAGGCCGAGGCGGGCGTTGTGATGGACCTCCAGCTCGCCCCGCCGAAGGCCTCCCTGGAAGAAGAGCGGGCCACCCTGGAGGCCCTGTTTGGGGGTTACTGGAAGCTGGGCGCCCGGGTCGAGAAGGCCGCTGTGGCGGTGCTGGGCTCACCCCTCGAAGAGATCATCTACCTGCGGGGCAGGATGGAAGCCCGCGTCCAGGCCGTCACCCAGCGGCAACTGCCCGAACAGACCTCCAAGAACTGATCCCAAGGCCACTTCATCCGCCAGCTCCGCCTGCACTTCGACCCCAAAGGCCGCGGCCAGGAGGGCTTGCAGGTCAGGGGGCGGGGGGGCGCAAAACCGCAGGGGGCGCCCGGACCGCGGGTGGCAGAAGGCCAGGCTGGCGGCGTGGAGCATGGGCCGCTCCTGCCTGGCCAGCAGGTCCCGCAGGGGGCGCTGGGTGACCCGCCCGAAGGCCCGCCCGCCGTAGTCCGCATCACAGGCCACGGGGAAGCCCAGGTCCGACAGATGGACGCGAATCTGGTGCGTGCGGCCGGTGTGCAGGCGCAGGGCCAGCAGGGACAGCCCCGGGCCACGGTGCAGCACGGCCCACTCCGTGAGGGCCTGGCGCCCCTCGCCGGTCCTGCTGGTGAAGCGCTTGCGGTCCTTGGGGTGGCGCTCAATGGGGTCCTGGCACAGCCCCCGGTCAGCCTTGGGGGTGCCCAGGCACAGGGCCAGGTAGATCTTCTCCACCTGCCGCGTGAGGAAGGCCTGTTGCAGGGCCTCCTTGGCTTGGGAATCTCGGGCCACCACCAACAGCCCGCTGGTCCCCTTGTCCAGCCGGTGGACTATGCCGGGGCGCAGGTCCCCCACCCCGGGGGTCAGCCCCCAGCGATACACCAGGGCATTGACCAGGGTGCCGCTGGCGTGTCCCCGGGCGGGATGCACCACCATGCCCGGCGCCTTGTCCAGCACGGCCAGGCTCTCGTCCTCGTACAGCACCACCAGGGGCAGGTCCTCGGGGGCGGCGGTGGGCTCCTGCAGGGGCGGCCGGACAAAGGCCACCTCGTCCCCCGGGGCCAGACGCCTGGCGGGCTTCACGCAGGGCCGGCCGTTCAGCTCCACAAAGCCCCCCTCAATGGCATGGGCGGCGGCGCTGCGGGACAGCTCGGGCACCAGGGCGGAGAGGAACTGGTCCAGGCGGGCGTCCTCCTGCTCGGGGGCCACCTGAAGGGAGAGCCGGGCTGGGGTCTGGGTCATGGTCAGTCCCGCAGCCGGAGGTTGTCTATAAGCCTCGCGGGGCCAAAAAAGGCGGCCACGGCGGCGTGGGCGGGGCCCTCCACCACATCCAGGTCCTCCAGGGTCTCGGGATGGAAGATGTTCACATAGTCCAGGCGCCCCCCAGCGGCCTCGATGGTCTGGGCCATGGCCCCCAGCAGGGTGGCACCGTGGACCTCCCCCGCCTGGACCGCACGCCGGGCTCCCCGAAGGGCGAGGCCGATGGCCCGGGCCCGGAGGCGCTGGTCGGGGTTCAGGTACTTGTTCCGGGAGCTCATGGCCAGGCCCCCCTCTTCACGGACCGTCTCCCCCGCCACAATCTGGATGGGCAGCAGCAGATCCCGGGTCATCTTCTCCAGCACCTTGAACTGCTGGTAGTCCTTGCTGCCAAAGACTGCCACATCTGGGGTCAACAGACAGAAGAGCTTGGCCACCACGGTGGTGACTCCCCGGAAGTGCCCGGGCCGGCGCAGCCCGCAGAGGTGCTGGGGCAGGCGGGTGCACTCCACGAAGGTCTCGGCACCGTCGGGGTACAGGTCCTCCACCTGGGGCAGGAACAGCAGGGCCACCCCCGCCTCCCGGCACTTTTGGGCATCCCCCTCCTCGTCCCGAGGGTAGCTCTCATAGTCCTCGCCGGGCCCGAACTGGGTGGGGTTCACGAAGATGGACACCACCACCCGGTCCGCCCGGGCGGCGGCCAAGCCCATGAGGGACACATGGCCCTCGTGCAGGAAGCCCATGGTCGGCACGAAGCCCACGGTCAGCCCCTGGGCCTTCCACTGGCCCACCAGGGTGCGGGCCTCCTGGGAGTTGCGGCAGATGATCATTCTTCGGTCTTCCTTGCTGAGTGAAGAAAGTGTTCGGGGCCGGGAAAGGTCCCCTGGCGCACCTCCGCGCCAAACTGCCCCAGGGCCTCCACCACGGTCTCTGACAGGTTCAGATATTTTTTTAGGAAGCGGGGGTTGAACCTTTCATCCAGCCCCAGCAGATCGTACAGCACCAGCACCTGCCCGTCACAGTGGGGGCCGGCCCCGATGCCAATGGTGGGGATGCTCAAGGACTCGGTGAGTTCGCCGGCCAGGTCCCCCGGCAGCCCCTCGAGGACCACGGCGTAGGCCCCCGCCTCCTGAAGCAGCCTGGCGTCTTCCTTGATGGCCTTCTCTGCGGCCAGGGTCTTTCCTTGAAGCTTGTAGCCGCCAAAGCCGTGGACGCTTTGAGGCGTGAGGCCAATGTGCCCCATCACCGGCACCCCCACCTCCGTGAGGCGGGCCACCAGCGGCGCGTGTCTGCGGCCCCCCTCCAGCTTGACGGACTCCACGAAGCCCTCCTTCATGAGGCGGCCCGCGTTCAGGATGGCCTGCTCCTCCGAGGCCTGGTAGCTCATGAAGGGAAGGTCCCCCACCAGGTGCGTGCGGGTCAGGCCCCGGGCCACGCAGCGACAGTGGTAGACCATCTCGTCCATGGTCACCGGGATGGTGTTGGGGTGGCCCTGGATCACATTGCCCAGGGA
This sequence comes from uncultured Myxococcales bacterium, assembly GCA_964565265.1. Taxonomy (GTDB): domain Bacteria; phylum Myxococcota_A; class UBA9042; order CAIXZC01; family CAIXZC01; genus CAIXZC01. The sequence goes on from CAZMEC010000020.1 coordinate 10,500, forward strand.
GTCCCCCACCAGCACCAGATCGACCCCCGCCTGTTCCAGCAGGCGGGCAAACGAGGCGTCGTAGCAGGTCACCACGACCAGGGAGCCCTGTCCCTTCTTCTTTCGGATCTTCGGTATGGTCAGTTTTTCAGCCATCAAGAACCTCCTAAAAAACCGGGCGCATACTAGTCTCCGGCGGCGCCGGGGGCAACCAACAAGATGGGGGGGGCTGGGGGGCTCAGGGCAGGACGGCCCCCAGGGCCCCCGCCAGGGAGCGCTCACCGGGGAAGCGCTGGCCCGCGTTGCCACCCTCCACCTGGCATTGCCCGCCACCTCCCAGGGCTGTGGCCAGGGCCCCGGGAAGTTGGGCCCGGGTGGGCCCCTCCAGCCCCCGGCGAAGCTCCGCCAGGCGCCTCGCCGCCGTCCCATCCTGGGCCCCCACCAGTTTCTCCGTCTCCTCTGCCAGGGCCAGCAACAGGGCGGTCCGTCCGTCCGGCTCTCCCTCCAACAGGCGCTGGGCCGCGGCGCAATCGCCCACCCCGGGGAAGGCCAGCAGGGCGCCCTGCCCGTCCTGGGTCAGGACCCAGCCCAGGCCCCCCGGCAGGACCCCCCGGGCCCCCGGCGGTAGCTCGCCCAGGAAGAAGGGCATCAGGGGCGAACGCTGCTGCCGGGCCCGGGTCTCAAAGGCGACCATCAGCTCCCGGCTGCCCAGCAAGACCTGCCCCTCCAGCACCAGACAGGGGACTCCCCAGCCGGCGCAGGTGGCAGCAGGTCCCTCCTGGCCCTCCAGGACGCCCAGGACCTGCCCCTCCCGGCGGGCAATCCACAAATGGCCTGGGCCCGCCTCCAACGCCTCCCCGTGAAACAGCCTTCGGGCCAGGGCCGCGGCCTCCTCGCCAAGGGGCAGGCGCGCTGAGAACTCCAGGTCCGCGGGCAGGCGGGCCGACACCGGCGCCGGCGGGCCGGGCAGCAGCAGCAGGGGCACGGCAGGCAGCAGGAGGAGCCCGGAGAGGGCCGCCACCGGGGCCAGCCCCCTGTCCTTGGCAGCCCGCGCCATGACGGCCCCCAACAGGTACAGCACCAGGATGGGGCCGGCCAGCAACAACTGGGAGAAGACATCCGGGGGCGTCAAGATGCCCCCGATGATGAGGGAGACCGGCACCATGAAGCGAACGCCCCGGAACCAGACCGCCGGAGGCACCACCCCCGCAGCCCCCAGGCCCATCATCAGGAGGGGAAGCTGGAACACCAGCGCGAAGACCAACAGGGTCGACACCGCGGTGCCAAAGACCCCTCGGATCCCCAGCAGCAGGTTGGTGTCCCCGGCCTGGGAGAAGTCAATGAAGAAGTCCAGCAGGAAGGGCAGCACCACCCGGTGGGCGAAGAGGAACCCCACGGTCCCCAGGAGGGGCATCAGGAAGAAGCCCGGCAGCAAACGACGGCGGAGGGCCGGCGCCAGGGCCGGCGCCACAAAGGCGAAGGCCTCCCGTAGGATCAGGGGGGCGGCCAGCACCCCCGCCACCAGGAGGGTCAGCAGGAGATGGACCATGAAGGTGTCACCGGCGTCCAGGGCGGCCATGCGGGTGATTCCTCGGCTGGCCATCACCAGGCGCAGGGGGCCCAGCACGAAGTCCAGCAACTCCAGGCGGTAGATCCAGGCCGGCACCAGGGCCAGGGCCAGCCACAGCAGGCTGCGCAGGATCCTGGTGCGGAGCTCCTCCAGGTGCCCCAGGAGAGGCATCCGAGCTTCGGTATCCATCAGACCTTCTCCACGGGAAAGAGCAGGCGCTGGGAGTTGTTCTCCAGCAGCCGGCACTCCAGGTGGCCTGCCAGGGCCTGCTGCCACTCCTGGCGATATTCTCCAAAGAGCAGGGCAAGCCCCGCGCCGCTGGCCCGGGCGGCGTCCACGAGGCAGGCCTGGGAGCAGGCCCGGTGGAGGACGAACTCCATGGCTCCGCTGGCCCCCTTGAGGTGGACCAGACAGGGGCCGGCCAGGGTACCGGGGGCGATGACCAGCTTCACCGTGGCCGCCCCCAGGGGCAGCCCGGGCAGGTGCCCCCCGGCCAGCTTCCAGCGGGCCGCCAGCCGCGACTGCAGGTGGACCGCCACATCCCCGGGGTGCCGGCGGTCCAACTCCTGGGCCAGCTCCAGCCCGAAGAACAGGTCCCCACAGGACACCTCGACCCCGGACCCCTGGCCAAGCATCTCGTTGGTCGCCAGCATGAGATCCGCCACCACCCGGTCCGTCTCTCCCTCGGGGGCCAGCAGGGGCCAGCGAGCGCCCAGCACCAGCACGGAGGCCTGGGGATACCGGGCCGCCTCCCCCGGGAGGGTGCAGCGCCCCAGGCCCCCGCAGTAAAGGAAGTTCCCCTCCGGGGATTGGTAGTGGAGGCTCCTGGCCCCGGGCGCGAAGCCCGTGGGGTGGAGGCTCAGCAGGGAGTCCCCAAGCTGGATCAGATCCCCATCCGCGGCGGTGAGGTACAGCCCCTTCTCGCCAAAGGCCCACTGCCCCGTGAAGCGCCCGCAGATGGCCCGGTCGGAGCGTCGCCCCGGGGCCTCCAGGGCGGAACCCAGAAAGCGCAGGCCACCCTGGGGCGGGGCCCAGTCAAGCCCGATCCTCTGGGGGGTGACGCAGGGGCCCTCGAACCACCGGATCCGTTGCAGAATATCCATCAGACCTCCCCCGCCAGGAGGGCACAGCCCAGGGCCCCGTTGTAGTCCGGCTCGGGCAGGGCCCGCACGGGGACCCCCAGGGTCTGGGACAACAGCGTCAGCAACCCCGGCCCACGGGCCAGGCCCCCCGCCAGATACACCGGCAGCCCCGCCGACCCCTCCAGTCTGGCCAACAACTGGGCACAGCGGGAGGCCACGCTCTGCAGCACCCCTGCGCCTATGCGGCCAAGCTCCACGCCGTCCACAATCAGCCCCACCACCTCGGACTCGCCAAAGGTGGCGCAGATGTTCGAAAGGGTCACGGGGGATTCCCAGCAGCGCAGCAGCTCCTCCAGGGGCATGCCCAGGGCCGCCGCCATGTTCTCCACATAACGCCCCCCGCCGGCGGCGCAGCGGTCATTCATCACAAAGTTGACCAGGGCCCCGCCCCGCACCAACAAGCCCTTGCTGTCCTGGCCCCCCAGGTCCAGCAGGACGAAGTCCCCCTCGGGCACCTGGGCCCGGGCCCCCCGGTGGTGGGCCGTAATCTCCGTCACGACCCGGCAGGAGGCGCCCCCCGCAAGGTGCCGCCCGTAGCCCGCAGCCACCGCCTCCGGGCGCGGCCCACGGTACTCAAAGAGGTCCTCCAACAGCGCCGGAAGGGCCAGCTCCAGCCGCCCCTCCCGACGCCGCGCGTACTGACGGTAGAAGGCAATGCTGTCCAGCCGCCGCCACTCCCGGGCAGCCCCCGTGTCCAGCACCAGCTTGGCAAACCGGGACCCCAGGTCCAGGCCCAGGGTGGGGCCAGCCCCCACCCGCTTCACCGCCGCCCCTTGCTTTGGTCTCAGGGAACCCAAAAAGGCCTCCAAACGCACCAGCTCCCGGGGCTCCAGGCCCCCCGGCTCGCCACCCTCCAGCCGCAGCACCGGCACCCCCAGGCGCTGGGGGGGCAGGGCCGCAGTGATCCCATGATGACAGAACAACTGCTCATAGACCACAAAGCCGTCCAGCCCCCTTCGCCGGGCCTCCCCTGCGGCCTTCTCCAGGCGCCGGGCTACCCCCAGGGGCCAGGCCAGGGTCAGGTACTGCTCCACCAGGCTCCCCGCCTCCCCGGTGAGGGCGAAGTCAAAGGGGCTCTCGTTGTAGACCACCTCCCCGCCCAGGTCCCAGACCCTCTGGTGCAGATCCGTCAGGGCCGAGGGCACCCCGAAGAGGCCCAGCCGTGGTCGCCGCCCCTGGGGCTCCGGGGAGACCGGCAGGGGACGCCCTGCCACCTCCGCCAGGAAGTCCTCCAACCGGGTCCGGTAGACCGCCGGCGCCAGGCCCCCCAGGTCCGTGGAGGAGAGCAGCCAGGAGTGGTTCTCCTGCCCCCCCACCCGCCCCGTCTCAAAGGTCTCCCGGTCCAGCCGCCCCAGGGCCCGGCGGATGGGGGCCAGCTCTGCCCGCCAGGCCTCCGCCGCGGCCAGGGTCGTGCCCAACCTCCGGCAAAAGGTTTCCAGGCTCGCGGCCAGGGCTGCCGCGGGGTCCGGGGCAAAGGGCGAGGGGTAGGCGAACTCCAGGACCTCCACGCCCTCCCCCGCCAGCCGCCGCCCCAGGGCGTGGTTGGCGAAGCAGTCCCCCTGCGTGACCACCAGGACCCGCTCAAGCCCCAGCACCTTGCAGACGCCGTAAAGTCCCCGGGTCCAGGCACAAACCGTCCCCGGAATCCCGGCCCTGTCCGCCGCCCCCAGGAAGCGCCCCGGGTCCCGGTCCTGGATGAACAGATTGTTCAGGTCCAGGGGCTCCAGTCCCGCCGCCAGGAGGGGCTCCAGGGGCACCGTGGAGAACAGCCCCACCCGCCGGCTCATGGGCCCACCTCCAGGCCCCGAAGGAGTTCTAGAAAGGCCCCCACCCGCAGCCGCTGACGCCCGTCCAGGGGCCCCTGTTCCTCCACCGGCAGGGACAGGAAGGGCCCGCCCCACTGGCCCCGATAGAGGGCCTCCTCCACGCTGCGCCCCGAGAAAGCCTCGTGGACGAAGAGGGCCCCCCGGGCCTGGCCCCGCCCGCCCGCCTCCAGGGCAGCCTCCAGGCGAGCCCTCCAGAACAGGCGCCGGGCGAACTCCTCCGGGGAAGACAGGCTGGCCAGCAGCTCCGCCGCGGGCTCCTCGTCGTGGACCACGAAGGCCCCGGAGGCCTCCAGGAACTGGTGCAGATCGGTCACCAGCGTCCCCCGCCCAAGCACCAGCAGGGGCAGACGGCCCCCAGGGTCGGGAAGGGGTGGGGGGGGGCGCGGGGGGGACAATTCGGCCCCCGGAACGGCGCCCCCCAGGCCCCCCACCCAAGCCCAGAAGTCCGCGGATTGATACCGCCCCTGTTCCTGCTCGGTCAGCAGGGTCTGCGCCTCCCCAAGGGTCAGGCCCGGGGCGCCGGCCCACTCCGGCGAAAACAGCGCCCGCAGCTTGCCCCCGCAGGCCACCGGGTCGCTCAGGTCCAGATCGGCGGCGTGGATCTCCGTGGTGGGGGGCAGCAGGAACAGCAGGTCCCGAAACTCCGTGGGCAACAACTCCAGGGTGGTGAAGACCCGCCGGGGGGCAAGCTCCAGGAGGCGCCTCGCCACAGCCCGGGGCAGGGCGGGGAGGCTGGCGGGCATGGCGGCGAGTTGGTGGCGCACCCCAGGGGATGGCTCGCCCGGGGCCCCAAAAACCACCGACCTCAGGGGCAGGCCCGCCACCAGCCCCAGGGGCAGGGGACCCAGGAGGACCCCAAGCTCAGGCGGCAGGCCCCATTGTAAGAATGGAAAAGGAAGGTTGGGTCTGGAAACTGGACCGGGGTTCATTCACCGGGCTCGGAGTCCACCCAGCCCCGGACCTTGCCGATGGCGGAGGCCTCGATCTGGCGGACCCTCTCCCTGGTGAGGTTCATGATGTAGCCGATCTCCTCCAGGGTGATGCCGCCCTGGTCGGAGACATCCAGGGCGCAGGAGAAGGGCATCTCCCAGACCTGGAGATCGGGGAACTTGATCTTGATGGAGCCCGTGTCCGTGTTCACATCAAGAAAGAGGTGATACTTGCAGCTTACGAAGGGGCAGGGGCGGGGGCCGTCCTTGCACTCGGAGCGGAAGCGGGGGCGCCGGTACTCCACCTGGGGCAGGAGTTCCTTGCCTTCCATCATCTCTTTACGGGTGAGGCGCTTGCGGGCGATGGTTCGGGGCTTCGGATAACCGCGCCGGTTGTTGGTCTGGGTGTTTCTTGTTTCCGACAAGCTGACGCTCCACCACCGCCGATTAGCCGAGTCTGGTTATAGGGCGAAGCCGCCAAACCAGTCAAGCTAGTTTTTTCCCTTCTTGCCTGAGGCGAGGAGTATGGCACCTTCGGGCCCTGACTGCACCTCAAATTCTCCCCGGGAAGGCCGTCCCGCCCAGGGTTCCAGATGGAAAAGAATTCCCCCTCGCCTTTTCCTTTGACAATCGCTGGCTTGCCAAGTAGATTTCCGCTCGCTTTCGGGGACGGTGCTAGCCGTGGCCTGGGCAAATTCACGCATGAGGGGGTTTTTTTCAACAATGGCCAACAAGGAAATCAACATGATGGATGGGGCGGGCGACTTTGACGAGTTCGAAGCCCTGCTGAACGAGGCTGAGACCAATAACAGCATCGAACCGGGCAAGGTTGTCCAGGGTCGGGTTGTGATGGTCACCAAGGATTTCGTGACCGTGGACATCGGCTATAAGTCCGAGGGCATGATCCCTGCTGACGAGTTCATCGAAATGGACGGCACCATCTCCGTCAAAGAAGGCGACACCATCAATGTCTATGTGGACGAACTGGAGGACGAAGAAGGTACCATCCAGCTCTCCAAGGACAAGGCCGAGAAGCTGAAGATCTGGGACGAGATCGAAGCCGCCTGCGCCCGTGGTGAACTGGTGGAAGGCGTCATCTCCAGCCGCGTCAAGGGTGGTCTGACGGTCGACATCGGCGTCAAGGCCTTCCTGCCCGGCTCCCAGGTTGACCTCCGCCCCGTGCGTAACCTTGAGCGCTACCTCGGGCAGCGCTTCCAGTTCAAGGTCATCAAGTTCAACAAGAAGCGTGGGAACATCGTGCTGTCCCGCCGCGCCCTCCTTGAAAAAGAGCGCGAGGAGCTCAAGGGCAAGACCCTGGAGAACCTCGAGCAGGGCAAGGTGGTGGATGGCATCATCAAGAACATCACCGAGTACGGCTGCTTCGTGGACCTGGGGGGCATCGACGGCCTCCTGCACATCACGGACATGTCCTGGGGCCGGATCAACCACCCCTCCGAGATGTTCAATGTGGGCGACGAAGTGCGCGTGAAGGTCCTCAAGTTTGACCCCAAGAGCGAGCGCGTCTCCCTTGGCCTCAAGCAGATCTCCGAGGATCCCTGGCTGCATGTCACCGAGAAGTATGCCGTGGCCCAGCGCGTCAGCGGCAAGGTCGTGAACCTCACCGATTACGGCGCGTTCATTGAGCTGGAAGAGGGCATCGAGGGCCTGGTGCATGTCTCCGAGATGAGCTGGACCAAGCGCATCAAGCACCCCTCCAAGATGGTCAGCCCCGGCGACAATGTGGACGCCGTCATTCTGGACATCGACATCGAGAACAAGCGCATCTCCCTGGGCATGAAGCAGATCGAAGAGAACCCCTGGGAGCGCCTCCGCGAGTCCTACCCCATTGGCTCGGTCATCCGCGCCAAGATCCGCAACATCACCCCCTTCGGGCTGTTCCTGGGCATCGAGGATGGCATCGACGGCCTGGTGCATGTGTCGGACATCTCCTGGTCCACCAAGGTCAAGAACCCCCAGGACGCCTACAACAAGAACGACGAAGTGGAAGCCAAGGTCCTGGCCATCGATGTGGACAACCAGCGCTTCTCCCTGGGCATCAAGCAGCTCTCCGAGGACCCCTGGGCCGTCGTGGATCGCCGCTACCCCATCGGGACCGTCATCCAGGGCAAGGTCTCCAAGATCCTGGACTTCGGCGCCATCGTTCAGATCGACGACGAGATCGAGGGTCTGGTTCACATCTCCGAGATCTCCGACGAGAAGGTGGATCAGGTCTCCTCCGTGCTGCATGAAGGCGATGCGGTCAAGGCCAAGGTGGTCAGCCTCATCCCCGAAGAGCGCAAGATTGGCCTGTCCATCCGCCGCGTCCGGGACGACGAAGCGGCCGACATCTACTCCGCCAACAAGCGTCAGCAGCGGGCCCGCACCGGCAC
>CAZMEC010000020.1:18435-23465 GCA_964565265.1 uncultured Myxococcales bacterium
AAGCGGCCGACATCTACTCCGCCAACAAGCGTCAGCAGCGGGCCCGCACCGGCACTGTCATGGGCGATGTCCTCATGAAGAGCATGGCCGAAGAGCTCAGCCGCATGGGCGTGGTGGACACCACCGTTCCCGGCGCCGAGAAGGACGAAAAGGGCGACGAAGAGTAAGCCTCTCGCCAGCTCGAACCAAGCAAGGCCGGGTCCCCTACCCGGCCTTTTTTTTCGTCCAAAGCCGCGCGCGCTGCGAGCGGTTCTGGCGTCCAAGCCGCGCGCGCAGCAAGCGGAAGGCCGTCCAACAAGGAGTGCCCCATGAAACGCCTTTCCCTCCTCGTCCTCCTCCTCCTGGTCTCCTGTTCCGCCTCCCAGGGCGCCAGCCCCGCCGCCGACGCGGGGGACCTCCTGGCTCCCTTGGACGCCTCCCCCGACGCCCCCGAAACTCTGGACCCCCAGGGCACCATCGCCCCCGTGTTCAACCAGGCCTACTGGACCGAGGTCCACGAGCTCATCGAGAACGCCGAGGACAGCCTCAAGGTGGTCCACTTCGAGCTGAACAAGGACAGCGCCGGGGACGAGATCTCAGACCTCCTCGCCCAGGCCGCCGCCAGGGGCATTGATGTCCAGGTACTCCTGGAAGACGAAGTGGAGTCCAACACCGCCCGGGTGGAAGAGTTGGGGGCCGCGGGGGTCGCTGTGAAGCTGGACGACCCGGGCCGCACCACCCACACCAAGCTGGTGGTGGCGGATCGTTCCCGGGCGCTGTTCGGCTCGACCAACTGGTCCTGGTCCTCCATGCGAAAAAACAACGAGACCAATGTGCTGGTCGAGGACCAGCAGATCGCCGGCTACTTCGCGGACTACGCCGACGCCCTGTGGAATGCCCCCAAGGCCACCTGGAAGGGGCCCGTCCTGGCCAGCCCCCTGGGCCGGGCCTTCGGTGACGCCTCCTATGTCCCTGAGGCCCTGGCCCTCATCGGGGCCGCCGAGGAGCGGGTGGACCTGTTGCTTTACGGGATGAGTGTGGACCCCGACCGACCGGACTCCGAGGTCTACACCCTGCTGACTGCCATGAAGGCCGCCAGGGACAGGGGCGTGCAGGTCCGCATAATCCTGGACTGGTCAAGCTACGACAGGAGAATGAACCGCCTCAACGCCTCCAACGCCGCAGAGCTTCGCAAGCTTGGCTTCACGGTGCGCTTCGAGACCCCCCAGACCATCTCCCACGCCAAGCTTCTGGTCAGCGAGAAGGAGGCCCTGATCGGGTCCAACAACTGGGGCTACGGGGGGTTTGTGAAGAATCACGAGATCGGAATCCGGACGCCCAACACCAAGGTGGTCCAGGCAGCGGCTTCGTACTTCGACGGAATCTGGAGCAACTCCCAGGAGCGGCGGCGCTAACGCCAGGCACTTCGGCGGGCACTGCCCAGGGGCTGCCCCTGCACCACAATGGCCTCCTCCTCCGCCTCATCAAGAGCGGCGGCCTCCGCCTGGTCCTGCTCGTTCAGCTTCCACTCCGCAGCAGCGATCCCCACGATGAAGAAGAACAGCTTGCTGTAGGGCACCGAACTGAAGAGCCCAAACACCGCCGTGGAGATCACCAGGATGCCCAGGAATTGCCGGGCGATACGCTCGGGCTCGTCCTTGGCCAGGCGGGCTGACCAGATGAAGGCCAGGAGGGAGAAGAAGAACAGGGCGAGGTAGACCACCATGCCCGGAATCCCCGCGTCCATGCCGGCCATCAGGTACCAGGAGTGGAGCGACCGATTCATGGTCTCCACGCGCTGGCCGTAGACGATGTTGAACCGGTTGGGGCCAATGCCAAAGACGGGATTGTCCCGAAGTTGGGTGAGCGCAAACCGGTACTGGAACATGCGGGAACTGCCCGACTCGGCCTGCTCTTCGCGGGCCTGCTGGGTCAGGAAGGGAATGGTCTGGATGCGCTTCTTCATGAGCTCGGGTGGATCCACCACCATCCAGATGCCGAAGGCCAGCAGGAAGAAGATGCCCACCTTGCCGCCCCGGCTCCGTAAGAACAGGATGCCGGTGGAACCCAGCATGGTCACCAGGCCGATGAAGGCGGAACGGGACCCCGTGTAGACCAGGAAGTACATCATGACGGCCGTAAGGCCCACGCCAACGACAAGGCGCCAGCGGCTCCGGATGCCCGCGATCAGCCAAGCCCCGGTGACCCCCAGGCCCAGCAGGTAGGCCTGGGCCGCTCCGTTGGCATTGACGAAGGTGGCCTCCAGACGATCCACGCCCCCCGGGCCCGCCGCCGCAATTTCCTCCGACTCGCCGCCAAAACCCGGAAAGAGCTCGGTGGCGACCACCGCAAAGAGCAGGGCACACATGTAGGTCGAGCGCACCCGGGAGAGCTGCTGGCGATCCTCCACCCAGTTGACCACCAGAAACACGAAGATGGCGTTGGCCACGAAGCGCTGGATCCACCCCGAGTCCTGGACCCCGTTGATGAAATGGGAGACCGTCAGCAGGACGAACAGCACCACCGTCAGCAGCAGGAGGGGCCCCTTGAAATAGACCTTCCGGCGGTTGGCTATCGCATCGAAGACGAACATGCCGATGGCCGCCAGACCCACCAGCTTCTGGGCAGACAACACCACCCCTCCGACCTTCAAGATGGCGGGGGTCGTAAAGAAGGGAAAAGTAGCCACGAGGGCATAGAGACCAAGCCTGGGGCTCCTGATCATCAGGAAGACCCCGGGGATGGCGACCGCGCCGAAGAGTAGAAGCACCAACGGATCCATCAGCCCTCCCCAGTTCGCGCGGCATTATTCCCCAGACTGCCCGGGAACACAAGATTAGCGCCCGGCGGCGGGTTCCTTTCAATTGCCCAGGCGGGGGTTTCGTGCTATTGAATTGCCCCCTTGGAGGTGCCCATGCGGCTGGAAAATGAATATGTCCTTCGGGTGGCCCGGCTGGCCCGCCTGCGTCTTTCCCCGCCTCAGGTAGAGACCCTGAGCGCCCAACTGTCCTCCGTCCTGGGGTACATGAAGAACCTTGAGGAGCTGGATCTGTCGGCGGTGAAGCCCTTCTCCCATGCGGAGAAGGACGGCCTGCCCGCCTGCACGCCCCTGCGTGAGGATGCCCCCGGGGCGTCCCTGACGGTGAAGGAAGCCCTGGCCAACGCGGGCCAGACCGAGGACGGCTATTTTGTGGTCCCCCGGGTCCTAGGGGAGGAGTAGCCATGAAACCACTGCACCAGCTGAACGCCGCCGAGTTGGCGCTGCTGATGGAGGGCCGAAAGCTCTCCTCGGCGGAGCTCTGCACTCACCTCCTGGCCCGCTGCGAGCAATACCCCGGTCTGGGGGCCTTCCTCCACCTGGACCGCGCCGCCATCCTCCGGGACGCCGCCGCCGCCGACCAGGCCCGGGCCACCGGGGCCGCCGGGCCTCTGCTGGGCATCCCCGTGGCCATGAAGGACATCTTCACCACCAAGGACCAGCCCACCACCGCCGGGTCCCGCATCCTGGAGGGCTTTCGGCCCCCCTTCGATGCCACCGCCGTGGCCAGGCTTCGGCAGGCCGGCGCGGTGATCTTTGGCAAGACCAACATGGACGAGTTCGCCATGGGGTCCACCAATGAGAACTCCGGCTACTTCCCCGCCGCCAACCCCTGGAGCCCGGACCATGTCCCCGGCGGCTCCAGCGGCGGCTCCGCCTGCGCGGTGGCTGCGGGCCTGGCGCCCCTGGCCCTGGGCACAGACACCGGCGGCTCCATCCGGCAGCCCGGCTCCCTCTGTGGGGTGGTGGGCTTCAAGCCCGCCTACGGCACGGTCAGCCGCTTCGGCCTCATCGCCTTTGCCTCCTCCCTGGATCAGGCGGGCCCCATGACCCGCACCGTGCGGGACGCCTTCACGGTCTATCAGGCCATGGCGGGCCTGGACCCGAAGGACTCCACCACCCTGGAGACCGCCCCCCTGGCTCCCCCCACACCCCGCAAAGGCCTGCGCCTTGGCGTCCCCAAGGAGTGGATGGGCGAGGGCCTGGAGCCCGCAGTCCGGGACCTCATCCAGCGCTCCCTGGACCTGCTGGTCCGCGAGGCCGGCGCCGAGTTGGTCGAGATCAGCCTCCCCAGCGTGAAATACTGCGTGTCGGTGTACTACATCATCGCCACCGCCGAGGCCTCCTCCAATCTGGCCCGCTTCGACCTGCTGCGCTACGGCAAGCGCCCCGCCGAGGTGGGCAGCTACAACCTCAAGGACTGGTACGAGGAGATGCGCGGCAAGCTCTTCGGGGCTGAGGTCAAGCGCCGCATCATGATTGGCACCCATGTGCTCAGCTCGGGCTACTACGACGCCTATTACCTCAAGGCCCAGAAGGTGCGCCGCCTCATCGCGGACGAGATCAACCAAGCCATGACCCAGCACAACCTGGACCTCATCGCCGGGCCCGTCTCCCCCAACGCCGGCATTCGCTTCGGGCAGTGCCTGGCAGATCCCTTGAGCATGTACCTCAATGACATCCTGACCATCTCCGTGAATCTTGCAGGGGCTGCGGGGATGTCGGTGCCTGCAGGGCTGACCCCCGAGGGCCTGCCCGTGGGCCTGCAGTTGGTGGCGCCCCGGGGCCGGGAGGACCGGCTCTTCTAGGCGGCCATCCAGTTTGAGGACGCCCGGGGGCCCCTCCCCGAGCCCCCCGAGACCGCCATCGCCGCCTGCAACGCCAGGGAGAGGGGGCTTGCAAGATGAAGGACTACGAAATCGTCATCGGCCTGGAGGTCCACGCCCAGCTTCGCACGGCCACCAAGATGTTCTGCACCTGCAAGGCGGACTACGGCGACCTGCCCAACCGCAACACCTGCCCGGTGTGCCTGGGCATGCCCGGGACCCTGCCGGTGGTGAACCGCCAGGCCGTGGTGCTGGCCCTGCGGGCCGCCCGGGCCCTGGACTGCCAGGTCAACCCCCATAGCTGCTTCGACCGCAAGAACTACTTCTACCCGGACCTGCCCAAGGGCTACCAGATCACCCAGTTCCGCAAGCCCATCTGCGAGCACGGCCACCTGACCATCGCCCTG
>CAZMEC010000021.1:0-3113 GCA_964565265.1 uncultured Myxococcales bacterium
GAGGGCCAGGATCGTCTTGCCCTTGGTGACCAGGCGGTCCCCCAGGGTGGCCGGCGGCAGGGTCTTCATGGGCCTTGTCGGGGTGCGCTGGGTGTGCTGGGCCACCGGCGCCGCCTTGGGGCCGGGCTCCTCACCATTCAGCAGGCGCTGCATGGCGCCCTGCAGCACCGGGTCGCCGCCCCCCCCGCTCCCCCCACTCCTGGGTCTGGTGGACAGGCCCCCCGGAGGAGTCCTCTCCTGGGCCGCCACCTGCCGCTGGTGGGCGAGGTACTTGGAAAACACAATCCCGCAATGGGCGCACTCGGTGGAAGGAACCTGAGAAGCGCCGCACTTGGGGCAGGAAAATCGACCGGTTGTATCCAACATCTGAAAACCCACTTGGCAATATCACTCAATTACCCCGATTACGAACGGGCATATACCTAGCTGAAGATTAGAAAACAAGAGGCAATTGTCAAAAATTAGCCATTGGCACCCAAGAAGGCCCTTTGCTATGGTCCCGCCGTTGATTGGCAACCTGACGGAGTCCCACCATGCGTCGCCTCCCAGTGCTGCTCAGTTTCCTGCTTCTACTGGCCCTCCCCACCACTGCCTTCGCCGCCGTCTGGGGCCTGGAGGCCGGGGAGACCGTGAATGTCTCCGCCGACACCACCCGGGCCGTCGCCCTCCTCCTGGAACAGAACCTCACGGAGGCCGGGGTCACGGTGCTTCGCGGCAGCTCCGACGCCCGCACCAGCGCCTTCTTCGCCAAGGGCGCGGACGGCGTGGTGCGCTACTCCATCGTGGGCATGGGCGCCACCACCAAGGTCTCGGTCCAGTTGCTGGACGAAGATGGCAGGGCCCAGTCCGCCTTCGGCCTCAGCTCCAGCACCCAGGACGATCTGGACACGGTCTGCTCCCGACTGGCCCGCTCGCTGGTCAGCGGCACCGCCCCCCGGGAAGGCGAGGACATCTACGGCGTCACCAAACAGGAACAGGCGCCCCTCCGCCAGAAGAAGTCCAACACCTATTACGGCTTCAAGATCCTGGGCATCACCTCCCTCACCTCGGAGCTCACCCGCGCCCCCCTGAAGTTCGGCGTGGGCGCCTTCGCCCTCTACGATCCCCGCTACTTCTTCGCCGAGCTCTTCGCCCACATCTCGGGCGGCAGCCAGGATGACTTCCAGGAGTTCTCCACCGAGGTCGGCGTGGCGGGCTACTACCCCTTCACCAAGACCGCCGTCTGCCCCTACGCGGGCCTGGGCGTGGCGCTGGCCACCCGAACGGCCAACTGGTCAGGCCGCAGCAACAACCTGGACGGTGGGCTCAGTGTGGCCGCCTCCATCGGCCTCCTCCTGGGTCGCACCAGCGATGTCACCTTGCGCACTGAACTGCGCTATTTTGTTGATACTTTTGATGTCGACAAGGAGTTCTCCTCGGGCCTGATGTACTTCGCCGCCATTGGCTTTTAGGCCCCCTTTTGGCGCCGCAAGCCCTCAATTCTCAAACGACTGTTTGTTTCCTTCTTGACGCTCCCCCAGGGCGACCCTAGCATCGCCCCCTGTTGCCCACCAAGCCACCAATCTTCGGTCCGGTGGGCGTTTGCAAGGCGGATACAAGACCATGCAGTTTCTCGGAATCGATATAGGCTCCTCCAGTGTGAAAGCCACCCTCCTGAACGGCCAAGGAGAAGAATGGGCCGAGGCCCTCGCCCACGACGGCGACATCCCCGGCACCCTGCGGCGAATCATCGCCCTCCACCCGCTGAACGGCCAGGTCCTGGCGGTCACCACGGGCAACGCCGGCCGCACCCAGGTGCGCACCGCCCGGGTCATCCCCCCCCAGGCCATCGAGGCGGGCCTCCTGGCCATCGGCGAACGCCCCAACGCCGTGGTCTCCCTGGGCGGCGAAAGCATCGTCGTCTACACCTTCACCACCGAGGGCCTCACCCAGACCGCCATGATGGGGGACAAGTGCGCCGCCGGCACGGGCGAGTTCTTCCGCCAGCAGCTTGGCCGCATGAACATTGACCTGTCCGCCATCCCCGGCATCCCCGACGACACCTCCCCCCACCCCCTCTCGGCCCGCTGCAGCGTCTTCATGAAAAGCGACTGCACCCACAAGCTGAACAAGAAGGAATGCACCAAGGATGAGATCGTGGTCAGCCTGGCCGAGGTCATGGCCTCCAAGGCCGCCGAGTTCCTCACCCGCGCCCGGGTCACCTCGGGCCGCGTGGTGTTGATTGGCGGCGTCACCAGGAACCGCTTCGTCCAGCAATTCCTCCAACAGAAGCTGCCCAACCTGGAATTGCTCACCCCCCCCGAGGGTCCCCACTTCGAGGCCTTTGGCGCCGCCCACCTGGCCCGCCACCACGGCACCCCCCTGCCCTCCAGCGCCGACCTCATCGACGAGGGCGCCGTCACCTTCGACCGCTACCCGCCCCTGGCCGACGCCAGCCACCTGGTCACCTCCGTCCCCTCGGTCCGCGGCAAGGTCCGCCCCGGCGGCGAGTATGTCCTGGGCATCGACGGCGGCTCCACCACCACCAAGGCCGTCCTCATCGACAGCCAGACCAAGCAGATCGTGGCCGCCTACTACGGCCGCACCCACGGCGACCCCGTGGAGGCCCTCCGCGCCGTCCTGGTGGAACTCCGCACCCAGGTCCAGGCCGCCATCGGCGACGCCCCCATCAGGATCTCCCTGGCCGCCACCACGGGCTCCTCCCGCGAGGTCCTGGGCGTCTTCACCGAGACCCCCGGCGTCTACAACGAGATCATCGCCCACTCCGTCGGCACCACCCACTTCTGCCCCGACATCGACACCATCTTCGAGATCGGCGGCCAGGACGCCAAGTTCGTGCTGCTGCGCAACGGCGTCCCCATCGACTACGCCATGAATGAGGCCTGCAGCGCCGGCACCGGCTCCTTCCTCGAGGAGAGCGCCCGGGGCGACCTCAACATCCAGACCGCCCCCGAGATTGGCCCCATCGCCATGGCCAGCACGGGCCCCTTGAAGTTCGGCGAGCACTGCTCGGCCTTCATCAACACCGACATCCGCTCGGCCATCCAGCAGGGCGCCGCCAAGGAGGACATCGTCGGCGGCATCGTCCTGAGCATCGTCTCCAACTACCTGAA
>CAZMEC010000021.1:3213-22367 GCA_964565265.1 uncultured Myxococcales bacterium
CGCCAGATCACCTACGGCAAGGACTTCAAGTGCCAGGCCTGCGAGAACCTCTGCCGCATCCGCACCCTCTTCGTGGGCGAGCACCGCTACTTCTTCGGCGGCCGCTGCAACAAGTACGCGAACCTCCGCAACAACAGGTCGGTGGACCTCGAAAAGACCGCCAACTTCGTCACCGTCCGCGACCAGATCATGTTCACCGACTTCGCCCCCGATCCCGCCACCCTGCGCCCCACAAGCGACAAGGTCGTGGGCATCCCACGGGCCTTCACCGTCTTCACCCTCTGGCCCCTCTACTCCTGGTTCTTCCACGACCTGGGCATCAAGGCCATCCTCAGCGAGCACAACCTCAAGGAGGGCGTCCAGAAGGCCGAGGCCGCCTACTGCTTCCCCGGCGAGATCGCCCACGGCATGACCCAGGACCTGCTGAACCGCGGCGTGGACTGGCTGTTCCTGCCCCAGGTCAACATGATGGAGAGCCTGGAGACGGACCTCCACGCCACCCTCTGCCCCATCACCCAGGGCCTGCCCTACTACCTGCGCCCCGCCTTCGGCCTGGACGACGCCCGCATCCTTCGCCCCGTCATCGACTTCAAGGGGGGGTACGAGGGGGGAGCCACCGCCTTCGAGCAGATGGCCGTCCAACTGGGCTTCACCGCCGCTGATGGCCGCCGCGCCTTCAACACCGGCCTGGCCATGCAGAAGGACGCCTGGCTGCGCCTCCGCGAGGTGGGCACCCAGGTCCTCCAGCACGCCCGGGACAACAACGAGATCGTCATCGCCCTCATGG
Organism: uncultured Myxococcales bacterium; assembly: GCA_964565265.1. Lineage (GTDB taxonomy): Bacteria > Myxococcota_A > UBA9042 > CAIXZC01 > CAIXZC01 > CAIXZC01. Next base: position 4,001 of record CAZMEC010000021.1, read on the forward strand.
GCCGCCCCTACAACGCCTTCGCCCAGGAAGCCAACATGGGCATCCCCCGGAAGATCGCCACCAGGGGTTACCGCGTGCTGCCCTTCGACATGTTCCCCGTGGCCGAAGAAGAGATCTCCTACAACATGTATTGGTACTACGGGCAGTTCAACCTCAAGGCCGTGCGCCAGGTCAAGCAGCATGCCAATGTGTACCTCGCCTACATCTCCAACTTCGGCTGCGCCCCGGACAGCTTCATCCTCCACTTCATCCGCTGGATGATGGGCACCAAGCCCTTCCTGGTCCTGGAACTGGACAGCCACACCGCCGACGCCGGCGTGGACACCCGCATCGAGGCCTTCCTCGACATCATCGACGGCTACCGCACCAAGGTGGGCGAGATCCACGACCGCAGCCTGACCACCACCTGGCGCGTCAACCTGGACGGCGCCAACACCCGGGTGGAGAACTCCGCCACCGGCGAGGTCCGCCCCTTGAAGCACCCCAAGGTCCGGCTGGTCTGGCCCTCCATGGGCGCCCTGGCCACCGAAAGCGTCAGCGCCGTGGCGGGCCTCCACGGGATCCGCTCCGAGTACCTGCCCGCCGCCGACCACCTCACCACCCAGATGGCCCGCTCCGTGGCCAGCGGCAAGGAGTGCATCCCCACGCTGCTGGTGCTGGGGCAGATCCTCCAGTTGCTGGTCAAGAACCCCCCGAAGGATGACGAGGTCCTGGCGGTGGTGGTCCCCAAGACCACGGGCCCCTGCCGCACGGGCCAGTACGGCCCCTTCTACGAGGGCACCCTGGCCGAGCTCGGCATCCAGAATGTGGCCATCACCTACCTGTCCTCTGACAACGGCTACCGGGAGCTGGGCGACGACTTCACGCGCCTGGCCTGGTACAGCATCGTCCTGTCCGACTTCATGACGGATGTGCGCCTGACCCTGCGCATCCAGGCCCAGGACCCCACCTTCGCCCTGGCCGAGTTTGACGCCGTCTGGCGCAGCTTTGTGGACTGCCTCAAGGCCGATGTGGGCCGCATCTACAAGGTCGTGGCGGCGGGCTGCAAGCGCCTGGAGGCCATCCCCCGCAAGGGCAACGCCGACGACCTGCCCAAGATCCTCGTGGTGGGCGAGATCTATGTCCGCCGGGACGACTTCTCCGTGGAAGAGCTTCAGGATCACCTGGTGCAGAACGGCATCCTGGGCAAGGTCACGGGCCTCACCGAGTGGATGCACTACTGCGACTGGCTGGTGGAGAACAAGCAGCGCAACGGCCTGCGGGGGATTCCCCCCTGGAAGAAGCCCTTCGACAAGCGCCTCTACACCTTCCTGGCCACCCGCGCCACCACCGTGGTGGCCAAGTCCATCGAGCAGCGCATGATGAAGCTGTTCAAGCCCACGGGCCTGCTGCCGGACTTCCCCCACGACATGGATGAGATCATGGCCACGGCCTCCGACTTCACCCACATCGAGTTCGAGACCGAGGCCACCATCTCCAGTCTGGTGGCGGCGGTGGCGGCCCGTTCCTCCTACCACGGCATCGTGGTCATCGCCCCCTTCGCCTGCCTGCCCGGGCGCCTCATCAAGTCCATGTTGGACCCCTGGTGCCGCCGCCAGGATGTGCCCTTCATGGCGGTGGAGAACGACGGCCTGGGCTACCCCCCGGGCATCCTCCAGCGCCTGGAGATCTTCATGCTGAATGTCCTGCGCAAACACGAAGAGCGCAGTGGCACCGCCGCCAAGGGCTTCCACCAGGTCAGCACCGCCAAACGCCGCGCCGCCTCCGGCAAAGCCCCCGTCGCCCTCAAGCGCCTGCTCAAGGAATCCAGCAGCACCCCCGCTGAGCCCCGTCCCTAGACAAGCGCTCCCCGCCCTCAGGGTTTGGGAAACCCATCCAGTTCACCGAGGGAACGAAGTAGCTCGTCCTCCGACATGCTGTAGTCCTGGAGCTTCCCGCTGAGGTAGGCGTCGTAGCCCGCCAGGTCCATCAGCCCGTGGCCGCTGAAGTTGAACAGGATCACCTTCTCCTTGCCCTCCTCCCGGGCCAGGTTCGCCTCGTCGATCACGGCGGCAATGGCGTGGCTGGTCTCGGGCGCGGGGATGAACCCCTCGGTCTGGGCCCACAACATGGCTGAGGCGAAGCACTTGAGCTGGTGGACCGCCTTGGGCCTGCACAGGCCCTCCCGCACTGCCTGGCTTACGAGAGGGGCCATGCCGTGGTAACGCAGTCCCCCGGCGTGGATGGGGTTGGACACGAAGCCGTGGCCCAGGGTGTGCATGGGTAGCAGGGGGGTCATCCCGGCCACATCCCCGTGGTCGTAGGTGAACCTGCCCCGGGTCAGGGTCGGGCAGGAGGCGGGCTCCACGGGCACGATGTCAATCTGGGCCCCGTGTATCTTGTCCGCCAGGAAGGGAAAGGCCAGGCCCGCAAAGTTGCTGCCTCCGCCGGCACAGCCGATGACGATGTCGACCCTGGCTTCGCCGGCCAGTTCGAGCTGCTTTCTCGCCTCCAGGCCGATGATGGTCTGGTGCAGCATCACATGGTTCAGGACGCTGCCCAGGGCGTAGCGGGTCTTGCCACTGGGGTCGCTGACGGCCTCCTCCACAGCCTCGCTGATAGCAATGCCAAGGCTACCCGGGGTGTCGGGATGCTCTGCCAGCACCTTCCTGCCGGTGGCCGTGCCAAGGCTTGGGCTGGCCACACATTCCCCTCCCCAAACCTGCATCATCAGCTTCCGAAAGGGCTTCTGGTCGAAGCTCACCCGGACCATGTAGACCTTGCACTTGAGGCCCAGCAGGGAGCAGGCAAACGACAGGGCACTGCCCCACTGCCCCGCCCCAGTCTCCGTGCACAACCGCTGCACCCCCGCCTGCTTGTTGTACCAGGCCTGGGGCACGGCGGTGTTGGGTTTGTGGCTCCCTGCCGGAGACAACCCCTCGTTCTTGTAATAGATCCGGGCGGGGGTCTTGAGGTGCAGCTCCAGCCCTCTAGCCCGGCACAGAGGTGAGGGCCGCCAACGAGCCAGGATCTCCAGTACCTCGGGGGGGATGCCAATCCACCGCTGGGTGCTGACCTCCTGTTCAATGAGGTTCATGGGGAACACCCGGGCCAGGTCCTCCACCTTCACCGGCGCCCCCCCAGGCCCTAGAGGAGGCAGGGGCGCCGAGGGCAGATCCGCGGCCAGGTTGTACCACTGCCGGGGCATTTCGTGCTGGGGCAGGTTGATCTTGAACTCCATGGCTACACTCCCTTCTGGTCCGTGACCGCTGACACCCTTTGAAGGGCCCGCTTCAGAAACGAGCCCCGCTTTTTCATTTCTCTGGAACCCCTGGTGATTTTGCAAAGGCTGATCCCAAGCTCCCGGGCTATCTCCCGTTGGGACACCCCCGCATCCAGCAGCTTGAGCAGCTCCCAGCGAAGGCTCAGGGCCCGCAGCTCCGAGGGGGTGAGCATCTCCCGCAGGAACCCCTCCATGAAGCTCCGGTCCTGAATCTGTGCCAGCATCTGCGCAAGCTCTGAAACAGCCTTATCCATGGGCCCCTCCGTTTCTATGCATAGAAACATGTGCCCGCTGAAACCGTCAAGCCCTTTTTTGCCACCCGGGCGCCCGGCGCCTGCCCCATCCAAGGCCGTATTTGTGCCCTTGACGGATTCCTGTGCTATGTTCCCCGGCAGACAATCGTCCTAGGAAGGGCCTCCATGACCTCCATTGTCCTCTTTTTGTTGCTTGGTCTGGTGCTGCTGGTGGTGGGTGGTGAATTCCTGGTACGGGGGGCCTCGGGGCTGGCCCTGAAGCTGGGGGTCTCGCGCCTCTTCATTGGCCTCACGGTGGTGGCCTTTGGCACCAGTGCCCCGGAGGCCTTCGTCTCCGTGGCCGCGGCCCTTGGTGGCGCCGCCGATCTGTCCGTGGGCAATGTGGTGGGCAGCAACATCTTCAACATCCTGTTCATCCTGGGGCTTTCGGCCCTCATCCTGCCCCTCACCGTATCCACCCGCCTCGTCCGCTTCGACGCTCCTTTCATGGTGGGGGTCTCCATCCTGCTGCTCCTGCTTGCCAGCAATGGCAGCCTGGGCCGTCTGGAGGGCCTGGGGCTCATGGGCCTGCTGCTGCTGCACACCTGGCTGGCCTACCGCTACGGGGTCCGGGCCTCCGCCGCACAAGCCCCGCTGGCCCCCCTGGTCCCCCAGACCCCCCCGGACTTCCCAAGACGCCGGCGGCTCCTCAACACCCTTCCCGTCAACCTCGGGCTGGTGCTGCTGGGGCTCGTCCTGCTGGTGCTGGGGTCCCACTGGCTGGTGGACTCCTCCATGACCCTGGCCCGCTTCCTGGGCGTTCCCGAGTTGGTCATCGGCCTCACCATCGTGGCCGCCGGGACCTCCCTGCCGGAGGTGGCCACCTCAGTCATCGCGGCCATCAAGCGGGAGCCGGACCTGGCCGTGGGCAACATCATCGGCAGCAACATCTTCAACATCCTTGGGGTGCTGGGCCTGGCCGCAACGGTGGCCCCGGGCGGGCTCAAGGTCTCCTCCACCATCCAGTTGATGGACGGGCCGGTGATGCTGGTGGCCGCGCTGGTCTGCCTGCCCTTGATGCACTCCGGGCTGGTGCTGAAGCGCTGGGAGGGCGCCCTCTTGCTGGCGGGCTACCTGGGCTACACGGGCTTCTTGATCGCCGGGGTCTGACGGGGCCGCCCCAGGCGCCAAACATGAACAGTCACGCACACAGTGATCACAATCAGCAGCCCTCTCAACCAAAGGGGACTGCCCGGAATTGCCACCAGCACGGACCCCAGCGTGGAGACCCACAGCACCCCAATGGTGGTCAGCCTCGCCTTCAGCGACAGCCCCCTGCCCTCCTGGTAGGCCCTCAGGTAGCTCCCCAAAAACCGGTGCCCAAGCAGCCAGGCATGAAGCCGCTCGGAGCTGTGCAGGTAACAGGCCGCCGCCAGCAGCAAAAAGGGCGTCGTGGGCAGCACCGGCAGGAAGGCCCCAATCACCCCCAGGGCCACGAACACCGATCCAAGCACAACCAGCAAGGCACGCTTCAAGACCAACTCCCCCGGAAAAGGCAAACCGCAGCCTAGCACCCTCCGAACCGTATTGCCATTTTCCCCCAGGCCCCCTATCTTCGCCCCATGTGGTTTGAACTGCCCAGCCTCAGTCCCCTCTGGCAGCTCTTCGCGCCCGTCCTGGCGGCGTTGCTGTCCGTCCTTCACCCCCAAGGGGCCCCCGGCCCCGCCCAGGAGGCCCCCATGCACAGCCCCCGCAGCCCCCAGTTCATCTCCAGCAGCAAGGCCACCACGGAGGGCGCCGGCGTCCACCTGCGCCGCGCCTTTGGCTATGCCGAACTCCCCCGCTTCGACCCCTTCCTCATGCTGGACGACTTCCGCTCCAGCAACCCCGACCAGTACCTTGAAGGCTTCCCCTGGCACCCCCACAGGGGCATCGAGACCATCACCTACATGCTGGAGGGCAGCGTGGAACACGCCGACTCCCTGGGCAACCGCGGCGTCATCGGCCCCGGCGGCGTCCAGTGGATGACCGCTGGCGGCGGCATCATCCACCAGGAGATGCCCAAGCCCGGCCCCGACGGCCGCATGGGTGGCTTCCAGCTCTGGGCCAACCTCCCCGCCGCCAACAAACTCATGCCCCCCCGCTACCGTGAACTGACCGACGAGGACATCCCCAGGGTCGCCATCCCCGGGGGCGAGGTCCTCGTCCTCGCCGGCACCCTGGGCGGCATCACCGGCCCCGTGACCGATGTGGTGACCGCCCCCGAATACCTGGACCTGCGCCTCCAGGCCGGCGCCTCTCTCCTGCACCCCACGCCCCCAGGCCACACCGTCTTCGCCTATGTCTTCGCGGGAGAGTTGCTCCTCGGCGGCAGGCTCCTGTCCGACCACAGCCTGGTCCTCTTCGGCGACGGCGACCATGTGAACCTGAAAGGGGGGCCGCGGGGGGCCAGCCTCCTGCTGGTGTCCGGCCGCCCCATCGGCGAGCCCATCGCCTGGCGCGGCCCCGTGGTCATGAACACCGACGAGGAGATCCGCCAGGCCTTCGAGGATTACCGCAACGGCACCTTCGCCGCTGCCCATTGATGCCCACCCGGGAGCCCCATGCCCACCGAACACCCCAGCAGTCCAGCCAGAACCCGCGCCCTCGGCGCCGTCCTGCCGGCCCTGCGCTGCCCCCTCTGCCACCAGCCCCTCGCGCTCACTGCCCAGGGCGCCCGCTGCCCCAACACCCATGTCTTTGATCTGGCCCGCGAGGGCTACCTGAACCTGCTGCCGGGCCATGTCATCCCCCAAAACGCCGACAGCCCGCCCATGCTGGCCGCCCGCGCCGCCTTCCTTGGGGCCGGGCACTTCCAGGCCCTGGTGGACACCCTCGCGGCCCAGGCCCGGGCCGCCTTCCCCTGCCCCCCCGCGCCCCCCCTGATAGTGGATTTGGGCGCAGGCCCCGGGTACTACCTGGCCCGCCTCCTGGAGCGCCTCCCCGGCTGGCTGGGCCTGGCCCTGGACATCTCCAAGCACGCCGCCCGGCGGGCCGCCCGCGCCCACCCGGGGATTGGCTCCCTGGTGGCCGACTGCAACGAACACCTGCCCCTGGGCGACGCCTGCGCCTCCCTGGCCCTCTGTGTCTTCGCGCCCCGAAACCCCGAGGAGTTCGCCCGCATCCTGGCCCCCGGCGGCCTGCTGCTGGTGGTCACCCCCTCGCCCCCGCACCTCCAGGAGTTGATCGAACCCATCGGCATGATCAGCCTGGACCCCGACAAGGACGCCCGGCTTGCCCAGCGCCTGGGCACCCACTTCGCCCTGGTCAGCCAGCACCAGGTGGAGACGGCCCTGCGACCGGACGCCGCCGACCTGGTGAACCTGGTCAGCATGGGCCCCAGCGCCTTCCACCTTTCGGCCCCAGAGATTGCCCGGCGGGTGGAGGCCCTGCCCCGGCCCTTTGGCGTGACGGCCTCGTTCAAGGTGACGGTATGGCGGCCCCAGGCCCCCGGCGAGGTTGATAAGCCCGGGGACGGAGGCGCAACATGACCCGTTTGGAGCGGGAACTGGCCACGGTCCGGGCCATGCTGGGCCTCTACTGCCAGCACCAGCACCAACGCCAGCCCCCGGTTGACCTGTGCCCCGAGTGTGCCGACCTTTGGGCCTTCGTGGAGGAGCGCGTGGCCCATTGCCCCCACCTGCCCGCCAAGCCCACCTGCGCCCGGTGCCTCATCCATTGTTTCAAACCTGACCGCAGACAGCAGATCCGGAAGGTCATGCGCTTCGCCGGGCCCAGGATGCTGTGGCGCCATCCCTGGCTGACGCTGCTTCATGTGTGGGACGGAAGGGCACCCTTGGGTGGGCGCCGGCGAGGGCTCAAGCCTCCCGGTCCAGGATCTCCCTGACCTTCCCGGTCAGTTCCTTGGGGGAGAAGGGCTTGCCGATGAAGTTTATGCCCTCCTCAAGGATGCCGTCCTCAGCGATGATGTCCTCGCCATACCCGGAGGCAAACAGCACCCTGAGGCCAGGAAGGAGGACCTTCAACTCCTGGGCCAGTTGGCGGCCGTTCAGGCCCGGCATGATCACATCGGTGATCAGCAAGTGGGCGTGGATGCCCCCGGATTGACAGGCCTTGAGGGCCTCCAGGGGACTGGCAAAGGAGCGGACCTTGAAGTTCTGGCGCTGGAGGATCTTCTCGGTCAACTCGCGGACCATCTCCTCGTCCTCCACCAGGAGGATGCTCTCCTCGCCGGAGTCCAACACCGGGCTGGGGACTGGGCCGGGGACCGGGGTGACCGCGCCCTCCACCTGGGGAAGATACACCACGAACTCGCTGCCCTCGCCGGGCTTGCTGTTCACGGCGATGAAGCCGCCGTTCTGGCGCACGATGCCGTAGGCTGTGGCCAGCCCAAGGCCTGTGCCGCGGCCCATCTCCTTGGTGGTGAAGAAGGGCTCAAAGAGGTGGGCCAGGACCTCCCCGGTCATGCCCACTCCGCTGTCCCTGACGGAGACCGCGACGAAGTCCCCAGGAAGGGCATCCGGCCCCAGGTCGCCCCCGGGGGAGTTGACCGTGGTCTGGGCCGCTGAGATTCGAATGGGGCCACCCTGGGGCATGGCGTCCCGGGCGTTGACCACCAGGTTCATGAGAACCTGCTCGAACTGCCCTGGGTCAATCCGCACCAGGAGAGGCTCAAGCGGGACTTCGAGTTCCAGCCGAAGGTTCTCGCCGATGAGGCGAGCCAGCAGGGTCTTCACCTGCCCCAGGCGGGCCCCCAGGTCCACCACCACGGGCGCCGCCGACTGCTTGCGGCTGAAGCCCAGCAACTGTCTGGTGAGGCCCGCAGCGCTCTCTGCCGCCCGGTTGATCTCCTCCAGCACCGGCCTCAGGGGGCTGGCCTCCGGGAGGTCCATCAAGCCCAGGGCCACATTGCCCGAGATCCCCGTGAGGAGGTTGTTGAAGTCGTGGGCCACCCCGCCGGCCAGACGCCCCACGGACTCCATTTTTTGGGCCTGAAGCAGCTTTTCCGCAAGGGAGGCCTTCTCCGACTCCGCCCTCTTGCGCTCCATGCGGCCAAAGAGAATGGCCCCCATATAACCGGTGATCCTCTCCAGTTGGGCGGCGTCCAGGTCAGTGTAGTCGGTGCTGCGGTTGGCCACTGTGATGATGCCCACGGCCTGGTCCCTGAACACCAGCGGCACGGACAGGGCCCGGGTCACCGGCACATGCCCGGCGGAGAACCCCATGCCCCCATTTTTGTAGGCGATGCGATGGCTTCTCAGGGCGTGACCGAAGATGCCCGTCAGGTTAGACACCCGGACCTCGCCGCCCAGACCCTCTTCGCGGCAGGGCCCCTGCACCGACTCCGACAGGGCGACAATGCTTATGGCGCCGGCCTCGTCTGCCAGCCCCACCAGACCCACCTCGCTGCCCGTGAAGCCCAGAGTGATTTGAAGGATCCGCTCAAACAACTCGGGCTCATCCAGCGTCAGGAAGGCCTCGGAAATCTCGGCCTGGAGGCGCTGGACCCGCTCCTGTTGTTCGAGGTTCAACAGGGTGGCCGCCAACTGGTCCCGGGCCTCCGTCACCTCCCGGCGGGCGCGCTGGGCGTTCCTCTCGACCAACTCGGCGGCCAGGAAGCTGAGGCCGATTACAATGGCCCCGCTGAGGAGCGCCACCAGGGCCGGCACCAGGAAAAAGGAGGGGTCCACGACCTCGCCCAGGATGGCCTGCTCAAAAAGGCCCGCCGCCACCACCGCCAGCATGGAGCCGGGCAGGGCAATGCGCATCATCAGCGAAAAGATGCTGCCCCCACCAAACACGACCTGGAAGGCGGCGCCAGGCCCGAAGAAGAGGTGGGCCGTAGCCAACCCGAAGCAGCAAAGGGCCGTACAGAAGGCCACAGGCACCAGATCGCCACCGTACAGCAAGGGCGCCCCAAATAGATAGCCGGTGAGGAGGATGAACGAGATTCCAAACACCGCCAGGGCCAGGAACTGCCCCGCACGACCGGGATTCCAGCGCTCCCGGGGACCCATCGTCTCCAGCAGGCGAGCAACGCCAAGCAGCAGGATCATGAGGGCAGAAACGGGGGACATGCGGCCCGTGTAGAAGCCGCCCTTGGCCAGCGCCGTCGGGGTCAGGACCCGCTCAGCGTCCAGCCAGAGGCCCAACTGGGCGAAGAGCACCCACTGCAGGAACAGGTAGCCCGCCAGGCCCAGCACCAGCAGGTTCAGGGTCTGGGCAAGGCGCGGCCGATGGAAGAGGCGGCTCTCGGGGTCCCCAAGGACCATGGCCAAGGCCAGCAGCAGCAACAGGCCAGCGGTGGCGGGGGCCACGGGAACATAGCCGTCCACCCCATCCGGCGGGACCAAACCCAACAGCCACATGATCAGCATCCCGGTGGCGTAGAGCAGGACTATGGTGGACAGGATCAGGTGCACCCGTGGAACCCGGGCAATCTCAGTTGGTCCGCTGACTTTTGTGTCTGTCATGGGCCCCCCAGGTTCAAGCCTCCGCCAGTCATGGTGGCGTTTGCCTCTTCCAAGATGGTCTCAAGCAACAAAGCCGCGCCAGCGTATCACGGGCCGGGCGCCCGCGCAAAAGGCTTGGCATCTTCGGGGGCCTCAGGAAAGGCTTTTTATTCTGTATCAACGGCGCTAGAATGAGTGCCGTTCGAGTGTTGGAAACGCTACCAAATTGGAGGGCCTCATGAAGAGAGCATCGATTATTCTGGCTGTGTTGTTTGCGTTTGGATCCTTTGCCTGCAGCGAAAGCGATGATGGCAGCAAGGACACCGTCCCTGGCAACGATCTGGTGGGGAATGACGCCAACCTGGACACCACCCCCGTTGATCTCACTGGGGATTCGGCCGACGCGGCGGGCGACACGCTCCCCGATACGGACGAAGACACCCTGGCCCCGGTGGACACCCTGGATCAGGACCTGTTGGACCCCGTGGACACCTTCCAGCCCGTGGATACCGTCCAGGTGGACACGGTCCTGGGCCCCGCCAGCAGTTGCCGCCAGGAAGCCGGCGAGTTCACCAGCTCCTGCGAGTACTACTGGGACAGCAACCCCAATGTGGGGTCCAAGCAGGATCTCTGCGAGAGCACCCAGCGCACCTGGTCCGTGGGGAACATCTGCGAGACGGATGCCCTGGGCTACTGCGAAGACCCGGCCGAGCTCACCACCTTCTACTGCTACCCCGCCGACGGCATGACCGACGCGGACAAGATCGAGTTCTGCAAGATGGGCTGCCCCCTGGACTCCTTCGTCACCCTCTAGCCTCCCGCCCTTCCCTGGGCACCCTTCCCCCTTTTCTTCTGCAATTCCTTGGGCTACATTCCGCCCCGTTGGGCCGGGCGTTGGCCCATTGGGAGAGGGCATCATGAGGGGTAGGTTTGCGCATTGGTGGACCGCGGGGTTCGTCGCCATGCTGGTGGTGAACCTGCTGCTGAAGGCCGGCCTCGTCCTCAACAACATCTTCGGCACCGAGGGCTTCGAGTCCGGACCCAAGCTGCTGGGCAAGATGGTCCTGTTCCTGGGCTGGGATGTGGCCGCTGCAGCCCTGGTGGCCACGGTGGCAGCCCTGCCCGCCCTTGGCACAAGCCGACGCTGGCCCCTCCTGGCCTGGGGCTCCCTGGTGCTGGCCTGCGCTGCCCTCTTTGCCACCATCAGCACCTTCGTCACCATCGTCCTTGGGGCTCCCATTGAGCGGGCCACCCTGGACCTGGCCTTCCTGGACCAGCCGGTGCAGGAGCATGGCAGCTCCCTTGGGTCCTCCATCACCCCCTACCTGAAGGCCTGGACCCTGGGGCCGATGTTGGCGGCCACCCTCCTGGGAGTAAGTGCCCTTGGCTGGATGCCCCGCATTCTGGCAACGCTGAGCGGACGCCTCAAGGCCATCCTGGGGGGAGTTGCAGCGGCCTTGGCCGTGCTGACGGTCCTGGTTCTGCCCTGGCTGATCAACGGTGAGGTGGCAGGAATCCGGGTCCACACCCTGGGCCTGGAGCGAAGCCCCGTGACGGTGCTGGCAGGCTCCTATGTGCGCCCCCTGGCGCTGGGTCTGGTACAGGACCGGGCCCCCAAGCACCCCTGGCATCTGGACCAGACCTCCGTGGCCCTGGGGCCCGCTGATGGGCAACTCCTCAAGGCCGCTCCCCGGCGCAGCAATGTCATCTATGTGAGTCTGGAATCTATCAGCGATCAGTATGTGCGGGAGACCCCCAGCCCCATGCCCTTTCTGGCCTCCCTCGGCCACAGCCACCCCGGCAGCGCGGCCCTGGGCCACCACTTCAGCACCTGGCCCCAGACCATGAAGGCCTACTTCACCATCTTCTGCTCCGAGCTGCCCTACCCCGACTACCAGACCATCTGCTCGCTGAACCCCGCCATCCCCTGCAAATCCCTCAGTGAGGTCTTCCACGACGCGGGCTTCTTTTCCGCCCTGATCACCAGCGCCGACACCGCCTACGACCGCAAAATGCGCTTCTTCAAACACCGGGCCTTCGACCTGGTCTGGGACCTGCGCAACATGCCCGGCAAGGACGAGGGCTGGTGGAGCGACTCCTGGGGCCTGGACGAGCGCCTGACCGTCAGGAACATCCTGGAAACCGCCGAGCGGCACCCCGACGGCTTCTTCATCTTCTACGAGATGTCCGTGGCCCATCACCCCTACAACGGCTGCGAAGAGCACGAGGCCAATCCCCTGCCGGACGAGCGCCAGGCCTACAATCGCGCCCTGGGCTTCATTGATGACCGCCTCCGCGAGCTGGTGGCTGGGCTTGAGGCCCGGGGCCTGCTGGACGACACCCTGATTGTCTTCCAAAGCGACCACGGCGAGGGCTTTGGGCAGCATCCCGGCAGCAAGAGTCACGGCCCCAAGGTCTACCAGGAGAACATCCATGTGCCCTCGGCCATGCTGGGGCCCCAGTTCGGGGACTCCACGCAGGTCCTGGGCCTGCCTACCTCCCACATTGACACCGCCCCCACCATCCTGGGGCTGGTGGGCCTGCCTGTCCCCTGCACCATGAAGGGCAGAAACCTGCTGACAGAGGGCAGCCCACGCCTGGTCTTCTTCGGCGGCCGCGACCCCGGCGCTCAATTCGGCGTGGCTGACGGCCCCTGGAAGTTCATCCTGGAGGACGGCTCGGCCTCCCTGCTGTTTGACCTCCGGGTTGACCCCGGCGAGACCCGGGATCTATCCCAGCAGCACCCGGACCTGGTCACCAGGTACACCCAGGCCATCAGGGAGTGGCAGCGTTACTCCCGAAACCTGATTGAAAACTATGGCCGGATCCTGTCGGAGACCCCATGCCGCCCATGACCTTCTTCACCCGCTGTTTTTGGGGGGCGCTGGCCTCCCTGGTGTTTGTGAAGTGCCTGCTGCTGGGCCACCAGTTGTTCTCCAGCGAGGGGTCCTGGGACGGGCTGCGCCTGCTGTATCTGGTACCCCTGGTGTTCGGGGCCGATGTCCTTGGAGCCCTCCTGGCCACCCTGGTGGCGGGGCTGGTGGCGGCGCCCCTGCTGCTGCTGCGAAGGCCTCTCGGGGCCCGGGTTCTGGCTGCCATGACCCTGGGATTGCTGGGGGCTGTGGGGGCCATGAGCACCATGGGCATCATGTTCGCCGGCGGGCCCCTGAACCGCCAGGGCATTGAGAGCGCAATGTACGGAGCCATGGGCTCGGGCCTGGAGGGCTTTGGGGCCCTGGCAGGGTCCGTGGGGGACTATGTCAATGTCGTGACCCTGCTGGGGGTGGCGGTGGCTGCCCTGCTGCCCGTGGCCTTCCTCTTTCCCCTCCCGGGCTTCCTGTCCCTGCGGGGCTCCACGCCCACCAAGAGCGCCCTTTCTCTGGGCGTGCTGGCGGGGGCCGTGCTGGCCACCTTCCTGCTGCTGCCCCCCATGCAGGATGGCCGACTCAACCGCCTGCCTCTGTCCACCCAGGCCGAGGGAAGCCCCCTGACGGATCTGTTGTGGTCCTACACGCGCCCCCTGCTGAGGGAGGTCACCACCAAGCCCGTGGGCGACCCCTTCCGCCTGGACCTGACGGCCCGCTACGACCACGGGCCCGCGGCGGCGCCCCTGGCCTCCGCCCAGCCCAAGCGCACGAATGTGCTGCTGGTGATGCTGGAGTCCGCAGGCGACAGCTACCTGAGGACCCCAGACAATCCCATGCCCTTCCTGACCTCCCTGGAGACCAGGCCCGGGGCGGTGCGCCTTGCCAATCACTACAGCACCTGGGCCCTGACCACCGCGGCGATGTTTTCGGTCTTCTGCTCCGAGTTGCCCTACCCAAGCTACAAGCCTTTGACCGTGGTGAACCCCAACCTGCCTGCCTTCTGCCTGTCAGAGGCTTTTCGGCGGGCGGGCTACGCCACCGCCTACATCAACAGCCAGGACCTCTTGTGGGATCGGCTCCATCTCTTCTTCCGCAGCCACCCCTTTGACAGGCTGCTGGACGCCGCCTCCATGCCGGGCCGGGAGACGGCTTTCTTTGGAAAATGGGGCATTGATGATGCCGTGTCGGTGGACGCCCTGCTGGACCTCCCCGAGCTGCACGCCGAGAAGCCCTTCTTCGTGATGTTCAGCATGGTCAGTGGCCACCACCCTTACTTTGCCTACGCGGGCCAGGATGGGACCCCGGCGGCCAGCCGGCGGGAGGAGTACTTTCGCTCCCTGAGCTACGCTGACGCCCAACTGAAACGGCTGCTGGAGGGGCTGGAACAACGAGGAGTCTTGGATGACACCCTGGTGCTGATCGTCTCCGATCACGGTGAGGGCACGGGCCGCAATGTGGGGCGAAACATCTACCAGGCTGCCGTCCATGTGCCTGCGCTGCTGCTCGGCCCCCAACTCCCCCGCCAGGCCTCCACTGTGACCCTGACCACCAATCACCTGGACCTGGCCCCCACCCTGCTGGCCCTGCTGGGCCTACCCATCCCCTGCAACCTGAAGGGCAGGAATCTCCTGGAAGACGGAACCCCCCGGGTGGCCTTCTTCGGGAGCCGTCCCCCGAAAGAGCAGTTCGGTCTAGTGGACGGTCCCTGGAAATACATCCTGGAGAACGACCGGATCGGCTTCCTCTTCAATCTGGAAAAGGACCCCGAAGAGCTCCTCGACCTGTCCCCCCAGCACCCCGAACTGGCCGAGGCCTTCCACCAGCGGATCCTCCAGTGGCGCACCCACACCGAGAACCTCATCGAGGACTACTCCAACATCCTCCATCACTCCCACTGCACCCCCTAATTGGAGGTTCCCATGCGCCAGGTTACCACCCGCCCGCCTTCCTTCCCTGAGGTGCCGTGCAACTCGCCCCTGAACCCCCAGGCGGGGCTTGTCTGGCAGGTTCTCTGCGGCGACACCGGGCATTGGCGCAGCGGCCTCTATTCGCCCGCCCTCTCCTCCCCCGGCGAGGTTGCCGAACTGGAGCTCCACGACTGCCCCGAGCTCTTCCTCCTGCTCTCGGGCCGCCTCACCCTGCTGCTGGCCACCGACGGCGCCATCCGGCAGCTTCCCCTTGAACCCGGCCGCCCCGTCCTGGTGACCGCCCCCCACTGCGGCTTCTGCCCCGACGGCCCCCACACAGGCACCGCCTTCGTGGTCGAGCGAGACTCCTTCGACACCACCTACAATCCCGTGACAATTCCATGACACTGCGCGCGCATGCTTGCCCCGAAAGTGAGGGCAACCATGAGCACCACCACCAATTCCCCTAAAAAAATCCTTCTCTCCGGTGTGTTCGGTCCTTTCGGCGTGGACGACGAGTTCGGCCGCAAGGAGAACATCATGGAGTTGTTTCACAACCAGGTGACCCGCGAACAGGGGGAGGCCTCCTTCCGCTCCCATCATCGCAGCTTCGGCCTCTACTTCCTGGCCGAGAACCTGGACGGCGACATCACGGTGCTGGACTTCCCCTCCCGCCGGGCCTTCGAGGCCGAGGTCCGCAAGGGCTACGACCTCGTGGGCCTGTCCTTCATCGCCCCCAACTTCAAGAAGGCCCAGGCCATGGCCGCCGCCGTCCGCCGCCTGTCCCCCTCCACCACCATCGTCCTGGGGGGCCACGGCACCGCCATTGAGGGCATTGAGCAGCTCATCGACCACGACCACATCATCCGGGGCGAGGGCATCCGCCCCTTCCGCGCCCTCCTGGGCCAGGACCCCGCCGCCCCCATCGTCCACCCCATCCTCCCCAGCACCGAGTGCTCCTATGTCTTTGGCCTGCCCATCCCCGGCGACAGCGGCAACCTGCTGGTCCCCGGCGTGGGCTGCGTCAACGGCTGCGCCTTCTGCTGCACCACCCACTTCTTCGGCAAGCAAAGCGTCAACTTCTTCTCCAGCGGCAAGGAGCTCTTCGAGACCGCCTGCCGCATCGCCGACGCCCGCGGCTCGGAGGAGTTCTTCGTCATGGATGAGAACTTCCTCAAGGACCGCCCCCGCGCCATGGAGTTCCTCGGCGAGATGGAGCGCACCGGCCGCTACTTCGACGAGCTGCACATCTTCAGCAGCGCCGAGGCCATCCTGGCCTTTGGCCTGGACAACATGGTGCGCCTGGGGGTGTCCTTCGTGTGGGTGGGCGTGGAGTCCTCCTCCCCCACGGGCAACTACGAGAAGAACGCCGGCATCGACGCCACCCAACTGGTCAAGGATCTACGCGACCGCGGCATCCTCGTCCTGGCCTCGGGCATCCTCTGCCAGGAGCACCACACCCCCCAGAACATCCAGCGCGACATCGACTTCATGGTGGGCCTCAGCGCCGACTTCGCGCAGTTCATGCTGCTGTCCCCCATGCCCACCACCACCCTCTTCAAGCGCCACCAGGAACTGGGGCTCCTGCGCGAGGACCTGCCCTTCGAGGAGTGGCACGGTCAAAAAGAGCTGTGCTACCGCCACCCCGCCTTCCCCGGCGACGCCCCTGCCCGCACCCTCAAGGGCGCCTTCCGCCAGGACTACGAGGTGAACTCCAGCTCGGCCTACCGCGTCATCGAGACCACCTGGCGAGGCTACCAGCGCCTCTGGGCCAATCCCGCCCGGGACTCCCTCTTGAACTTCCGGCTGCTCAAGCTGACCTCCCGCCTCCGCCGCTGGTCCCCCATGCTCGCCGTGGTGGCCAGCCACGCCGTCAACGACCTGGAGCGCCAGCGCGCCCTGGACCTTGGCGCCAAGATCGACGCCGCCCTTGGGGGCAGCCTCCGGTCCCGCCTCACGGGTCTCGCCGCCCGGGCCATCGCCGCCGCCTGGGTCCTGCGCCTGCGCCTCTTCGGCGACGGCCTCCAGCCCAAGACCATCCGCACCCACTACTCCGCCACCGCCCGCCGCGTCCAGGCCCCCGTGGTGCACCTGCCCTGCCACCGCAAGCCCGAGGCCCAGGCCCCGGAGGTCCCCGAGTCTGCCGTGGCCCGGGTGGCCCAGCAAAGCTATTGACCCGACCCCCGCCCGCGCCCACAATCGCCCCGTGATGGCCGACCCACGAACCACCTCCAAACGCCCCGCGGTGCGCCGCTTCCAGGAGAACCTGCGCCTCACCAAGCCCATCGTCCTGCTCTCCTCGGGGGTGCTCTTCCCCGTGCTCCTCTCCACCACCGTGGGCATCCTCTCCATCGTCTTTGGCGAACGCTCCCTGGACTTCATCCTGGGCGTCCTGGCCGTCTCCCTCACCTCCGCCGCCATTGGCTTTGGCGTGGTGGTCACTGTCCTCCTGGGTCGCCGCGCCCGCGCCGCCCGCTACCAGGCAGACCTCCTGGGCAATGTCTCCCACGAACTCAAAACCCCCCTGGCCGCCATCCGCCTCTACGGCCAGACCCTCCAGTCCGGCGTCCTGGACGACCAGCCCGACCGCGTCCGCCAATGCGCCGACAGCATCGTCCGCGAGACCGAGTGGCTGTCCGTCCTCATCGAACGCCTCCTCTCCTGGCGCAGCGCCGCCCGGGACCGCGAGAACCTCCAGTTCATCGACGCCCCCCTGGGCCCCGTCCTCACCGAGGTGGCGGACCGCTTCGCCCGCATGGTCTCCCCCGACGCCGTGGCCTTCACCGTCAACCTCGAGGCCACCCAGGCCGTCCACCACGACCCCTCCGCCATCGCCTCCGTGGTGCTGAACCTGCTGACCAACGCCTGGAAATACACGGGCGAGCGCAAGGCCATCCAGCTCACCTCCCGGGACGCCCCGGGCCAGGTCATCATCCTGGTCCAGGACAACGGCATCGGCATCCCCACCAAGGAGCTGTCCCGCATCTTCGAGGCCTTCCACCGCGTCCAGTCCACCGCCCTCCAAAGCAGCGCCGGCACGGGCCTGGGCCTGGCCATAGCCAACCACATGATCGACGCCCACGGAGGCACCATCTCCGTCTCCTCCAAGGAAGGCCTGGGCAGCCTCTTCTCCGTAACCCTGCCCGCCCTCAACCCCAACCCAGCCGCGCACGAAGTAAGCGGATCTCCCCCCCCGGGGGTACCCTCCCCCTGAACTCCACCCCCCCCCCCCCCCGCCGCCTCCTCATCATCGAGGACGATCGCTCCCTTCGGGAGGGTCTGGCCCTCAACTTCACCGTCCGGGGCCACACGGTCCTCACCGCCGCCGACGGCAACCAGGGCCTTGGCCTGGCCCTCAGCGAGCACCCCGACCTCATCATCCTGGACCTCACCCTCCCCGGCCGCGACGGCCTGGATCTCCTGTTCGAGCTGCGGGACCGCGGCAACCTGGTCCCCGTCCTCATCCTCTCCGCCCGGGACAGCGTCTCCCAAAAAGTCGAGGGCCTGGAGGTGGGCGCCGACGACTACCTGCCCAAGCCCTTCCACCTCCCTGAACTGCTGGCCCGCGTCGAGGCCCTCCTGCGCCGCACCCCCCCCGCAGCCCCCCCCACCACCATCCAGGTGGGCCCCATCAACCTGGACCCAA
>CAZMEC010000021.1:22377-23146 GCA_964565265.1 uncultured Myxococcales bacterium
ATAGCATGCCCGGCCCCATATCCTGCCCGGCCCCCCTCGCCTGCCCGGCCCCCCCCACCCCCGTCCAGGTGGGCCCCCTCACCCTCGACCCAAGCACCCACCGCGCCACCCTCCGGGGCGAACCCTTGAGGCTCTCCGCCCGCGAGTTCTCCCTGCTGGCCTTCCTGGCCCGCTCCCCCGGCAAGGTCTTCTCCCGCGAACAGATCCTTGAACAGGTTTGGGGATGGGAGTTCGAGGGCACCCCCCGCACCGTGGACAACTACATCCTCGCCCTGCGCCGCCTGTTGGAGGACGACCCTGCCGCCCCCCGCTACCTGATCACCGTCCGCCAGCTAGGCTACCGCCTGGACCCCTAGCCCGATCCGAACCCCGACCGCCGAACCGCTTTACATCCAAAAACGCCCGCACTACCATCCGATCCAATTGGGGTTCTGGCTGTTGTTCAAGAAGGGTTTCCAATGACCGTGAAGCAGTGCAGGAACTACATCAACGGCGAATGGGTTGCCAGCAAGGCCACCCAGTTCGTGGAGGTCCGCAACCCCGCCACGGGCGAGATAATCGGCCAGGTCCCCCTCTGTGGTACCTCCGAGGTGGACGCCGCCGTGCAGGCCGCCGCCCAGGCCTTCCCTGACTGGCGCAGCACCCCCCCCGCCACCCGCGCCCGGGTCATGTTCCGGCTGCGCGAGGTGCTGGAGGCCAACTTCGAAGAGTTCTCCCGCGTCGCCACCATGGAAGCCGGCAAGACCATCGACGAGGCCCGCGCCGAGAT
>CAZMEC010000022.1:0-11612 GCA_964565265.1 uncultured Myxococcales bacterium
CCGGCAGTACAGTTGGACCAGGCCGAACAGGCCTTGCCGCTGCCGAAGTAGCCGCTCTTGCAGGTGCACACCACCCCCGAGACCGAGTCCGCGCAGGTGGCAAAGTCATCGCAGAAGCCCGCCGAGATGGCGCAGGTCGTATTCTGGCAATCCATCAGGCCCAAGGGGGTCTTCCCAGCGGGGCAGTCACCGCAGGACCATTTGGCCGCTGTGTCGGGCAAAGGGGACGGCGCCTCGACGCACTGCCGCCCGTTGAGGCAACCGCCGTTGTTGGTCGCGCAAGGATGCATGGGGTCCATCCCGGGAATACAGAAGTAGGTGAAAAACACGCATTTACCGTTGCAGGAAGCCTTTGGGGTAATCGCGGTCAGTCCAAACAATGTGGTTTCGGGGCAGGTGTCTTTCACCACCAGGATGTTGCCGAGATTCACCGTGCCAGATGCGGGCGTCAGGGCAAAGAACGCGTTTGAGGTGAAGGTGATGTTTTGGGGCCCGGCCTGGCCGAGAATCTGGAACGCCACGAAGTCATTTGCCGGCATGTTGGCAGAAAATTCCAGGCCATTGCCGCTGCCATTGAAGCGGCCCGTGAAGTTGTAGCTGGTTCCTTCGCCGACCCAGACCACATTGGATTTCAAGGCGCTGTTCAAGTCGGCGTCGAAGCTGGTGATGGTCCCTTTGACCTGGACCACCTGCCCATTGAAGGAGTCGCAGTTCCAGGAGGAGAGGTGCGGAATCTGGGCCTCGTAGTACCGCTTGCCCTCCAGGGCTCGGCGAGTCGCGGTGCCCTCCTCTTTCCAAAGGCCGCTGGTCTCGTCGAGACTCCACAGGGCAATGGTTTCGGGGGCATCCACGGCGGCTTCCAGGGGGAAGAACACGGTGGCGGTGGTCCCTTCGGCCAAGGTCAAGGGGACGCCATCCGCGGTGGCCGAGATGTCCATGACCGCATAGCTGTACAGCAAGCCCGCCTCACCGTCTTCGTTGATGGCTTCGAAGCCGCCGGGGAAGGCCAGGAGATCCTCGGGGTCGTAGGGATTGATGGGGGTGATGGTCACGGTCACTTCGCCGGTAATGGGCTGGCCGTCCTTGGTGACGAAGGCATTGGCCGGGAAGGTGACCTGGGCCCCGCTGTCGTCAGAGATGGTGCCGCCCTCAGCCGAATCAAGCTGGGCCGTGGCTGCCACAACCTTCATGGAAATGGTGACAAACGGGGTCACCGCCTCGGAGGACGCTGCGGCCGCGGAGACCCGGACCACCGCCGCCGTGTAACCCTCCTTGGTGGCCCGCACCGCAAGACCCTCGCGGGACTCGGCTTCCAGGGTGAAGTTGCCGTCGGCATCGGTGGTGGTGGGCTCGGCCCCCGGGCCCGTCACGGTGACACCGGCAAGGGGCAGGGAGGTGGCCAGGTCGAGCACGGTGCCGGTGACCGTGACCGGGGTCCCCGGGATCTCCACATCAAGGCCGACCCCGTCGGCGCTCACGGTGTCAATGCCAGCGGCATCGCCGCCCAGGGTGTCAGCAGTGTTGGTGTCATTGTCCTTGGAGCCGCCACCTCCACCGCCGCCACAGCCAAGGGTCACAAACAGAACGGTGAATGCGAGGTACAAGTAGACGCGAGACATGGATCCTCCTGATGGCAACCAGTCGTTAGTACGCGGTCAGTTATACCTGGGACATCATTTCTGGCAATTTTCGGCTGTCTTGCGCCGACCTGAGGCTGGTCAACTGCAGAACCTCAACCGGGCGGGTTCTCCTTGCGAGGGGTCTCGGCTTGGTGGCCGGAATTGTTAAAGGGGTTGCCCTGGTACACTCCTTTTTTTCCCTTTGCTAAACATTGAGCCACCTGATACTTTCCCGTTTGTCAAAAAATTTGTCCCTATTTTGCTATGTATTTTAGTGGAGGCTTCTGATGAAGGGTCTCTTTGGTTGTGGAAGTGTCTGTCGGTTCCTTGGCCTTTTCTTGCTGCTGCTGTCCTGCGGCGACCCCTCCGACCCGGGTGGTCCGGCGGCCGGCGACCAGGATGCGGTGACCTGTCAACCCACCTGCGGTGATCGAGCCTGCGGCGACAACGGCTGTGGAGGAAGTTGCGGGAGCTGTCCTTTGGATCAGGTCTGCAACGACCTGGGCCTCTGCGTGGCCGATCCTGGGGACCCCTGCTCCAAGACCTGCGCCCAACTGGGCCTGGAGTGCGGCACCCACTGTGGCGAGTCCTGCGGCACCTGCGCGGGGGATCAGGCGGCCTGCGTGGAAGGTCGGTGCCGCTGTGTGCCCGCCTGCGACGCCGCGACCTGCGGACAGCCCGACGGCTGTGGCACCACCTGTGGGCCTTGTCCAAGCCTTGAGAACTGCGCCGACTGCGGTTGGCGGCTTGCCTTGGTGGACCAGGAAGTGGTGGACGGCCTGGTGACCGAGATCACGGTGGCTCTGGATTTCAACCCTGCCCTCGATGCGCCGCTGCCCGGAATGGCGGACATCCGCTTCAAGGTCACTGGTCCCGTCAAGCTTCAAACGGT
Source organism: uncultured Myxococcales bacterium (assembly GCA_964565265.1). Taxonomy (GTDB): domain Bacteria; phylum Myxococcota_A; class UBA9042; order CAIXZC01; family CAIXZC01; genus CAIXZC01. Next base: position 2,512 of record CAZMEC010000022.1, read on the forward strand.
GGGCGTGGGACCTGCGGTCATGGCTTCCGAAAAAGAGCCCCTGGTGAACGCCGACACTGGCCAACCCTTCACTGTATTGGCCAACGGGATCCATCAGGTGCTGCTGTTCTCGACTGCCAACACGAATCTAATAGGTGCCGGCCGCTGGCTCCTGCTTCGGTTCCGATTCCAGACCCAAGAGGGGCCCCTGGGGATGCCCTGGCTTTATGAGCCCGCGGTCATCAGCCTGGTGGATCGGGACGAGGTCTTCGCCCCGCCCCCGGCGGACTTCGCCCTTGGAATCATTGACTACGATGCACCCGTGGTGATCTGGCCGGAGGTTGTGCAATGAGGACCGCTCGCCCGACGCTCCTGTTGGTCTTTCTTGCCCTGGCCTGGGTTCCCTCGGCGCAGGCCCGACCGTTGACGCTGGCGGAGTTGTACAACTTCGGCCGCTATCTCGGTTGTGTGGAAAAGTGCGGGACGGTTGACCAGGACTCCACCTATCAGCAGGTGGTCAGTTACAATCAATGCCTCGCGGACAACTGCGCCCTCCCTCCTCGGCTTTGGGAAAAGAACGGCATCGCCCCCGTGGACGCCACTGACCACTGGCTGGCTTTGCTGGAGTACCAGGATTCCCAGGATCCCACCCGGCGGCTGGTGTGCTACTCCGACGAGGACGAGACCATCGTGGTGCCCGGGGCACTGTGTGCCGGTGAACTCTGCCTGCAATCGGAGGAATGCACCGAGGCCCAATGCGCCCTGCCCGCCAGCGCTGAGGTCAATTGCGTCGACCAGCCAAACACCGGCAAGGTGTGCTGGTGGCCTGAGGGGCTGCGACCTGCGGCCTGCCCGGACCCGGTCTGTGCCTACAGCCCAGCCCGCACGGATGACGACTGCGCCGACGCCGATGGGGACGGAGTGCCGACCTGGCTGGAAGATCAGCTTGGCCTCGATCCCCAGAAGGCAGAACGGCTCTGCGACGGCCAGTCCCCTTGCAGCTTCGATGAGGCCTGCAAATACGAGCCTGACTACGGGACCGGCCTTTGCCATGCCCGGGACTGCCCCGCGGGGGGCTGCACCGCCTTCCACCTTGACCTGGTCGCCCAGGACGATGTCCAGGCCATAGTTCATGTCCACTACGACTGGACGCCCATCCCGGCCCGCGTCCTGGACCTTTACATTGACTACGATGGCACCAACCTGGTGCTTGAGGACTCCCGCGCCCTGGCCCCCCTGGTGGCCCTTGGCAAGGAGCTTCACACCACCCACCTGTCTGATGGGACGCTGCGTCTGACCGTGATGGATCTGGGCGCGTCCCACCCCATCCCCACTGGTCCCATCATTGAGTTGGTCTTCCGCAGGGTGGGCGACGGCGCCACCGAGCTTGGCTTCTCCACCGAGGACCAGCTCCAGTTGAAGAGCGTAGCGCCCCTGCAGGGCACGACCGAGATCCAGGAGGAGTTGACCGACGACGAGCTGTGGGGTCCCCAAGTAGCGTTGTCCCCTCGGGCTGAGGTCGCCACCCAGTTGCTGCTATGGTACGGCTTCAAGAGCCTGGACACGCCTCTGGCCTACGCGGCCATCCCCACGGCGGAGGATCTCTGTGGGCTGCTGGCCAGTTGTGCCAACGAGCCAGACGAAGAGGAGCGGGCCCGCCTGCTGGCCCGACTCGCCCTCCTCCAGCACGGCGAGGTGAACAGCTCCGAGGCCATCCCCGGGGTGGTGATGGACGGCATCTACCTGGACGGCACCAGCGGCCATCTGCGCCTCCCGGTCAACTACCAGCAGCCCCTTGCTGCCGGCGCCCAAAGCTTCTCCTGGTCGGCCTGGTTCTTCGCAGAGGGCCCCAGCGCTGACGAGAAGGCGGGGACCCCCCAGTTGCTGTTCACACACAACGGCTTCGATGAGAGGACCCGCTTTGGCCTCAAGCTGGTCAACGAGGGCAACGCCGCCACCGGGCTGTACCTGTTCGATGGCGATTTCCTGGCCAAGTGGGAGACCACCGAGATCCCCGTGGTCCGGGGCATCCGCCTGCGGACCTGGCACCACCTGGGCTTCTCCCTGGATGCCGCCACCGGTGAGGTGTTCTTCTATTTCGACGGTCTCCCGGTTACGGCCGAGCCCGACGGCACCCCCCTCCCCTCCTACACCTTCAGCCAGCCCCCGATGGCCGTCGCCTGCCCCCAGTTCCAGGGCGGCAAGGACATCAAGCTGCATGAAGAGGGCGATGTGCTTGGCGGCGGGTCCCCGGAGTTCATCTACTACGGAGTGAAGCGCTCCGGGCTGCATCGCATCGAACGAACCGATCCCTCGGGCCTGCTGACCAAGTTGGTGCTTGGCAGCGGCCAGGCGAACTACAGGGACCCGGACTACAGCCCCATCCTCGACCGCCTGGTCTATAGCTGCAATGTCAGCGGGTCCTACGAGATCTGGATCGCCAACGGCGACGGCTCGAATCAGCGGCAGCTCACGGTCGGCTTTGGTGACTCCTATCGTGGCCTCAAGGCCCGGCGGCCCCGCTGGGCCCCGGACGGCAGCGGCATCGTCTTTGAGAGCCCGGTCTACGATGTGCTGTCCTACGACAATGTCTTCGCCCAGGTCAGCCACCTCTATTACATTGGTTACAACCCGGTGGCCAACGAGGTCGCCATCGAGCTGGCCGACGGCAGCTTCTCCACGAAGCTCGACTACAACATGCTGGTGGCCAACCAGACCATCAAGGACTACCGCCTGACCAGCGGCGTGCTGGACCGGAACCACACCAGGGCCATGTTCCTGGAGGGCCGGGACAAGCAGGCGGGGACGCTTGGGACCATCGTGCTGCAGTCCTCCAGCGTGAACTTTGACGACCAGCGCATCCAGCGCCAGACCATTGACGAGCTGCTGCCCCTGAACAGCACCCCCGAGAACCTCCCCGGGCTGGGTGGTCCGGAGGAGGAGACCCGGCTGCTGGCGGCCCACTACTCGGTCAAGCCTGCGGCTGAGGCGCCCATCGTGTCCAAGTGGCTGTTCTATGAGCGCTCCCATGTCGAGTATGCCCAGCAGAATCAGTACTCACTTCAGTGGACGCCCTGGCAGGCCCCGGAGGCCCCCGGCGGTGCCCCGGAGGGTTACCAGGTGACCCTCACCCACCTGGCGGCCGGTTACTCCGCAGAGTGCTGGGATGCCAACTTCGACAAGGTCAAGCAGTCCGACGAGGACCGCAACGGCGACGGGAAATGGACCAAAGAGGACTGCTACCCCCACGCCGAGCACAACCTCTTCCTGGCCTTTGACGACGAGACCCTGGTCCTGGATGAGGTCGGCTCCACGCTGGCCCCGGCGCTGATGGCGTTGGACAAGTCCCTGGGCCTGAACGAGGTAGTGGCCTTCGAGGTCCCCTATGTGAAGATCCAGTTCACCAGCCCCCTGTCTGCGGCGCCCATCCCGGCCGGGACGGTGGCCACCCTCCGCTTCCGCATCAGGCCCCCCGGTGAGGAGCCCGTGAACACCGCGGCCTTCGCCCTGGCCAAGCGCCTTGCCCCGGCGGAGTTTCTCATCAAGGGCCTCAACGACGCGGGCACCGGGCCCATGCCCTTCGACCCCGCCCAGAGGTTCGATCTGCTGCAAGAGGCCACCTTCTCCCCCGACGGAGATCGGCTGCTGCTGTCGGTCATCAGCAATGCCCAGCCCGTGCTGCTGGCGACCGGCGACCTTGACCTTGCCGACCCGAAAAGCCCCAAGTCCGCTGAAGACGCGGTGCGCGTGGACCAGCGGGCCATGGTGGTCCGGGCCATGGATTGGGTGCGTCAGACCCGCTTCTACCCCTGCGGCTGGGTCGGTGGCTACCAGCACCTGGCCGACAAGAGCCTCCTGTCTGCGTTCCGCGGTGGCCTGGACGAGCTCAAGCTGTTCTCCGGGCTGCGCGACTCCCTGGCCTTCCGCAGCGAGGCCGAGCGTGGCCACGCGGGCCTGAAGAAGAGCGGCCAGGACGGCCTCCTTCCCTCCAAGCTCCCGGGCTGCGGGAACAACCACCTGGAGTGCCCGGCCTTCCATCTCTGCATCGACTCCGAGTGCGCCATGGTTCCCTGCGATCCCTCCGACCCCTGGACCTGTGCTGGCTGGGGTGGCCGCTGCACCCTGCGCCCTGAGGCGGTGGAGCAGGAATACGGCGAATCCCCGGACGCCTTCGCCTGGGTCTGTTCCGCCGAATGCAACACCGATCAGCAATGTCTGCTGAAGCAGTGCGCCAACGGTCCCTGCCGCTTCTGCGACGGGACGACCCAGACCTGCGTCGACTGTCGCGAGGGCACCCGGACCCTGGGCGCCCTGACCATCGCCACCGTGGAGGGCTGCCCCGACGAGAAGAGCTTCTCCTGCGACGCCGGGACCTGCGTCAGCGAGTGCTACCAGTTCGATGACGAGGCCAGCAGTTACCTGTGTGACCCCTCGTTGGAATACTGCCAGAAGGGCCGCTGCCAGTTGCACGACTGGACCTGGTGGGATTTCGCTCCGGCCACCTTCTCGGGTGGCGCCGGCATGCGCCAGACCATACCGCCCTCGCCGGGAACGGGCTGGAATGGCTACACCCAGGCCGTTGACCAGAAGATCCCCATCACCATCACGGCCTACGGCGTGGATGACTACCTCCACTCCCCCGAACTCCTGGTGGAAGTCAGCGGCGGTCCCTTCTACGGGGCCAACTGGCACCGGGTCGGCCGGGTCCAGGTCCACCACCGAAGCCGGGTTCAGGCCTACGGAAAGCCCTACGGGCTCTTCTCGCCCCATCCCTTCGGCGAACTGCGCCTCCGCATGGTGACCATGCCCTACCTGAATGTCACGGGCGCGGCCACCGGCCTGGGCGAGCACGACGACCAGTTCTGCGTGGACGATCTGCTGCGGACCGCCAAGGCCGCCGGAGAGACCCCTGATGTCTCCGCCTGCTACCAGCAGGCCCAGGGCAGCCGCTACATCAACGGGTACGAGGTCGGAATCCCCTTCCACGAAATGGCCCAGGCCTGTGTCAACAGCCCCGAAGGCGGTTGCCCCGTCCTGACCCAGGGAGAGCATGACTTCCTGATGGGCGGAAACCCCGCCGCCGTGGTCCTCGACATCACTGTGGATGGCGCCGGCGCCATGAACTCCATCGTCTCGAACCCTGTCTGCACCTACGAGGGCAACCTGGTCCCGGTGGACAACGGCCTCGCCAAGAAGGTGTTCTACGGCAACATCGCCACCGAGCGCTCCAACGAGAAGACCGCCTGGTGCAAGCTCCACCCGGAGGCCTGTGCCAATGGAAGCACGCTGGTCGAGTTCAACCGGGCCCTCTACGGTCACGCCCTGCTCAACTGCAATGTGTACAGCCCCACGGGCCTCTCGGCGGGCATCTACCTCAGCGTCGCGCCCCAGATCCACGAATGGCCCGCCACCTCCGGCGCCATCGTCCTGGACAACGGCGATGTCTGCCAGGTTGAAGTCAGCTCCGAGGTGGTCCAGCCCTGCCACGCCTGGCTGGGCGGCGATGTCACGGTGGACTCCAACAACGCCGGCATCACCAGCAACTCCTACACCGAGTTCCAGAACCTTGAGTTCGGCCTCTTCCGCAACTTCGCGCACGAGGAGGGCTTCGAACGGGTGTCTCTGCCCACGGCCCCGCTTCGCGTCTGCGTGCTGGGCTACCAGCCCGGTGGCGGTCTAGTGCTGGCCAACGAGGGCGACCTCCTGGCCGTTGATGGCGCGGAACTGGTACCGGAAGCGGCCAACTGCGCCGGCTTGGAATGGGTCTTCTCGAAGGCCGTCAAGCTGGGCAAGGGCTACACCGTGACGGTCTTGCAGCAGCCCGCCGATCCAGAAACCCGCTGCCTGGTTCGAAGCGGCAACGGCGCAGTGGAATCGGACTCCAGCGTCACTCCCGCCGTGCCCATCAGCCCCTTGGTGCAGGTTCTGTGCGGGCGGGCGGCCTACAAGATTGGTGGCACCATCGCCGGGGCCACCGGCCAGGTGCTGCTGGGTGGCATGCTCTCCGGGGCCGATGGCACTGTCCTGGCCATTGCCAGGCTGTCCGCCGGAACTGGCGCCTTTGACTTCGGGGACCTGTTGCCCGCGTCCGATGGGGACGCCTATCTGGCCACGCTGCTGGCCCCGCCCCTGGGGCAGCAGTGTACGCTGGAGGGGGCTGGGGGGACCGTTGCGGGGGCCGATGTGGCCAGCCTGCGGGTCTCCTGTCTGACCCCGCCCAGCTACCAACTTGGGCTCAAGGTGTCTGGCCTGGAGGGCCAGGGCCTCAGTGTCAAAGAGCGCGGCTCCAACCAGAACCTGGCCTGCGCCGCCAACGGGGTCCACCTGTTCAGCAAGGCTGTTCAACAGGGTGCGCCGCTTGACCTGATCGTCTCGCAGCAGCCTTTGGGACCTGATCAGGTCTGCTCCTTCTCCCCGATCGGGGGAGACGACGGTCCAGTCATGCCCGGTCAGGACCTCACGGTCAATCTGGTCTGCACGACCATTCCGCTCCACTCCATCGGCGGCAAGGTGATGGGGCTGCTGGGCAGCGGTCTGACCATCGCGCTGAACAACCAGGAGACGATGGCTGTCATCACCGCACCCATCCAGGGCGAGCAGGCGTTCCGCTTCCAGTCGCAGTTGAAGTCCGGCGAGCCCTACACCGTCAGCGTGGTCAACCCGCCGACCAACCCGATGCAACAGTGCGAGGTGGGCTTTGGCTCGGGCACCGTCGGGTCGGACAATGTCACGGACATCCTGATCATCTGCTCGTTCTCCGAGGAGCAAGAGATGTTCACGGTGGGCGGAACGGTGACCGGCCTCAAGGGCACCGGCCTGAAGCTCAACTTCAAGGACAACGCGCAGTTGCTAGACATCAAGGAGAACGGCTCGTTCACCTTCAAGAACAAGGTGCCCAACGGATTCGACTACAAGGTGGCCATTGGAACCCAGCCCCAGGACCCGATGCAGAACTGCGTCATCAGCAACGGCACCGGCAAGATCCAAGGGGCCAATGTCACCTCGGTCAATGTGGACTGCTACTCGGCCGCCTCGCTGACGGTCACGCTCACCGGCCTGAACGCTTTCAACGGCTCACTGGTCGATGCCCGGCTCTACTCTCTCAAGAGCAAGACGCTGGTCGGCGTCTGGTCCAAGGCGAAGCGCATCAAGGGCGGCCAGGCCTCCTACGCCCTCATGACCCCGGGCCCCAATTCCAGCATCGCCGGCTTCCTGGGCGGTTCCTATGTGCTCTATGTCCGGGTCGACGCGGTGGGCGGCCCTGACCCGGCCACCGGGCTGCCGCTCTTCGATGCTAAGGATGTGGCTGCAGTCAAAGTCGTCAACATTGCCGACGGGCAGGCAGCGACCGCGGTTGTCGGCCTCGCGCACTTTGGGCCGATGAGTCCCGCCCTGGTTATCGGGAAGGTCTCGGGAGCCCTGGAGCCTGGGGCCCTGATGCGCTGCTTCTTCGCTCTGGAAGGTCTGGGACCGGTTACGGAAGCCGCGTCGCTGCCGATTTCGGCACCGGTCGTTTCGGTCGGTTCGGGCGGTTGCACCAGTGGCTGTCAGGTCCAGACCAATGGGGGGGCCGCTCTGGCCGAGGGCAAGAAGTACGACATCAACTGTTGGGTCGACAACGATGGGAACGGCAAGGTGGACTTCGGCGACTGGCTTGGGGAGAAACGCGGCGTTTCTCCGATTGATTCGAACCCGCTGGATCTCAACAAGCTGCTGGGGCCGGTCGAAATTGAACTGAAAATGGTGGACAAATGATGAATAGGGAATCAACGGTCAGCAACTCTTCTGGAGGGGTTACGATGAGCAAGATTGCAAGTTTCCACTACAGGACGACGGTGGCGTGGGCGGCTCTTGGCATGATGCTGCTTGTCGGCGCAGGGTCGGCAAGGGGCCAGGTCGTGCAGTGTGGAAGCCTGGAGGACTATCCCTGTGCCATCCAGCTTGAGGAGGTCTCCCTGCAGTCCGTGCCGGAGGTCTTCCAGTTCCAGGCCCGGGTCTCCCAGGCCAAACTGCCGCTGGGCGAGGGCGTGTTCAACACGGTCTATGTCAAGATCATCGGGCCCACCGGGACCCTTTGCATGGAGCAGTTCTCCAATGTGGAGGTCCACGGCAGCGTCCTGAACCTCTCCATTGGCCAGAACATGAGCTGCGAGCTCCACGAGGTCATAGCCGAGCACGAGGACCTGGCCTTCCAGATCTGTCTTGGCTCTCCGGAGAACTGCCTCAAGGCCATTGACCTTGGAACGGTGCCCTATGCCGTCAAGGCCAACTTCGCCAAGGTGGCCCAGAACGCCCACCAGGCCAATCAGGCCGCGGTGGCGCACTACGCCCATCGGCTGACCGCCGACAGGCAGCTGTGGCTGACCAAGAAGCTGGGCACCGGCTACTTCGACTTCTACACCGACCCCTCCAAGGGGCAGGACTGGATGGCCCCGGGCTGGGAGGATGGCGGCTTCATTCTGTGGACGCCCACCCGCAACCCCGAGGGGGGCAAGACCGTGCGGGTCATGGCCCGCAACCACACGGACGGCGCACTGGAGGATCTTGACCTGCTGGTGCTGCGTAGCCAGGAAGTGACCCTCAGCGGCAACCTGTCCGTGGCCGGCGACGCAGCGGTGGCGGGGGATGGCAGCATAGGCGGCAGGCTTGAGGTGGTGGAGGGCGTGGCCGTCACCGCCGGCGGCCTCAGCACCGCAGGAGATGCAGATATCAATGGGCACACCCGCCTGGCCCAGAGCCTGACCGTTGGGGACGGCGTGACCGTCACCGCGGGGGGCGCCAAGGTCCTCGGCGGCGGCCTCACGGTGGCCGGCGGCGCCCAGGTGTCCGGCGGCATGAACATCACCGGCCAGGTCAAGTTCCTGGACCTGGTGGTCTTCGAGGGCGGCACCATGGACACGGGGGCCCAGGCCCAGTTCGACGAACTGTACCTTTGGACCACCGGCGAGAAGCGCGATGTGACCTTCCTGGGCACCATGACCTTCGAGGGCCCCACCGTGCTGGTCGGGGAGACCGCGGTGGAGGGCGACCTGGCGCTGCTTGGCAACACCGTCGTCGCTGGGCCCACTGTCGTCCAGGGCCAACTGACCCTCGAGGGCGCCACGACGCTGGCGGGCAGCACC
>CAZMEC010000022.1:11712-22972 GCA_964565265.1 uncultured Myxococcales bacterium
GAAGCAACCGGGAGGCAGATGCCATGAACAGATACCCCGCATCCATCCTGGCCCTCTTGGTCGCCCTGTTGGCGTTCTCGCCCGCGAAGGCGGCGGAGCCCATCCCTGAGGTGCCCAACGAGTGCGCCAACCCCGGCGGCCAGGGCGAACCCTGCGCCACCAGCGCCGACTGCGCCGGCAACACCTATGCCACCATCTGTGCCTGGTTCCCGGCGCCCATCAAGGCGTCGGTCTGTTCGATCCCCTGCGAGGCGCAGGATGACGAAACCGGCGGGTGGGGGCGGCTGCCCTCCATGTGCGCGGGCGGCGAGATCTGCGCGGCCAAGTGGCTGCCCGACGAGGCCCGCCAAGGTTTCGTCTGCCTGCCCGTGCCCTTCCGCATGGACCTGGCGCTGCTGGACCAGTGCGTGGCCCACTTCCTGGCCGGGGTCAGCCCCTCGTTCACTGAGAACACCTGCTCCCTCCAGGCCAACCTGGACAGGCTGTTGGATCAGTCCGGGGATGGCGCCTTTGATGTCTTCGATGTGGACCTCTGCGTCCTGGCCTTTCTGGAACAACCGGATTGCCTTCGGGATGAGGCCGGGGACCTCCCCGAGGGCTGCTGTGACGCCTCGGTCAATGCCTCCTGCATGCCCGGTGACCTGGTCGCCTGCGCCACCAATGAGGACTGCGGCGGCGGCCTGTACTGTTCGCCCGACACCAAGACCTGCCAGCGCGAGTGCGGCTTCGTCGCCTCCCGCGAGGAGAGTTTTTCCAGCCTGGAGCGCGAGTGCCCCGGGGCCCTCAAGGTGTGCAACTACATTCTCGGAAAATGCCTTTACTCCGATGTCACCACCGCCAGTTGCGAGGTCGACCAGGACTGCCCGGCCGGGGCCTACTGCTTCCTCGGACAGTGCGCACCGAACTGCTCCTCAGGTCTCGATTGCCCTGATTCCGGGTGGTACTGCACCAAGAACAACCGATGCCGGGCGCTTCCGCCGCCGGTCGGGACGGATGGTTTTGTCTTCGACCCGCTCAACTACGCCATCCGTTTCGCCCGCGACGAACTGCGCCTGAACGCCATCCAGAACTTCGAGTCATCGGCCATGGTGATCATGGATCTCATCACCAAGCGCCAGGTGCTGGACCAGCCGGCGGTCGGTTTCGGCTACCGCATGGAGATTACCTACGGCCTCAAGGAGGATGCCCTCTGCCTGCAGCCCTTCGTCGACTGCGATGATCCCGACCAGTTGCCGGCCGGCGAGTCAGTCGAGGCGTGCGAGGCGCGGCAGGACGACTGCTTCGTCGACGACACCGAGCAGTGGATCCTGATGGCCTCCCCCTTCGGAACCATCACCGCGGCAAGCAGAGAGGCAATCACCATCTACCTCGACCAGGCCGCCGCCGACAAGCTTTCGCCCGGCCGCTATTCGGCGACCCTGCGGCTCCTCTTCGATAACGGCGACTCCGACTCGATCCCGGTGGTCTTCACCAAGGCCTCCCCATCTGGAAGCTACTCGGGCCGGCTGGCGGTCTATCTAGGCCATGAGGGCAATTCCCTCAACCCCGGCCGACCGCTCTCCTTCGAGATGGATCTCTTCGTGGATCAGGAACAGGTCTGGCGGTGGCAGCCCCTGATGGATGCCAACAACCTGGGTAGTTCGGGAACCGCCCTGATCGACATCACCGAGGGGCAACTCGTGACCGGCAGGATCAACGGCCATTCGGCGCTATCCTTCAGCGTCGGTAAGGCGGCCAGCGCCATCGAGGATTCCGTGCCCTTCATCGGAATCTACTCCCCGGCCCTCAACCTGATGCGTCTCGTCGGCGTCATCGAGATCCCGGAAGGCTTCTGCATCACCGAGGATGGGACCGCCTGTGGCGAGCCTGACGCCTCGGGCCTTGCCGAGCCCATCGTGGCCCGCAACCTCTTTGGCCGCACCATCCGGCGGCGGGTCGAGTTCTTCGGCACCTTCGAACCCTCCATCGCCCGCTACCACGGGCTCTACCGCGAGACCATAACCGGCCTCAGCCCCAACGGGGCCTTCACTCTCTCGGGCGACTTCTCCATGGACCAGGCGCTGGCCGACAGCACGCCGATTACCTTCACCAAGCCGCTTCTCTCGCCCCCCAGCGACGGCAGCGGCGACCAGAGCCTGACCGGCATCTTGGCCAAGGTCACCGCCTTCCCCGAGAAGGCCCAACTCGCGGCCCCAATCAACGCCGAGATCGATGCCGCCTGCGCAAAGGAGTCGGCTGCTGCGGACAATTTCAGCCAGGATTCGAAGTTTCTCACCTACCTCGCCCAGGCGGTTCGAGGGGAGACTACCATCTTCGGCAACCTGCTCGACTTCCGGGAGGTGATCGAGACCGGGCTGGTCAATCTCGGCCAGGATGCCGCCGGCGAGCAGAGCTACTTGAATGTTTACGAATACCTTGCCGACTGGATCGTGCCCTGCGACGACAGCCTGCCTGCACCGCCGCCGGTCTGCGTGGACGAGACCCGGCTTCGCTGCGGTCTGGCACTTCACCAGAAGGCGATCGTCAGCGGCTGGGTCAACATGACCGCACTCGACGCCGGAGGCTCGACGCCGACCGCCGGCGAGCAGGACCTCTTCTGCCTGGCGACCATGCCGACGGCAGGCTGTCCCGCTGACGCCGACGGCTACGAGGACCTCTTCGCCATGCAGGAGCACAACCGCTTCTGGCTGGATCTCGCCAGGGCGCTCAAGTTCCAGGGGGATCGGGCCCGCTCCGATGCCTTCCTCACCCTGCTGCGCAACGAGGTCAATCCCTTCGCTGCGGGCACGGCAGTCTCCTACAAGGGAGACCGGCTCCGGGAGGCGGTCTCCAGCTACGACGAGGTCACCCAGTTGATCGTCGGAGCGCCGGCGGCCGCCGTGCTCTTCGATTGGCCGGTCATGAACTTCAAGCAGGCCGGCAATGACTGGCTCAAGATCATGCGCACCGTCCTTGAGGACCGCCTGGGAGCCATCGCCGAACTGATCGACCTGAAGCGGCGCATCTTCGGCAACGCCGACGCCGCCGACCTCCTCTTCGCCAACCACCTGCTTCAGCAGGAGTACCTGTTGCAGGTCTACTTGATGGCGCTCGAAGCGGACTGGCACGGACCGCTCTTCAGCTACTCGGGCTCCGCCGAGAAGAGCCTGGAGAAGGGGCAGCATGCACTGCTCCAGCTCGACCCGGCCTGGAATCCAATTGGCGTCCATGCCAACGAGATCTACTTCGAGAACACCGACACCGAGGTGACCAACTGGGAGCACTACCGAGAACGGCTGGTTGGGAAGAACGGCGACGGCGGCGAGCTCGCCAAGGCGCGCAAGACGGTTGACATCGCCGTGCAGAATCTCAAGGCCTCGCTCTCCGATGTCGACGCCCTGGAGCAGTCGCTGCAACAGGCGCAGTGGGAGATGGAGGACAAGCTGGCCGAGATCTGCGGCGATCCCAACCCCGGCTCCGACGAATGCGGGCCGGATACGGAGTATTGCCAGTGCTTGATCAAGAAGTTCCTGGGCGAGCACGACTGGCAGGAGATCGTGTCGACCTGCAAGAACGGCGGAGAGTGCCCCGAAGGGCTGACTTCGAACTGCGACGACATCAATGACCTCAGGGGGAGTATCCCGTACCCCGTCGTGTTCGACCTGACGGATGTCGGGGTGAACGCCTGCAAGTCCGTGCTCGTTGTCGGCTACCTGAAATGGCTTGACGGCTCCCTCGACCCGGAAGACGGGGGCCCTTCCGTGTGCGGGCTCGATACGACCAAGTCCTTCATCACCGATGCCAAGCATAACAAGCGGCCCTGCGTCGGCGGCAAGATGGGGCTGCTGATCCAACAGAGGAAGGCCCTCGACCTTCAGCGCGAGGTGGCCATTGACGCCATGTCCGGCGAGATCGATAGCCTCAAGGACGCCGTCGAATCCGAGATGCAGACGCTGGCCGAGGCCAACGGAAAGTGGATCAAGGACAAGGCCTTCGAACTGGTCATCTATATTCTCAAACAGGCTGCGGAAGCGATCAAAATCCCGGAGGAAGTAACCAAGGAATCGACGGAGGCCGCGGACTGTATGGCCATCGCCGGCGTCGCAGTGGGCACGGATTGCCCGCAGAAGGCCGTGGTCAAGGTGTTGAATGCCGCGGTTATCCAAGCTGCCAAGGCGGCCAAGGGCCGACTGGATAACGCGGCGTGGGTCCTGGAGAATGTCATCCAGAAGTACGGTGACATCGCCCTGGAGTGGTACGAGGCTCACGAGAAGGCTGCCAAGACCATCAGAAGCGCGGCCAAGTCCTTCCAGGCGCAGCTTGACAAGTTCGATACGCTCTCCCAGCAGTCCTTCGACCTCTTCCTGCAGATCGAGGACCTGCGCTGGCAGGCGCAGCACGCCCTCGACAGGTACGGTGAGAAGGTCACCTTTGTCGCCGACCATCTTGTCGGCCGGGAATCGGGCAGCCTGCTGCGGGGCGAGGCCGAAGCGCGGGATGCGACCGAAGGCTTCAAGGACCTGGTGCTGCTCTCCTACAAGATGGCCATGGCCTTCATCCACCAATACAATGTCAGCCCCGGCCAGGCCCAGGCCCTGGTCAACCAGGCCCTGTCGGCGGTGACCGTGGATGACATCGAGGACTTCGTCTTCGCCCTCTGGGTGGATGAACTCAGCTACTGCGGCTTTGCCGGGGTCGACTGTGATTCGGACACCAATGTGGAGACCCTGCGCTTCTCTATCCGCGAGCTGATCTTCCCGCACCTGACCGATATCGTCGATGCCCAGACCGGCAAGGTGCTGACCAAGGGGCAGCGCTTCCACAACACCATCACCTCGCCTCCCTATCTCAAGCGGCGCATCCGGGCGACCGTACCGACAGACCAGATCGAGATCCCCATCGGGCTGCCGCTGACCCTGATGGAGAATCTCCCCGGGGGCAAGCAGTGGCTGATAAGCCCGCTGACCTGCAACCACCTGCTCGATGCCAGCGACCCGCAGGCACCGACCCAGCCCGGAGACGGGAATGTCGCGGTCAATGTCGTGGGCAAGAACCTTCATGAGCAAAGCCAGACGGTCAATTACGAACTGGTGCGCGGCCCCACCGACTACCTGCGTAGCTGCACCTCCCAGTCCGTGCAGCAGGAGGTCGGGACCCTGCCCGTGCTCACCTTCCCGATCCGAACCTACGCCATCGGTTACGCCCCCCAGAACACCAATGCCCAGTTGCAGTCGCCACCCGTCTATTCCACCCACTCGGCTGGTTTCCCGGCTTGCATGAACCAGCCGGAGCAGGCTGGGATCCCGCAAGGCGGTGCCTGCTGGCGCTACTTTGCCCGGGACCGCAGCCTCGCGTCGTTGGACTGGAAGCTGGTCGTTCCGCTCCGAGTCGGCGACGGGGCCACCAGCAACGGCTGGGTGGCTGGTACCGGACTGCCGGAGAACCAGCGGCCAATCATTGAGGACATCGTGATCTACTTCAGGTACCGAACACGATCCATCCAGGAGTGACAGATGACTGCTGTTGAAAAGTTTGATCTGGGGATGGGCAAGGCGGCGGTCGTGATCCTCTTGAGCTTGATGCTTGGGGGGCTGACGGGGGCCTGTCACGAGGGTGAGAGCGCAGACGCCGGGATCCTTTCAGAGGATGGCACCGAGCAGGCGGATGTGTATGTCATCCCGGACGACTTCTGTCATGGCGCGGCCGATGGGGCCCCCTGCAACGACGGCAATGTCTGCACCAGCGATGATCGCTGCGGCCTGGGCCTGTGCAAGGGCCGGTCCCTTGCAGAAGGGGCAGACTGCGACGACCAGGACCTGTGCACCATCGGCGACACCTGTCAGGTCCAGGACGGGAACCTGCAGTGTCTGGGGCTCGGGGTGAACTGCTCCGATCTCGACAGCGCCTGCGGCACCGGGGCCTGCGACCCGCTGACTGGGTTGTGCGCCGAAAGCTTTGCCGAACCTGGCACCGCCTGTGACGACGGCGATGGGTGCACCGTCACCGATGTCTGCGAGGTCACCGGCCTGGGTGCCACCTGTGTGGGCCAGGCGCTGGATTGCTCCACCCTTGATGGCCCCTGTGTCACAGCCGCCTGCGACCCCCTGGCCGGGGAATGCAAGCTGACCTGGGCACCCCTCGGCCAGCCCTGCGACGACGGGGACCTGTGCACCAACGGCGAGCGCTGCCTCAAGGATGGCGAGACGACGACCTGTGTTCCCAAAAGCGAGGTCAAGTGTTCCAGCTTCGGCAACCAGTGCCAGGTGGGCCAGTGTGATCCCACCACCGGTCAGTGCGTAATCATCTCCGAGGGCCCGGCCGACGGGACCTCCTGCAACGATGGCAACAAGTGCACCGTCAAGGACCAATGTCTGGAGGGGGAATGCACAGGCACACCTCTTCAGCTTGACTGCTCCCAGTTGGACGGGCCCTGCGCGGTGGGCCAATGCGACCCCGCCACCGGGGGCTGTGTGCTTCAGACCCTGGAAGACGAAACGGCCTGTGAAGACGGCAACCTCTGCACCCGCAACGGGTCCTGCCTGGCAGGAACCTGCAGGTCCGAACCGCTGCCCCTGGACTGCTCCCACCTGGAGGGTGCCTGCATGCTGGGCCAATGCCACCCGGCCACCGGCGAATGCGCCGCCATTCCCGTGTTGGATGGCACCAACTGCGACGACGCTGACGCCTGCACCCAGCCGGACGGCTGCTTCCGGGGCCAGTGCACCGGTCAGCCCAAGGACTGCTCTCTCTTCGGAGGTCCCTGCACCCAGGGCGTCTGTGAGTCCTCCACCGGCCTTTGCGGATTTGCGAACCGCCCGGACGGCACCAGTTGCGACGACCAGGACCCCTGCACGGGCAACGACTCCTGTCAGGGTGGCGAATGCCTTGGCCAGGGCCAGAGTTGCTCCATCTGCGACGAACTCCTTCCTGGCGATCCCTGCGACGACCAGAGCCTCTGCACGACAAACGATCACTGTGTTCTTGCGGACGGCAACAAGGTTTGCCTGGGTGACGCAGTGGATTGTTCGGCCAGCAGCGACGACTGCAATGTGGGCGCCTGCGCCCCCGCCACCGGCACCTGCTTCAAGGTCCCCAAGGCGACTGGCCTGGGCTGCTTTGATGGGGACCACTGCACCCACGCGGACAGTTGCCAGAACGGCGTCTGCGCCGGGCTGAAGCTGCCCACCTGTGGAGAGACCGTCACCAACTGCGAGGCCCCGCAGGACAACTCCTCCACGGCCACGGCGACGCCGGTCCAGCTTGAGGATGGAAAGGCAGTGATTCTGGGGCTGGTTTCGCCTTCCGTGGAGGTCGACTGGTACTCCCTGGAACTGGCCGTGGGGCAGTTGCTGACCGCGGAGACCCGCGCCAACTGTCTTGTGGAAGTGGACACCACGCTGGAGCTCTTCGCCTCCGACGGGAAGACCCTTATCGTCGCGGACGATGACGGGGGCAACGGGGGCAACGGGCCGTTCTCCAAGCTCTCCGCTGTGGAGATCAGCAGCGCCGGCACCTATTTCTTGAAGGTCACCCTCCACACTGACGGGATCAGCCAGGGCTACCTGCTGGACCTTGGCGCCCCGATGAAGCCCCTTTGCGAGGTGGACACGGATTGCACCTGCCCCGACGCCTTCCGGTGTGAAGACCAGGGCCTGGACGCCGGGCGCTGCCTGCCCCGGTACCCCTCTGAACTCGAGCCCAACAACGGCCCCACGGTCGTCACTCCGGCGGCGCTTGAAGTGCCAGTCTTGGCCACACTGGCCACCCAGAGTGACCAGGACTGGTATGGCCTGGACCTCGTCGCCAACGAGCCCTACTCCCTGTCCACCAGCAGCCTGTGTGGCGAACCGGTGGACCTGGAGCTGGCGGTCTACGATGCCCTGGGCCAGCAGCAGCTTGCCTTTGATGGGGACTCGGGTGGGGGCGGTCACGCCCTCCTGGCCCTGTGGATTCCTGGGACCACCGGCAGATACCTGGCCCGGGTCAGGGGCCAGAACCTCTCCACCGGCGGCTATGTCTTCCTGGCCCGCAGTGCCCGCTGCACCGAGGAGACGGGCTGTCAATGCCAGGATCAGGTCTGCGGCGAGGCGGGCCTCTGTGTCGCCGCCAACAGCGCCCCCGAGGGAGCCCCGGTTCCCCTGGCCTTGGGTGCCCGGACCCAGGCGGCCATTGGCGCACCCTACGACAAGGATGACTTCCAGGTGGAACTCGTGGCCGGCCAGGTCTATGATTTCCAGACCCTGGCCTACTGCGGTAGCGCCATGGACTCGTTCCTCACGGTGCTTGATCCGGAGGCTGTCCAGGTGGCCAGCGACGACAACGGCGGCGAGGGATTCTTTGCGGCGGTCAAGGGCTTCCAGCCCGCCGTCTCTGGAGTCTTCACCCTGCGGGTGAAGGCCAACGGGCCCGGCACCGGGCAGTATCTGGTGGTCGCGACCGAGGTGCCGGCCGGCGAGGCCAGATGAGGGTTTCAACGCGGGGCTCAAGGGGAGGCTGCTGATGGCAGGCGCCAGATACTTGTTGGGGTTGGGCTTGGGCTTGGCCATTTGGCTGCTTGGCCAGACGGCTGCCCTGGCCTTGGAGCCCGACTGGAACCCCCATGTGGGGGCCCATCTTGGCGGGGCCTTCACGCTTGATGACTGGGCCCTCACGGACGCCCAGGCCGGGTCGCCCCAGGCCCGCCACGCCGGGCTGGTGGGTGGACGCTTGGGAGTCAACCCCTGGCGCAGGATAGGCCTGGAGGCGGGTCTCGATGTGCTGCCGCTCTGGTCCACTGATGGCTGGGTGAACCTGGCGTTTCATTACACGGGTGATGTGCTGTTGCACCTTCGGGGCCCCCAAAGCGGGCCCTTCCTGGACCTTGGCCTTGGGGCGCACCACAGCGTTTCGGGTGACCTGGGGACTGATCTGGATCAGGAGTTTCACTGGGGCCTGGGGTTCAAGACCCGCTTCCTCGAGACGCTGCCGCTCCGGCTGGAGGTCAGGCACCTGCTGGTGGATGGCGTTGAAAAGGGCCTGGGGCATCAACTGCAAGTGAGCCTGGGCGTGGACTGGTTCTGGTCGGCCCCAAAGAGGGCTGTGGCCCCGGCCCCCCCCTTGGCGAGGCCCTGCCCCGTGCTGGAGCCCCAGGTTGAGCCGGAGCCCGAGCCGGTTGAGGTGCCCCCGCCCGCCCCCGAGCCCCCGCCCGCCCCCGCTGCCCAGCCCCCCCTGCCGTCACCACCGATCGTGGCCCCTGCACCCGTGGCCAAGGAGAAATTCTCTGGGGTCCTCCAGGGCATCACCTTCCGGGTCGGCACTGTGGAGTTGGAGCCCGCCTCCCTGCCCGTGCTTGATGACGCCGCCCGGATCCTGCTAGAGAACCCCGCCCTGCGGGTCCGCATCACCGGCCACACAGACAGCCTGTGGGTTCCCGAGGCCAACCTGGTGTTGTCAAAGCGGCGCGCAGAGGCCGTTCGGGACTATTTGGTCTCAAAGGGCATTGATCGGTCCAGATTGGAAGCCACAGGCCGGGGCGAAACGCAGCCCATCCAGGACAACGGCACCCGGGAGGGCAGGGCCGCCAACCGCCGGATAGAGTTCACCATCATAAAGTAGGAGAGCACGAAGATGAGAATCGCAAGACTGACCTGTTGCCTGGCGCTGGCGCTGACTGCTCTTTGGGGTTGCCTGGACACCGAGGACAAGGCTGGGGGCCCGGCTGAGGAGGTTCCTGCTGGGGCCACCCTGGCGCTGACCCTGGCCAGCTCCACGCCTGAAGAAGTGGTGGTGGACCTGCACTACACCCGCGTCGCCGGTCAGCTCGGTCCCCGCATGATGGAGCTCTTCCTTGAGCCCTCCGCCCAGTTGAACCTGCTGGGCAGCGAGGGTCTGGGGGCGGTCCTGGCCGCGCAGAAGCAGTTGGTGGTCCAGGAGGCCGAGGCCGGTAGCTTGCGGGTGGTGGTGTATTCGGCCGGCAACCTCAACGAGCTCCAAAGCGGCCCTCTGGCCCGCTTCCGCTTCCAAGCCCCCAAGGATGGATCCGTGACCTTGAAGCTGCTGGACCGGCGCCCGCTGTTCGCCCCGGCCGACGCCGATCGGGGGACGACCCTTGGGGACCCACTGGTGATTTCCTCCAAATAGCCCTGAAAACCCAGGAGAAGACGAAATGAACAATCACGACTCAGGTCAGCCCGGCGCGGGCAGGCTGGCCCTGCGAATGCTGCTGCTGCTGTTCCTGCTGGCCCTGCTGGTGCCCTCAGCCTTGAACCACTGGACCTCCTGGCAGCGGCAGCGGGCGCTGACCAACTGGACCGGGATCCACCAGGAGGGGGCTGGGAAGGCCAGCCAGATGGGCGAATACCGCCGGGCCGAGATGATCCTGGAGGAGGCCATCAAGGCTGACCCGGGGAACCCAGAGCTGCGGCTTCAGCACCTTCTGGCCTTTGCCACCCGGGCGGCAGAGCAACCTCAAAGCTTCGCGGAAAGCGAACTCGACGCGCTGGGCTATGCCCTGGAGATTCTCGGCACCACTTCGGAGGCGGCTCATCGGCCCCTGCTTGAGACGGCGCGGGGAAGGCTGGCGCTACGGAAGGGGAAGCTGGAGGAGGCCAGGGCCATCCTGACCAAGAGCATTGCCGCTGCCCCGTCCTACATCCCCGGGCGCCTGGCGTTGGCCAACCTGGAGCGGGTCGCGGGACGCCCCCTGGAGGCCCTTGAGGCCCTGGAAAAGGCGGTGGCCACGGATGCTACCAATCTTGGGGCCCTCAACAATCTAGGGGTCCTGTATGTGGAACTGGAGCGGCCTGAGGACGGGGCCAAGATGTTCGAGAAGGCCCTGCTGGTCAAGGACAACCCGGCCAGTCGCATGAACGCGGCCGATGCCCTGGCCCGGTCGAACCGGCTGCCAGAAGCCATCGCCCATCTGGAGGCAGCGGTCAAGCTGGACGCCAACTCGGCGGACCTGTACCGGCGGCTGGGCACCCTGCGGCTCAAGGCCAAGAAACTGCCCGAGGCGGAAGAGGCGCTGGTGGCTAGCCTGAAACTGGCGGAGGACCCCGATGCCGCCTTCGCGCTTGGGCTGGTGTACCAGGCCCAGAGTCGCTTGGACAAGGCCCTGCCCCTGTTCGACAAGCTGGTCCAGGCCAACCCCAAGGCGCTGGATGCCCTGTTCGAGCGGGCCAGATGCCTGCAGGCCCTGGCGCGCCCCGAGCAGGCAGCAACTGACTTCGAGCAATACCTGGCCCTGGCCAAGACCGCCCCGGGGACCGACCCGCAACGCGTTCAAGCAGCCCAAGCTGCCCTC
>CAZMEC010000023.1:0-2059 GCA_964565265.1 uncultured Myxococcales bacterium
GGGCCCAGACAACGCAGGAAGGTGTTGGGGTTGAAGGTGCCGGCGCCCTTTTCCAGGTCGTAGGGCTGGGTCAGCACGCAGCCCTGCTCGGCCCAGTATCGCTGCAATTCCAGGATTACATCTTGGAAGGTCGGTTTCTTCATCATGGTCTCCCACGGTTTTCTCGCCCGCCGAAGCTAGCATCCGCGGCGGGCAAAATCAACGGCCGGCAGCGCCGCCTTGCAATTGATCCGCGGGGCCGCATAATCGCCCTCATGAAGCGTCTTGTCGCCATGGTGCTGGGGTTGGGGTTGCTGCTGCTGCCTTGCGAGGGGGCCGCGGGGGACGAGTGGCTGGGGCCCGACAAGGCGGCCCACTTCCTGGTCACCCTGGGGCTGTCCTCGGCGGGCTTTGGGCTGAGCCTGGGGCTGGCCCCCCAGCGCCCCGAACTGGGCTGGGCGGTGGGAGGCGCCGCGGGCCTGGGGGCGGGGCTTGGCAAGGAGTGCCTGGACGCGGGCCGGGGGGGCAGCTTCTCGGGCAGGGATCTGGTTTGGGACCTGGCGGGGACCCTCTCCGGGCTCCTGGTGAGCCAGGGCGTCTACCTGCTTTGGCGGTAGCCCTTCGCTGGCGCTGGCCTTTGGAAATTGATTCGACTACCATCAGCCCGCTGGGAGGTCGGCGGCCATGAAGACATTCTTTGTTTCGTCGGAAGTGGAACCCTATGCCAAGACCGGGGGGCTGGGCGATGTCTCCTCGGGCCTGCCCGCTGCCCTGTCCGCCCTCGGGCTGGATGTGACCGTGGTCATGCCTTTGTATCCGGTGGTCAAGCTGGAGGGCCTGGAGAAGCTGCCCGAGGTGCTGGAGGTCCAGCCGGGCAACCGCCGCCGGGCCTTTGGCGTCTACCGGGGCGAGACCCCTGCGGGGGTGTCCATCCTGTTCCTGGAGAACCCCGAGTTCTTCGGACGGCACGGCCTCTACGGCGACGAGCGCGGCGACTTCCACGACAACGCCCTGCGCTTTGGCCTCTTCTGCGCCGCGGTGGCCCAACTGGCCCAGGCCCAGAAGGTGGACCTCATCCACTGCAATGACTGGCAGTGCGGCCTGCTGCCCTACTACGCCGCCAAGCGCGGCATCAAGTCCCTGATCACCATCCACAATCTGGCCTTCCACGGCCAGTTTCCCATGGACTTTGCGGCCGAACTGGGCCTCCCCCTGGAGGACCTGGGGGACTTCACCGAGTGGGGGCGCCTCAACTTCCTGAAGAACGGCATCCTGCGGGCGGCGGGCATCACCACCGTCAGCGAAGGCTACGCCGAGGAGATCCTGACGCCCGAGTTCGGCTGCGGCCTGGACGGGGTGCTGCGAAGCCGCTCCCAGGTCCTTCGGGGCATCGTGAACGGGGCGGATACGGCCACCTGGAATCCCCTTACCGACGAGCGCCTGCCCGCCCGCTTCAGCGCCCGGGATCTCGCCGGGAAGGCCCGTTGCCGGGCCGCCCTCCACGACGCCTTTGGCCTGCCCCAGACCCCCGATCCCATCATCGGCATGGTGGGCCGCCTGACGGAACAAAAGGGCATGGACCTGGTGCTGTCGGGCATTGATCAGATCTGCTCCATGGGCTTCAAGCTGGCCCTGTTGGGGGCCGGTCAGGCGGAGTACGAGAACGCCTGGCGGGGCCTGGCCACCATGTACCCCGGGCTGGTGGGCGTGAAGATAGCCTTCTCCGAGACCCTGGCGCACCTGGTCGAGGCGGGCTCGGACATGTTCCTGATGCCGTCGCGCTTTGAGCCCTGCGGCCTGAACCAGATGTACAGCCAGTCCTACGGCACGCCCCCGGTGGTGCATGCCGTGGGGGGGCTGCGGGACACGGTCACCGATCCCCTGGAACCCGGCGAGCCCACGGGCTTCAAGTTCACTCCCTACACCACCGAGGCCATGCTGGGCGCCCTGGGCCGCGCCCGGGACACCTTCCGCCGCCCCGAGGACTGGAAGAAGCTGGTGCTCACCGGCATGCGCCGGGACTTCTCCTGGACCCTGTCTGCCAAGAAGTACGAGGCGTTTTACAAGACCATTCTGTAGG
>CAZMEC010000023.1:2159-5544 GCA_964565265.1 uncultured Myxococcales bacterium
ATTCCCTCCCGGCTCCCTTTGATTACAGCCCCGCAGGCGTGGGCGTGGCCGCCTCCGCCAAGGGCCAGGGCCACGGAGCTTACGGGGCAGCAGGCCTTGGAGCGCAGGGACACCTTGACGCGCTCCCGGTGCTCTTCTTTTATCAGCGCGGCGACCTTCACATCCGACAGGGCGATCATGGTGGAGATGACCTCCCCGATGTCGTCCCGGTCCGCGCCCGTCTCCTCGGCCAGTTTGTTGTCCACCCAGGCCCAGACGAACTGGCCGCCCTCCTCGTAGGTCAGAGACGAGAGGATGCGGGTGGTGGCGTCCAGGCGCTGGCGGGTGATGGAGGCGAAGATGGCCTCCTGCATGTCCGCCGTGCGGGCGCCGCTGCGGACCAGGTAGGAGGCGGTCTCGAAGGGTTCGTTGCGCTGGCCCACGAAGCGAAAGCCGCCGGTGTCGTACATGATGGAGGCCAGCAGGGGGCTGGCGTAGGGCTCGCTCATGGGGACGCCCATGGTGGACAGCAGGCGGGAGACCATCTCGCCGGTGCAGGAGAACCAGGAGCGGGCCAGCATGAGGGACCCCTCGCAGGTCATGTCGCCGCTGAGGTGATGATCCATTACCAGCAGCTTGGCGCCGGCGGCCTTGGCGGCGGCCTCGGCGCGGCCCACGCGCTTCCATTCGCCCGTGTCCACCACCAGGAAGCAGTCACACTGGCGGCCCAGGCCCTCGGTGGGCTCGACGAAGGCGTCCTTGGGGATGCGCTCAAAAAGGAACTGGAAGCGCGGGGGGGTCTGGTCGGCGTTGGCAATTTGGACCCGGGCGCCCAGGTCCGAGAGGGCGTGGTACAGGGCGGCCTCGCAGCCCAGGCCGTCGCCGTCGGGGTTCATGTGGGTGCAAAGCACTATCTTCTTGGCGGCCAGGAGGCGTCCGGCGGCCTGACGGAAGCTGGCCTCCAGGCGGTCCTCCTCGGAGAGTTGGTCGTCGGGGGTGAGGGCGGAGAGGAACTCCTTGATGATGCGGGCCGTGATGCCCCAGACCAGCTCGCCCTGGTGGCGAAAGACGGGGAAGGTCTCGGGGAAGCCCCGGCGGCACAGGGTCACGGAGGGGCCGTGGCAGGCGGCCCGAAGGACGCTGATGGGGACAGATAGGACCCCCGCCACTTCGTCGGTCTTGGGGACGGCCTGGAAGTCCGAGGGGATGAGGCCCACGAAGACGGCGATGCGGTAGCCCGAGTTGCTGGAGAAGTCGTCCAGGCGGCCTAGCAGCAGGACCTGATCCGGGGGCAGGCCTATCTCCTCCTGGGCCTCCCGCAGGGCCGTGGCCTGGAGGTCGGCGTCAAGCGGGTCCCGGCGGCCACCGGGGAAGGACAGCTCGCCGGGGTGGTCGTCCAGGTTGGAGGCGCGCTTGGTCAGCAGCAGGCAGTGGGCGCCGTCCCGTTCCTGGACGGGGATGAGCACGGCGGCGTCGGTGCGGCCAAAGAGGGGCATCAGCAGCAGGGGACGGTGGGCCAGGAGGTCCTGGACGGCGTCAAGGTCCAGCAGGGGCTGGGTCATGGTCAACTCCAAGGGTTGGGGGGCCTAAAGGGGCCACGGGCCGGAGTTTATTTGGCCGGCCCCGGGATGGCAAGCGCCCAAAAAAGCTTCCCCGTTGGGGCGGGCGTTCGAAACAAGAAGGGAGGACACGGGGGGCGAGGGGGTAGGGATGACGCAACAGGAGATCATGGCGTTGGCGTCTTGTGTGGGGCAGCAGCGTCGGGTTGGAGTGGGTGGAATGGCGCCTCGAAGCGGTTGTTTTCGGGCTCGGATGGGCGTAATTTCGCCCCACGGCCAAGCGAAAGAAGCTGGTATCCGGGAGGTGGGCATGTCGGAAGCACGCATGGAGGCGGGACAACTGGGGCGCTTCATGGAGGCGGTCCTGGGGCGGCTGGGGGTGCCGGAGGCGGACGCCCGGGTCTGCGCCGAGGTGCTGCTGGCGGCGGACCTGCGGGGCATTGACAGCCATGGCGTGTCGCGGCTCAAGCCCATCTATGTGACGCGGCTGCGCCAGGGGGTGCAGCAGGCGGTGACGCAGGTCGAGGTGCTGCGGGAGGGGCCCACCACGGCGGTGCTGGACGGCCACCACGGCATGGGCATGGTCATCGCCAAGCAGGCCATGGAGCTGGCCATCGCCAAGGCCAAGAAGTTTGGGATGGGCATGGTGGTGGTGAAGAACTCCACCCACTTTGGCATCGCCGGCTACTACGCGGGGCTGGCGGCCCAGGCGGGCATGGTGGGGATGTGCGGCAGCAATGCGCGGCCGGCCATCGCCCCCACCTTTGGGACGCAGCCCATGCTGGGCACCAACCCGCTGACCTTCGGCATCCCCACGGACGAGGACTTCCCCTTCATGCTGGACTGCGCCACCTCCATCGCCCAACGGGGCAAGGTCGAGCTGTACGCCCGCAAAGGACGGCCGCTGCCCGAGTGCTGGGTGGTGGACGAGGAGGGGCACTGCCGCACGGACGCCGCCGGGGTGCTGGCGGATCTGGGCGCGGGCCGGGCCGCCCTGCTGCCCTTGGGGGGCGCGGGGGAGAAGGGCGCGGGCTACAAGGGTTACGGTTACGCCACCGTGGTGGAGTTGCTGTCTGCGGCCTTCACCCAGGGGGCGTTCCTTTGGGGCCTGCTGGGTCTTGAGGACGGCAAGCCCGCCCCCAACAGGCTGGGCCACTTCTTCCTGGCAATGGATGTGGCGGCCTTCACCGAACTGGACGCCTTCAAGGCCACCGCGGGGGCCATTCTGCGGGAGCTTAGAGGGTCCCGGCGGGCGCCGGGCCAGCCCCACATCTACACGGCGGGCGAAAAGGAATACCAGGAGATGCAGCGGCGCCTGGAGGCGGGCGTGCCCCTGCTGCCCTCGGTGCAACAGGAACTCGAAGAGCTACGCCAGGAGCTTGCCCTGGACTTTTCCTTCCCCTGGGACAGAGGTTGAGCCCCATGGATGAAGCCCTCCCAGTCCTGGCGCGCTACCAGGCCGACGAGCTCATTGGCAAGGGGGGCATGGCCCGGGTCTACCGGGGTCACCACCTGAGGCTTGGCAACACCGTGGCCATCAAGATGCTGACGGAGGAGCACCAGAAGAACCTGGTGCTGCGCCAGCGCTTCCTGGACGAGGCCCGGATCCAGGCCAACCTCAAGCACCCCGGGATCGTCCAGGTCAGCGACATCGTGGACGAGGACTGCTGCGCCGCCATCGTCATGGAATTCCTTGAGGGGCTGCCCCTGGACGCCTGGCTGGCGGCCCAGGGCGGGGTCCTGACGCCGGAGACCTATCTGGGGGTCACCCTGCCCTTGGTGGAGGCCCTCTCCTTTGCCCACTCCCTGGGCGTGATCCATCGGGACCTCAAGCCCGGCAATGTGTT
>CAZMEC010000023.1:5644-21715 GCA_964565265.1 uncultured Myxococcales bacterium
CACGGGATCATCAGCCGGGTCCTGATGGCCAATCCTGCCCCCCTTTGCAGCCTGAACCCCCAGGTCCCCCAGGCGCTGATGCAGGTGCTGAACAGGGCCATGGCCAAGCGCCGGGACGACCGCTTCGCCACCATGGAGGAGTTCGGGGCGGCCCTGCGGGGGCTGGGCCTGGAGCCTGCCTCCCTGGTGGTGGAGCAGGACCAGGAGGGGCTGCGGACCAGGGCCCGGGAGGGGCTGCTGGCCACCACCGGCCTGGGCCACGGCCACGAGCCCTCGGGTGCTCTTTCGGCGGCGGAGATGCCCACCATGGCCTCCGAACCGGACCTGCCCAAGCCCCCCCGGGGGCAGACAGGGCAAAGGCTGATGCGTTGGGGCCTGCCGGCGCTGGCGGCGGTGCTGCTGCTGGGGGGCCTGGGGGGCTGGCTGCTGCTGGGAGGAGAGGCCTCCGAGGAGGCCCCGCCCCTGGCCGTGCCGCCGGTCCAGGAGGTCGCCTTGCAGGTGCCAGCGGGCCTGGCGCTGGGGCGGGTCCCCGGGGCCACCCTCGCGGGGCGCAAGCCCACCCAGGCGGACCTGGACGCCCTGGCCCGGCAGCTTGAGAATCCTGCCACCAGCCGCTGGGTTGAGCTGCAGGCCACCTTTGAATGCGAGCGAAGACCCTTGGAGGCCGCCGGCGATGTGGCTGGGGTGGGGCGCCTGCTGGAGCGGCTGCTGGAAGCGCAGGGCTTCACGGCGGAGGAATATGGGGGCCTGAATACGGTCCACCGGGGGGACGAATTGCTAAGGGCAGAGATCCAGGCGCGGGTGGCCCTAAGACTTGGTGAAGCCTTCGGGAAGTGACTTGATGTGCAGATCGCGCTGGGGGAAGGGGATCTCGACGCCCTCCCGGCGGAAGGCCTCGTCGATGGCGTAGTTCAGGCGGGAGATGATCTCGCGCTGTCCCTCCACATGGCGGGTCCAGACCAGCAGTTCGAAGTTCAGGGAGCTGTCCCCGAAGGCGGCAAACCAGACCTTGGGGGGCGGATCCTTGAGGACCATCTCCTCGGCTTGCCCTGCGGCGGTCAGGATCCCCACCACCTGCTTCACATCGCTGCCGTAGGCCACGCCCACGGGGACATGGATGCGGACCAGTTCGCTGCCGTGGCTCCAGTTGATGACCTTGCCGGACATGAACTCCGAGTTGGGCACGATGACGCTGACCTGGTCCCGGGTGACGATGGTGGTGGCCCGGGCGTGGATCTCCTCCACCTTCCCCTGAAGCCCCCCCGCGTCCACGAAGTCGCCCTTCTTGATGGGGCGCTCAAAGAGGATGATGAGCCCCGAGATGAAGTTGTTGGCGATGGTCTGGAGGCCAAAGCCGATGCCTATGCCCACCACCCCAGCGAAGAGGGTCAGGGCCCCCAGGCCGATGCCGACCAGCTCCAGGCCCAGGGCCACGCCGGCGAAGAAGACCAGGTACTTGAGGACGGCCAGGAAGGCGTGCTGGACGCCCAGATCCCAGTTGAAGTAGGGGAAGATCCAGCGGCTGATGAAGCGCAGCAGCAGGCGGTTGACCAGAACCGTCAGGACGATGATGCCCAGAAGCTGGGCGATGCGCAGGAGGGACACGGCGGAGTCCCCGATGGTGAACAGGGTGGCGGAGAAGACCGTGGTGATGCCGTCAAAGCCCAGCACCGTGCCCCAGATGTTGGTGAAGGTGGCGGCGATGGCGGCGGCCCACAGCAGCAGCAGGCCAGCGGCGAAGACCTGGAACATCAGGTTCCTAAGCCAGCGGGGGGCTTCGGGGCGGGCCTTGATGGGCCGCAGCGTGGCCTTGCCCAGCATGAGGGACAAGAAGAGGGCGGCCAGGAAGATGATGAGGCTGGCTCCCACCCGCCAGGCGTACCAGGCCGGTCCCCGCTGGGCCAGCTCCCACCTGGTCTGGTAGTGGCGGACGGTCTGGGCGACCCACTCCATCTGCCATTTATGGGAGTCCATCTGGTCGTAGAGATCCAGCATCCCGAGGTAGAGGCCAAAGACCTCCGTCTGGACCTTCTTCTTGACGCCTTCGGTCTGGGTCTGCAGGAAGGCGTACTCCTGGCGCCAGGCCTCGCGGCGGGCTTTGAGTTCCTGGCGGGCGGCCTCCTGTTTATCGGCGTCCAGGAAGCGGCCGTAGTCGGCGAAGTAGGCGGGGTCCGGGGCCTGCCCGTCCACGAGGCGGTCCAGGGCCACGACGGAGGCGGCCCGGAAGCGGCGAAGCTGCTCCTCCAGGTCCAGCACATACAGCCGGTGCTGGAGGATGTTCAGGCGCAGCATGAGGCGCTTCTTCTGGTCCCAATGCTCCGAGAGGCCTTCCTCGTCCGGGGGCAGGGGGTTGGTGCGCAGGCGGCGGATCTCCTTGTTGATCTCCCGCTCCTTCTCCCGGGGGCTGTCGTCTTGATTGAGCAGGGCGGTCCGGGCCTCCGTTACCTCGGGGTCGGTCACCTGGAGGGCCTCCATGAGCCGCTTCTTGGTCAGGTCCAGGTGCCGGATCTGGGCCTCCTGCTGGAGGATCTGGAGGCGCAGGAAGTTGAGCTGGAGGGTGTTCTGGCGCTGGATGTGGCCGCGCAGTTCCCGGCGCCGGTCCTGGTTCTGCTGCCAGGACTTCTCGTATTCGCTGCGGACCGCCTGGAGGTCGGCCCTGCCCTCGGGGGCCTCGGGGAGCTGGGTGGGGGTGGCGGCCTGAGCCTTGGTCTGCTGCTTGAGCTTCTGGTCCAGCTCCTCCTTGAGGCCCGCCCGCCGGGCCTTGAGCAGGGACAGGGAGACCCCCGCCAACCGCAGCTCCTCCATGTGGCGCACCAGATCGTCCAGGCTGCGGCCCAGCAGCACCGTGCCCTCCTGGGCCTTGGCCTTCTCCTCCGTGACCAGCAGGGCCCGGGCAAGCTTCAGGGCCTCTTGCAGATCGGACTGCTCCTGCCGGAAGGTCTCGGTCATCAGGCCCAGGCTCTCCAGCCGACTGTTGGTCAGGGTCTCCAAGATCCCCAGGGCCTTGGTGCGGGCCTGGTCAGCGGCGGCCTCGGCCTTTTCCTTGGCCAGTCGCTTGGCGCGCTGGGTCACCTCCTTGGTCTCCTCCAGCCAGCCCGGCAGGTCCGCCTGGGCCTGAAGCAGTTCCTTTTCCAGCAACTCCAGTTCGGTGAGGATCTCCTGGAGGCGCTGCTTCCGGGCCTGGTCCTCATCCAGCAAAATGGAAGAGGCCCGATCCTCGTCCGGCGCGGCCGCCTGGGCCATTGCCGGAACCGCGGGAAAGCACAGGGCGCAGACGAAGAGGGCCAGCAGGGATCGAAGGACAGGTTTCATGGGTACTCCATCGAGGGCCACCAAAGCGCCGCCATTGTGGCCTGGAAATCGGCCTCTTGTCGAGAGGAAGGGTGAGCCCGTGGGCGGGCCGCACGGGAGGCGCCAAGCAATCCTCCCAAATCCGTGATGCAGGATGAACTGTCAATCCGAGTGACGACGCAAACCGAGGCGAGGCGAAGCATTGAATTTCGCCCCAATGAAAAACAGGGATCTAAACACGGAAATATTTCGCTTGACACACCGTGCTTTCTGGGGAATATCGATTTTCATGAAAAGCCGAAAAACGACCCCTGGGCAGAGCCTCCATGGTGTGTTGGTCGGCCAATCGGCCCAATCCCTCGGCCACGCCCCGCGATTACTGCACCTTTGTAGATTGACCGCATCAAGGAGGCCTGAATGAAGGCGAGCGTTGCGAGCGACTGGATTACCCTACACGGCGGCACTGGATTTCCCAAGATCGTCCAGCCTTTCGAAGAGTACCTCAACTGCGCAGACTACTCGAGTGCTCAGGTTTCCGTGACGGTCATCTATATCTCCAATTGCACGATGTCCTTGGAGACCTCCGCCTCGGTGCGTGAGCAGTTCACCGAATTGGTGTCTACCGCGAACACTGGCACCGTGGCATTTACGGCCACGAAGTCTCCCCAGTCCCAGGCCGCGCTCCAGTTGAACAACCTGATGAGATGGAAGGTCGATGGCGGGAGCCAAGCGACTTGGTCGATCACATTCCGTTACTCCATCAACCTGAAAGCGTAGGGAAGCCCAAATGGCGAAGAATAAGGAAGTCCTGCAGAACTGGGTCACGATCGTAACCGTATCGTCCGGTATCGTGTACCAAGGGTCTCCATCGTGGATGGATGTAAGCGATGTGCCGGAGTGCAAAGTCACGGTCGAAATTGCCTCGATTACGGGAGGGGCGTCGCTAGCAATACGGACGGCTGTGACTCCGGACGCGATTTGGTTCCATGTGGCCGATTTTATGACGGCCGGAGTCTTCTCGTTTGTCGCGTCTAGCAGCGAAATGCTCGGCTTCAGCGAGAATGGCGCTATTGGCGGATTGGCGAGCTATTTGCGGTGGGAGGTCGGCGGTTCAGAGCCGGGGTTCAGTTGCTGCTTTAGGATCACTGTCGAGTACTAGAACCGGAAAGGATGCGAAAAATGCCGCAGTCGAACGGCCGCACATGGTACCTGCAGGATTGGACAACCGTCAAAAGTACATTCCAGTCAGTTGCACTTCCCGTCGAGGGATGGGCCGATGTAGGGAGCTTCGAGCATGTATTCGTGTTTGTTGAAGTCAGAGCTATGGCAGCCACGAATTGCAGCCCAGAACTGGTTATTGAGTCGTGCCACACGCTCCCAGGATTCCCCGAGCCGCCGGATTGGTTCGTTCCGATCGGCCAGGTCGATGCGGTTGGAACCACAAGCTTTCGTGCATTCAGGGAACGCCCAAATAGCACCTCGGGAACTGAACTGGCCAAGTACTTGAGGTGGCGCATTGACGCCCCGATGACTGGGCCAGGGGAATGGATGGCCTGTTTTCGGATTTGGGTCAACGCCCAATGAAGGCGCCCGACCGCCGCGCCGGCAAGGTTGAATCGCGGATTGGAAACTCGTGGTTTTGAAGTTGTTTAAAAGCTCGCTTCGCGGGCAAGGTTCGCTTGTGGTACGGGCTGAATTGCCAACTATCTAGGAGGGATTGATGAACGCACATTTCGCTAGTGACTGGATCACGCTGCGGGGGACCGGGTCCAATGTGTTCCCGAGGATCGTCCAACCGGCTGAGGAGTACCTCAACTGCTCCTCGTTCTCGAGTGCACAGATCTGTGTTCAGGTTGCCTCGATTTCGGGCTGCACATTTTTCCTTGAGACTGCGTCCAGCATGCGAGAGGTCTTCACGCCAATATTGACTCAGGCCGCTGTTACCGCTTCCGAGGCCAAGACCGCGACCAAGTCCGCGGATGCTCCGAACACGGTTCAGCTTGGGAATTTGATCAGGTGGAAGGTGGACGGGGCCTCCAGTCCCACTTGGTCCATCACATTCAGATACTCAATCAACATGAAACCGTAACGGAGAGGTGAAGCATGGCCACGAACAAGACAGTTCTGCAGAAGTGGACGACGCTGGAAGGTAGCGCGGCCCGTATGGTGTACCAGGACCAGAGCGGGTGGCTCGACATCGGCGACATCCGTGAATGCAAGATTTCCGTGGAGGTGTCCAGCATCAATTCCGGGTCATCCCTTGTGATTGAGACGGCGGTAAGCCCGGACGAGCCTTGGTTCACTGTCGCCTCATCTGGCACTGCAGGGGGCTTTACGATATTGGCGTCGTCGCTCAATGCGATCGCACCGGTAAATAGCGGGCTTGCGACTATGCTACGCTGGAAGGTCATTGGCGCCGGCGAAAACTGGTTTGTGTGTTTCCGTATCACTGTGGAATACCAGGCTTAAATAGGAGGCGATATCATGGCGTCAAGCAAAGGGTTCACGCGTCCGCTACAGGCATGGACGACGGTCTGCGGCTCCGGCAGTGACTTCAGAGACATGGTGCTCCCTGTTGAGGGCTGGCTGGATGTCGGCGACTATGAACACCTGTTCGTGTCGGTCGAGGTCTCGAAGCTGTACGCTGGCCCTGCGGTGCCGATTTCGCTCATCATTGAGTCCTCGCATACCCTCCCGGGGTTCACTACTGGTTCGGAGGCTTGGTTCGTTCCCGTTGGGGCCGTGACGGCCCCGACAGTGGGCCCGGCGATGTTCAATGCCTCGCGCGAGCGGCCCAATTCAACCTCGACGACCACCTTCACCAAGTACCTCAGATGGCGAATCTCCGCGCCGTCCGCAACGGCTTGGACCGCTACCTTCAAGGTGTGCGTGAACGCGCAGTGATAACTGGCTCGCGGGCCGGTTCATGCCTGAGGGTCTCGTGGACCATGTCTTTGGCGGAATTGGTTCGCGGTGCTTGTGATGGGACGCCGGTTTTCGGCCCGTTTAGCCGCGGGTTGGCGGGTGAAAAGAGCTGGGCTTCAGCGTTTCGAATGGGGGCTGGGTGGGACAGACGGAAACGGCCGTTTCGGCCTTGTTTGGGCGGACCATTTTGCAAGCGGGGTTCCCATGAATTTCGACCTTGATCAGTACTTGAATCAGAGCGGCAAGCAGCAAGCGGAAGCGGTCGCTGGTCGCTCTGGAAACATCGATGGCCAAGATACCAAGTCGGGCCTTTGCAACGGGTGTGATCTGTTGCTTCCTGAGGGGCCTGATCCCGCGTCTGATAGCGAAAGGCATCCGGTGATCGTAACAATCCCGACCCCTTCAACAGCCTTCGGCAAGTACGCAGCGTTAGACGATGCCGCACACGATTCGACGACCGTTTTGACAGAGCTCAACGATATCCTTGATTTGGCTTCGAGGGCGGTACCGGCATCTGGAAAATCGCCAAGTTGCACTCCGGGAGAGTCCTTCAACAATATGGTCGAGATCCAGCCAACAACCACATCCGATAGTGCCTCGGTTATTGCTTTGAATGCATGCGATGGCCGAGTCACAATAGCAAACAAAAACACTGGAGTAGTTGGGCTTTCCGCAACTCTGTCAAACAGCATGGCTGAGTTGGAGCTTGGCCAAGAAGATATTGGTCCTTCAAAAGGAAAGGACGGACAAATTTCTGTCCGTTCGCAGGCAGGACTGTCGGTTGCGTTGATTGATTCAAATAGAATTGCATTGCTGCCCCAAAAGGATTATAAAAAACGATATATTGTGGCCGATGTAACGAAACCATCGCTTTCGATTGGACGTGGAGCAGAGCGAAGTGTGTCAATGGAAAGTGGCCCAGAAAGGGACGCTGTGTACATCGGTAGCCAAAGTTTAGGCCCTAGGCCTATCGAAATTGTAAACACAGATGGCTACCGGTATTTGAGAATGCGCCCCCCAAGTGCAGGCGGGGGCCTGCGACTCGGATGCGGAGATATCGGTTGTGCATTAGAAATGTTTAGTGCGAGCGGGATGATCCTGTCGGGAGATAGACTCGTGTTTTATAATCAAGATGGCAGCGACGTTGTCACTATCGATGGCAAAGCTGGCGACATAGTGCTTAATGGTGGTGACTTCGCTGAGCTGTTCTATTCGAAGGCCCCGCTCCCGCCAGGTTCTGTGGTCGCCTATTCCCGCGGTGGTGTTGTGCTTGCGTCAAAACGGACGGCAAAAAGGGCAGTTGGTGTTGTCGCGGGTGCGGGAGGCCTTCGGCCCGGAGTCACGCTCCGCGGAGAGACAGTTGCAAACGGCTGTCCGACGGTCCCGGTGTCAGTGGCCGGGCGAGTGTATTGCCGCGCCAACCTTGAAGGCGGTGTTCTTCGTTGCGGCGACCTGGTGACCTCGTCTGGTAGGCCGGGGGAGGTGATGAGGGCGGGCGACCGCACCGACCGAGCATCAATTATTGGGAAAGCGCTAGGGCCGATTCGAAAAAAGGATGGCCTGGTTTTGGCCATGCTGAAGTCCTGCTAGCAAACGGACGATGTGGTCTTGGCAGCGTCGGTTTGGTTGGCGCTCGGACGCTCTTGGGCCCGTGCGAAAGAGGAAAATATTTGGCGACTTTGAGTGTGAAACAAAGCTCGATTTGTTACGGTTCTATGGAGGAATGCCCGGGGATGCGCTCTCCTATCCTTGGTCATTCATTGCTCGCGCTGGTCTTCGTGGGAGCATAAAGTTTGCGGTGTCAAATACAGAGCGATACGATTGGCTTGGCATCGACAAAGTCCATCTAGCGTGGCTAAGCAAGGTGTACGACGACAACAAGTGGCTTGAAGACCATCAGGGACTTATGTTAAATGGGAGGCACTGGTACAGTACACACCCGGGCGGTACGATCAAGCGGTGCAAGGACGATACGGTTGGCAGGCCCCGTGTCGGAGGGTTTGTGGGAAGGGTATCCGTGCCGGACTTGGAGGTTCCCGTGGCGAAAGGGTTTGCAGTGTAGGCTGGGGCCGGATACTGGCTGACTTGGACCTATATGACCGAGATGGTCCACGCTACCTGTCTTTGCCGGGCGTTGCTGGGGGAGCCTTCTCCGGTTTCCGATATGTTGTCCTACTGAGAGCCGGAATGATTTATCAATGGTGGTTTTACTCAGGGACCAACGGGTTCCCGAACGGCAATCTGTTGTGGTGGGCGGGCAAGTGACGTTGGCGTACTCGATCTGCAAAAAGGATAGCAATCCTAATGCATGCAAAACACCGTAGGGAATCAACTGGTGACGATTACAGGGGAGTTTTATGGCAACTTCTTTAAACAATGATGTCAAAGCCATAGGCTATAAAATGCCATGGTCATTGATAAAAATGCGCATAACCGCCAAGCAGCAATATATTGCAACTATGAAAAATACAGTTCTGCTGTCACCATCGTACAAGTGGTCAGAAGTAGCAAGCCGACTTGAATCCGTTTTGTATTTTCCCAATCCGACCAAATTGTCCTTGTTACCAATGTCGTGGCGACGACCTGGTCTAGAGAATTGGCGCGAAACGACAGTCGAGCGATCGAGTCGACACCGTGACACCATGCGACAAGATCAGGGAATATGTGGTGATTCGAAATATATATACATATCACAACGAGGTTTTGTTTGGCGGGCTCAAGCGGGAAAAGACAAGAACGATCTATTTAAAACTGAGATGCCTGAGCGAGAGTTGAGATTAGAGGATTTGGCCTATATTTGGAAAGACTGGCCTGGCTCGTACGACCACATTGGAGCAGTGACCTTGTGGAATGATACCGTATGGTTGCCTATCGAGGCCGCAGGGAAAGCGCTTCCTGCTTTGCTAGTCAAGGCGACGAAAGCCCTGCAACCATATAGAAAACCAATGCAGCTATTTTTTCGCAATCCATTTACAGATCAATGGGAGGCACAAACGCAATGTGGTTGGTGTGCATTTAACCCGATGGATGGTTTTGTATACACTTCGATTGAGGCGCATCGTCTTAGCGGTATCGATGGAGAGGTTAACTCGGGGCTTTCTAGGAACATTATATTAGTGTACGATGTCACGACTGATATAGGCGAGGCCGCTCGAACAGAGTTGAGCTCTTTCGAAAAATACAACGGGGATGGCCAACGCGAGAAACCATTTTCCTATTTGGACAATAGCGACATTACTATTCCTAAATTTGTTGGAATATTTCCACTACAAGGATTTGATGAGTTTGTGGCTAGAACTGGGTACCAAGAATTAGTAGTTCCGTATTTTGATGATGTGATGCTGAAGCGTGTTAATGTAGATAGAGCTGAGCCATTTGCCATATGTGGAGGTGTGTTTTCAGAACATGGCCAGCTATGGCTATCGACAAGCAATTGGAATTTCAGCGATTCCCTTGACATTTTGGACATGAAAGAATGGGTTTGGCGGGAAAAAGGATTTTGGGGTCATTTATGCCTTGTGGGTGCATTCGACGGACGCATAATTGACTGGCGTATTGTCGGAACGAAATGGTCGTTGAGAGCATTGGGGAGAGACGACTATGGATATTATGAGCCAGAGGGGATTATGTTGGTTAATCGTGGCGATGAAATGCATGGTCAATGGCCAGAGGTGGTGTATGTGTTTTTGTATCAGTCAGTAACCATTGAATGTAACTTTTTGTGTTTGGGTTTTAAAAAAAGAAAATTTTCGGAACGTCGCGTGATAGTTCTTGGACCGAACGACTACTCGGAATGGAAATAGCCAAATAGGGAGGGCGTGCGATAAGATGGGTTGGTGTTGGGGGCAGGCTGAAATGCAGCACGGCTATATCGGACTACCTGTGGGTGGATGTGTGTGGCGTAAAGCGATTTGGCATTTGTTGGTTTTGGGTGGGCAAAGTAGAGCGTGTGCGGATGGCATGTTGAACTTTTGGGTGGGGCGTATTTCGATGGCAAAGAGCTCGGTTGTTTTGGTCGCTGTTGTATATGTGGCTTTACTGTTGGCGCCAGGATATGCGTTAGCAAGCGAGAATTGTGCGCATGGTGGCTGTCGACAGAATGGTGGCATTTATGGGAGGGCGGTAATCGGAGCTGGTGTTATGTCGGGGGTGATATCCGTACCGCGTCCGGACTGGGGTCCTAAGCGTGAAACAGTGGATTGTGATATTTCTTTTTGGGGAGCATCGGTAAATTGGGGCGGCGAAGTTGGGTGGGCATTTGCGAATGGGGTTGGGGTTGGCATTAGCATATGGGGACTGGGTGTTCCATGGCTGCATTTGGAAGAGTATGATCATGAGGCCTTTTTGGAGGAAAAGTATGAGCCTGCGCAGGACACATTATTGGATGCGTGGGCAGGTAAAGACGCAGTCATTGGACCGAGTCTCGGGGTAAGGGGAATCGCAGGAGGCGAGTGGTATGCTGGGTGTGCGTTTGGTGTGGATGTCTTGGCCGGGATGTTTGGTGGATCAGTGTGGGCGGTTCATGGATTGGTGGGCAAGGATTTGGTAAAAATTGCCGGCGCTAAAGTTGGGGTTGCGGGAGTCATAGGGTATTGGAATATTCGCGCGGTGCCGATGTTGACTGATGGAGCAAAAGCGAGCGATTTGGGATTGGTGACGGCAAGCATGGTGATGTCGATTTCGGTCGAATGAGTGGTAGGCATTTAGTACTGAGAGGTCGATATTGCGGTTGGAGATCGGTACCGGTTCCGGTCACTTTCATTTGACGGCCTTTGGGGCGTTCGAAATCCTCGGTGGCAAGGCCGGCTAGAGGGCGTGGAAGCTGCGGCGCCATTCGAGGGTGTCTGCCACCAGGGTGGCCAGGTCGCTGTGCTGGGCTCTCCAGCCCAGGGTCTGGAAGGCCAGGGTGGGGTCGGCCACCAGGGAGGCGGCGTCGCCCTCCCGGCGGGGACGAAGATCGTGGGGGACGGGGCGGCCCGAGGCGGCCTCCACGGCGTGGAGGATCTCGAAGACCGTGCTGCCCCGGCCGCTGCCCAGGTTCAGGACCGGTGGCAGGGGCTTGCCCTCGGTGAGGGCCCGGGCGGCCAGCACATGGGCCTGGGCGATGTCCTGGATGTGCAGGTAGTCGCGCTCGGCGCTGCCGTCCCGGGTGGGGTAGTCGGCGCCAAAGACCTGGAGGGGGGGGATGACCCCAAGCATGGCGTCCACCGCCAGGGGGATGATGCGGGTCTCGGGGCGGTGGGTCTGGCCGTGGCCGGGGATGGCCCCGGCGGCGTTGAAGTAGCGAAACACCACGCCCTCCAGCTTGCCCAGGGCCAGGAGACTGAGGATCAGGTCCTCCGCCAGGACCTTGCTGCGGGCGTAGGGGCTAAGGGGGTTCTTGCTGCGCTTGCCCTCGGTGATGGGCGGGTCGGGCTCGCCGTAGACCGAGCAGGAGGAGGAGAAGAGCAGGCGGCGCACCCCCTGGTCCAGCATGGCCTCCAGCAGCAGGGCCGTGCCGGCGGTGTTGACGGCGAAGTAGGTCTGGGGGCACTGGAAGCTTTCGCCCACATAGGCCAGCCCGGCGAAGTGCATGACCAGGTCCGGGGCAGCCTGGGCCAGGGCGCGGCGCAGGTCGTCGCGGCTGCGAAGGTCCCCTTGAAGGAAGGCCACCCCAGGGGGCAGGGCGTCCCGGCGGCCCCGCTCCAGGGAGTCAAAGACCAGGACCTGGTGACCCTCCCCAACCAGGGTCCGGACGGCGGCCGCCCCGATGTACCCCGCGCCCCCCGTTATCAGCACCCGAAGCCCCGTGCCCGTGCCCATGCCCACCCTCCAGGGAAGAACCGAGGCCCAAGGATAGGGGATGAGAGAGCAAATGTCATGTGGCCAGCGCCGGCCCTGGGGCCGAAAACTGCTGGAAGCTGCTCGTTGACCGCCGGGGCCCTTTGCGGCTATCATGGCGCGGTCGCAAAGGAGGCACCCATGAGACCAACCAGCAAGGCGGGATTCACGCTTATCGAGCTGATGATCACGGTGACCATCCTGGCGGTGCTGAGCACTGTGGCGGTGGTCTCCTACAAGCGCTACCTGACCCGGGGCAAGAACATGGAGGCCATCTACTTCCTGGCCGACATCGGCATGAAGCAGTCCACCTACTTCAGCGTCTACGGGCAGTATGTGGACACCTCAGAGGCCGCCAATTCCTTCGACGACGAGGACTTCTACCCGGCGGATGTGGCCTACGGCAACAAGCCCTGGGGCATCGTGTGCCCGGACAACAAGGACACCTATCCGGGGTGGTGCGCCCTCGGGGCCAGGCCCGGGTCGGCGGCGGTCAACTACCAGTATGTGACGGTGGGCTGGGCCCCCGGGGACGCCGATCCGCCCTCGGCCTACATCACCGATCCCGACCGGCAGTGGTGGTACGCCGTGGCCCAGGGTGACCTGGACGGGGACGGCACCATGTCCACCTTCATCATCAGCAGCGAGATCTCCGAGGTCTTCTACTTCGACGAAATGGAATAGCCTGCCCCGCCATGACTGACCATAGCCCCAATGTGACCCCCTTCCTGAAGCAGTACCTGGAGGCCAAGCGCCAGGTGCCCGACGCCGTCCTGTTCTTCCGCATGGGGGACTTCTACGAGCTGTTCTTCGAGGACGCCGTGAAGATCTCGGCGGTGCTGGAGATCGCCCTGACCAGCCGGGACAAGAAGGCGGACAACCCCATCCCCATGTGCGGCGTGCCTGTCCACGCGGTGAACGGGTACCTGGCGCGCCTGGTGGAACAGGGCTTCAAGGTGGCCATCTGCGAGCAGATGGAGGACCCCGCCAAGGCCAAGGGCATCGTGCGCCGGGAGGTCACGCGGGTCATCACGCCGGGGGTCATCCTGGACCCCGAGAACCTGGTCTCCGAGAAGTACAACTACCTGGCCGCCGTGGTCTTTGGGCTGGACGGCATCGCGCTGGCCTGCCTGGATGCGTCCTGCGGGGACTTCCGGGGGACGGTGGTGGAGGACGGGGGGCAGCTTCGCGCGGAGCTGCTGCGCCTGGAGCCCGCCGAGGTGCTGTGCCAGGACGGCGTGGATGTGGAGCTGAAAAAACACCTGGGGGTGCTGCCCACGGCGGTGCTGACCCTGCCCGGGGAGGACTGCTTCCTGGCGGAGAGCCGGGAGGAGGAGGACGCGCTGCTGGGCCTGGAGGCGGGGCGCACTCTGTCGCCCTTGCTGGCGCGGGCGGCCCGGGCGCTGCTGCGCTATGTGAAGGGGACCCAGCGGGGGCGCATCCCGTCCCTGGGGGTGTTCAATCACTACCGCGTGCGGGACCACCTGGCCCTGGATGAGACGGCGGTGACGGACCTGGAGATCCACAGGACCATCGTGGGGGGCAAGCGCAAGGGGTCCCTGCTGTGGGTGCTGGACCGCACGACGACCCCCATGGGTAAGCGGCTCCTCAAGACCTGGGTGGCCTGGCCCCTGATGAAGCTGGAGGAGATTCGCCGGCGCCAGGACGCCGTGGCCGAGCTGCTGACCAAGTCCTTCCAGCGGCGCAGCATGGTGGAGCTGCTGGGGCGCGTGGGGGACCTGGAGCGCACCATGGCCCGGGTGGAGTCGGGTGGGGCTTCGGGGAGGGATCTGCTGGCCGTGGCCCGGGCCCTGGAGGCAGTGACCCCCCTGCGGGACACCCTGGCGGTGATGGACAGCGAGCTGCTGCGCAGCCTGGCGGGCCTGATGGACCCCCACGAGGAGCTGCACCGGGCGGTGCTGGAGGCCCTGGTGGACGAGCCCCCGGCGACCATCCGCGAGGGCGGCATGTTTCGGGAGGAGCGAGAGCCCCGGCTGGCCGAGCTGGCGGGCCTGGCCCGGGGTGGCCGGGAGTGGATGAGTGCCTACGAGGCGCGCCTCAAGGCCGAGAACGGCATCTCGTCGCTGAAGGTGCGCTTCAACAAGGTCTTTGGGTACTACATTGAGGTGACCAACTCCAACCTGCACCTGGTGCCGGCGGCCTTCATCCGCAAGCAGACCACGGTGGGGGCCGAGCGCTTCTACACGCCCGAGCTCAAGGACTACGAGGAGAAGGTCCTGCACGCCGAGGAGCTGCAGTTCGAGCTGGAGCTGGAGCTGTTCAAGGCCCTGCAGGATCGGGTGCTGCAGCGGCGCCGCACCATCGCCCTGTGCGCCGGGGCCGTGGCGGTGCTGGATGTGCTGCTGTCCCTGGCCACGGTGGCGGAGACCAACGACTACCACCGGCCCGAGGTGGACCACTCGGGGGTGCTGGAGATAGTCCAGGGGCGCCACCCGGTGATTGAACAGATCCTGCCCCGGGGCCGCTTCGTGCCCAACGATCTGCGCCTGGAGCTGGACACCTGCCAGTTCATGATCCTCACGGGCCCCAACATGGCGGGCAAGTCCACCATCATGCGGC
Source organism: uncultured Myxococcales bacterium (assembly GCA_964565265.1). Classification (GTDB taxonomy): domain Bacteria; phylum Myxococcota_A; class UBA9042; order CAIXZC01; family CAIXZC01; genus CAIXZC01. The sequence continues at coordinate 20,261 of CAZMEC010000023.1, forward strand.
AGGCGGCCCTGATAGTGCTGCTGGCCCAGATGGGCTCCTTCGTGCCGGCGGCCTCGGCGCGCATCGGCGTGGTGGACCGCATCTTCACCCGGGTGGGGGCCACGGACAGCCTCTCCACGGGGTCCTCCACCTTCATGATGGAGATGCGCGAGACCTCCGAGATCCTCAAGAAGGCCACGCGCCGCAGCCTGGTCATCCTGGACGAGATCGGGCGGGGCACCAGCACCTTTGATGGGCTGGCCATCGCCTGGGCGGCCTCCGAGTACCTGCACGATGTGCTGGGCGCCCGGACCCTGTTTGCCACCCACTACCACGAGCTGACCGAGCTGGCCCGCGAGAAGCCCCGCATGAAGAACTACTGCGTGGCGGTCAAGGAGTTCGGCGACGAGATCTACTTCCTGCACCAGCTGGTGGAGGGCGCCACCAGCCGCTCCTACGGGGTCCAGGTGGCCCGGCTGGCGGGGCTTCCCGCGCCCGTGATTGAGCGCGCCAAAGAGCTGCTGCGTTCCCTGGAAGATGGGGGGAGCGCGGGGGGCATCCAGGGGCTGCGGCCCCGCAAGAAGAAGCCCGGCACCCAGGGACGGGGGCTGTTTGAAGGCCCCGGCGCCCCCGAGGCCCCCGACGAATCCCAGCCCGGCGACCAGCCCTCCGAGCTGGAGCAAAGGCTGCTGGCCCTCCAGCCCGACACCCTCACGCCCCTCCTGGCCCTGGAAGAGCTATACAAGCTGCGGGCCCTGGCCATAGGCACCAAGGCGAAGTAGCGGAGTCGCCGGTCAGTCTACGCTAACAAACAAGCCACATTGTAGACCAGGAAGGCCACCACCCAGGCGGTCACGGTCAGCAGCAGAAACTGCAGCACGGACCAGCGGAGGCTGCCCGTCTCCCGGGCGGTGATGATGAGGGTTGTGGCGCAGGGGAAGGTCAGCAGCATGAACAGCAGCACGGACAGCCCCGTGGCCAGGGAGTAGTGGCGGGCGATGACCTCGCTGAGGTGGGAGTCGGCCTCGCCCTCGATGGCGAAGAGGACGGCCATCTGGGAGACGAAGATCTCCTTGGCGGCCACCGAGCCCACCGCGGCAGTGGAGAGGCGCCAGTCAAAGCCAATGGGCGCGAGGACCGGCTCAATGGCGCGGCCCAGGTGGCCCATCAGGGAGTTCTCTGGAGTGGGGGCCTCCTGGCCCGGGTGGTAGGAGGCGGCGGCCCAAAGGATGGCGGTGCCCAGCAGCAGCACCGTGCCGGCCTTCTTGAGGTACTCGCGGGCATTGAACCACATGGAGCGCAGGGCGACGGAGAAGCGGGGGCGGCGGTAGGCGGGCAGTTCCAGGAGGAAGGGCTCGGCGCCGGCGGTCATGAGGGTGCGGTTCAGGATGCCGGCGGCCAGGAAGGCCACGGCCATGCCTGTCAGGTAGACCAGGAAGAGGGCGGGGCCGCGCAGGGCCTCGGGGATGAAGGCGG
>CAZMEC010000024.1:0-9428 GCA_964565265.1 uncultured Myxococcales bacterium
CGGTGTACTGGGGACCCTCCTCCACGGGGACGGTCAGGTACATCTCGCCGTAGTCGGGGGACAGCTCGACCACGGGCTGGCCAACCTTCACATCCAGGAAGCCGTGCTTCAGGAAGACCCACTGCACCCGGCGCAGGTCCATCTCCAGGATGTCATCCTTGAAGGTGTCCAGGTGGCCCGACAGAAAGGAAAGGGGGCCGCTCTCACCGAGCTGCATGAATTCCTTGATTTCGCTCTCCGGGACCTGGCGGTTTCCCGACACCCGGATCCGGGCGATCTTGGTCTTGGCGTTCTCGTTGACCTTGAAGCGGACCGTCACCCGGTTGCTTTCCAGGTAGACCAGCTCGTGCTGGGCCTCCGCCCGGTAATAGCCCTTGTCGCGGTACAACTCCTGGATGGCGACCTTGGAGGCCTCCACCTGTTCCAGGTTCAGGAAGCGGGCCGCGGCCACGGTGACCACCTTGCCCAGTTCCTCTTCATCGATCTCTTCGTTGCCCTCGTACTCCACGGCCTGGACCCGGGGGTGCTCTTTCACCACCACCCGAAGGGCCACGCCGTCAGCGGTCTTGGTGCTGAAGATGCGGATGTCCTCAAAATAGCCCAGGGCGTACAGGCGCCGGATGTCCTCGGACAACTCGTAGCGGGAGAAGGGCTGCCCGGGCATGGATTGGAGTGCCCGCAGAAGCGTGGACTCGGGGATGCGGTAGAGGCCCTCGGTGGTGATGACGCTGACCTTGGGACTCTCCTGGGCCCGCAGGGCGCCACCAGGCAGCAGGAGGAGCAGGGCGACAAGCGCCAGGGTATTGCAGAGCTGCCGGGTCAAAATGGGCTACACCTCCCCAAAGCGTCACGGCCGCGGAGTATAAATGCAACGCGCTTGCGGCGGCAAGGTTTTTCCGGGCGCGGCCCGGAGGCCGTTTCAGGTTGTAAGGCCCGAGGTTTGTGTTTATATTCCCGCCAGCCCTCGCCCCCATGGGGGGGAAGGGGGCATTGCCCCTCTCGAAACCGGAGTCATAAGTGTTTGGCAGAAGCAGAAATCTACTTCTTTGGATAACCCTGATCCTGGCCTTTGTCCTGGTGGCCCAGTTCTGGCGCCAGCAGCAGGGCCCGGAACCCGTCACCTTCGCCCAATTCATTGAGGACGCCCGCAGTGTGGACATCCCGGAGGGGGCCCGAGCCCTTGCCGGGGTCAGCACCGTGGTGGCCTCGGGCCAGGAACTGCGGGGCGAACTGCTGGACGGGACGGTGTTCCGCTCGGTGGGGGATCTGGGGGGCCTGGATGACCTGCGCGGCGATCTGGTGCGCCGGGGCGTCCTCATCACCTACCTTGAGCCCGGCCTGGCCTTCACCGGCAACCTGGCCCAGGGCCCCTTCAAGGATCTGGCCTTCTCTGATCTATTGAAGGAGATGAAGCGGATCCCCACCGCCCAGGAACTCAAGGACGGTCTCAAGCTGGGCGTGCCCAGGGTGGAAAGCCTGGTGGTCAAGGGCGAGAGCGTCTTCGTGAAGTACTCGGACGGGCAGGAAAAGGTCAGCCGCGGCCGCCTGGACGCCTACGAGCCCGGCCTCCTGGCCATGGGCATCGACATCTCCCACGAGGAGGAGGAGAAGGACGGCCTGCTGTTCCAGTTCCTCATCTCCTGGGTACCCATGATCTTCCTCTTTGGCCTCTTCATCTTCTTCCTGCGCCAGATGCAGGGCGGCGGCGGCAAGGCCATGAGCTTTGGCAAGTCCCGCCACCGCATCCTGAATCAGCAGGAGATCAAGATCACCTTCGACGACATCGCCGGTATCGACGAGGCCAAGGAAGAACTCCAGGAGATCATCTCCTTCCTTCGGGACCCCAAGAAGTTCACGCGCCTCGGCGGCCGAATCCCCAAGGGCGTCCTCCTCATGGGGCCTCCCGGCACCGGCAAGACGCTGTTGGCCAAGGGGGTCGCGGGGGAAGCGGGGGTGCCCTTCTTCTCCATCAGCGGCTCGGACTTTGTGGAGATGTTCGTGGGCGTGGGCGCGTCCCGAGTCCGCGACCTCTTTGAGCAGGGCAAGAAGCACGCCCCCTGCATCATCTTCATAGATGAAATCGACGCCGTGGGCCGGCACCGGGGTGCGGGCGTTGGCGGCGGTCACGACGAGCGCGAGCAGACCCTGAACCAGCTCCTGGTGGAGATGGACGGCTTTGAGTCCAACGAGGGCGTCATCCTCATCGCCGCCACCAACCGCCCCGACGTGCTGGACCCCGCCCTCATGCGCCCCGGTCGCTTCGACCGTCGCGTGGTGGTGAATCTCCCTGACCTCAAGGGCCGGGTGGGCATCCTCAAGGTCCACCCCCAGAAGATCCCCATGGCCCCCGGAGTGGACCTGGAGATCACCGCCCGGGGCACCCCGGGGTTCTCCGGCGCCGACCTTCAAAATCTGGTCAACGAGGCCGCCCTGCTGGCTGCCAGACGGGAAGCCGAGGTGGTGGACATTCAGGACTTTGAGGCCGCCAAGGACAAGGTCGTCATGGGCACCGAGAGGCGCAGCCTGGTGCTGTCCGAGGAGGACAAGCGCACCACCGCCTACCACGAGGGCGGCCACGCGCTGGTCGCCGCGGCCCTGGCCCACGCCGACCCCCTCTACAAGGTCACCATCGTGCCCCGGGGGCTGGCCCTGGGCCTCACCCAGTTGCTGCCCGAGCGGGACAAGCACTCCTACAGCAAGGATTGGATCCTGGATCGCATCTGCGTGACCATGGGCGGCCGCGCCGCCGAGGAGTTGGTCTTCAACGACCAGACCACGGGCGCCGGCCAGGATATTGATCAGGCCACCGAACTGGCCCGCAAGATGGTCTGCGTCTGGGGCATGAGCGAGCTGGGCCCCGTGTCCTACGAGTCCCGGTCCCAGGAGGTCTTCATCGGCCGCGACCTGGCCAAGCACAAGACCTTCAGCGAGGCCACCGCCGAGCTCATCGACAAGGAGATCCGCCGGATCGTGGAGGCCGCCTGGCAGAAGGCCATGAGCATCCTCAAGACCCGCCGCGGCATCCTGGACGAACTGGCCGCCGAGCTGATCCGCAAGGAGACCCTGAATCGTCAGGATCTGGAAGACCTGCTGGCCCGCCACGGGCTGAAGCTTGGCGGCTTTGAGGGCTCGGTAGTTTGAGGTGACCCATGGCAGGCTGCAGGACTCTGAGGGCCAAGGACCTGGTGATAGAGTTCTCCCGCACCAGGGTCATGGGCATCTTGAACCTCACCCCGGATTCTTTCTCTGATGGCGGTCGCCTGACCACGGTGGAGGCAGCAGTGGATGCTGCTGCACCCATGGTGGCGGCGGGGGTGGATGTGCTGGATGTGGGGGGCGAGTCCACCCGCCCCGGCGCCCAGCCCGTGTCCGGCCAGGAAGAGCTGGACCGCGTACTCCCCGTCATCCAGGCGTTGAGGGCGCGCTTCCCGGTGCCCGTCTCCGTGGACACCTACCGCTTTGAGACCGCCCGGGAGGCCCTGGAGGCGGGGGCCTCCATCATCAACGATGTGAGCGCCGGCCGGCAGGACCAGCGCATGTTCTCCCTGGCCGCCCGAACTGGCGCAGCCCTCATATTGATGCACGCCCTGTGGCCACCCCGGACCATGCAGACCGCCCCCGAGTATGTCGATGTGGTGGAGGATGTGGCCGCCTTCCTGTCCCAGGCCGCCACCCTGGCCCGGGCCTTTGGGGTGCCGGAGGACTGCCTCATGCTGGACCCGGGAATCGGCTTCGGAAAGACCCTGGCCCACAACCTGGACCTCCTGCGCAGCATCCAGTTCCTCATCGGCTGCGGCTATCCCGTGCTGGTGGGGCACTCCAGAAAGCGCTTCCTCGGGGACCTCACTGGCAAGCCCGTGGAGGACCGGGTCTTCGGCACCGCGGCAGTGACCGCGCTGCTTGCCGCCCAGGGGGTCCATATGGTAAGGGTGCATGATGTTGCGGCAATGATGGATGTGGTCCGGGTGGCAGACGCTCTGGCTTGGGACATCTAAGACGGGATCCAAGATGAGTTCATTTGGCATGGGCTGGGAAGTTGTCCGTTTCGCGTTGGACGCGCTGGTCCTGGCCTTCCTGATTTATGAGGTCATCACCTTCTTCCGGGGCACCCGGGCGGTCCACGCCATCGGCGCCCTGGCCGTGCTGTTGCTGTTGTTCCTCATCTCCAACGAGCGCTTCCTGGGCCTCACCACCATCAACCTGGTGCTGTCCAACTTCATGGGAGGCATCGCGGTCCTGGTCGTGGTGCTTTACCAGGACGACCTGCGCCGGGCCCTGATGCGCCTCGCCTGGCTGCCCAAATGGCTGGGGGGCGTGGGGGGCGAGGCCCGCTCCCGGGAGCACCTGGAGGAGGTGGTGGAGGCGGTCAAGGCCCTGGCCTCCCGCCGGGTGGGCGCCCTCATCGTGCTGGAGCAGAAGGCGGACCTGCGGCCCTTTGAGAAGGGCTCCATCCCCCTGGATGCGGCCCTTGACCGGAACCTGCTCTTCCTGCTGTTCGTGCCGGCCTTCGAGAACCCCACCCATGACGGCGCCGTGCTGGTTCGCGGCAATCGGATTGTGGCGGCCCACTGCATCCTGCCCCTGGCCCAAGTGGTGGCCACGGACCGGGCCTTCGGCACCCGACACCGGGCGGCCCTGGGCCTGGCCGAACAGACGGACGCCCTGGTGATCGTCGTTTCCGAGGAGACGGGGCGCATCTCCGTGGCCTGGAACGGACACCTGGAGCGGGGCCTGGCGCCAGACCGCCTCCGGGAAATCCTGATCACCGCCTCGGCCCAGCAGCAGGCCGGGGAGTCCGTCCCCTGGCGCCCTCCCGTGGCGGCCCCTGCCACCCCCGCGGCCCCCGCAGCCCCCGCCCCAACCCAGCATTCCAGCCAAGGAAAGCCAACCCCATGATGGCCGCCGACACCCTCAAGAGCCTCATCACCAAGAACCTGTTTGCCAAGGTCTTCTCCCTGCTGACTGCCATCCTGGTGGTCTGGCTGGTCCGTCAGGACAGCATCCGTGAGGCGGACATAACCGTGCCCCTCAAGCTCCTGATGCCCAAGGAGGAGAGCCTCCTGCTGGAGCAGCCCCCCACGGAGATCACGGTGCGCCTTCGGGGCGCCTGGTCCGTGCTGTCCTCCATCCTGCAGAACCCCCCCAAGGCCTATCTGGTGGACCTCAGCACCCTGGGTGGAGGGGAGACCTTCAGCTTCAGCGCCGAGGCCCTGGAGGAGCACCTCAATGTGAAGGGCGCCACGGGGATCGCCTCCATCTATCCCCCCTCCCTGACCTTGCAGATGGACAGACTGGAGAGCCGCAGCCTGAAGGTGAAGCCGGAGATCAAGGGGGCGCCGGACTCCTTCTCCTATGTGGACTATTCCCGCATTGAGGTGATCCCCGCCGAGGTGCTGGTCAAGGGCCCCGCGTCGGTGCTGGCCCGAATCCCTGAACTGTCCACCCGGACCGTGGATGTGAGCGGCTTCTCGGGGGTGCGCGAGGTGAAGGTGCCCCTGGAGGCGCCCAACGGCCTGTCCATCACGATGTACCCCGATTCCGTGCTGCTGCGGATTCCGGTGCGGGAGAAGGCTGCGGTGAAGGCCGTCGTGAATGTGCCTCTCAAGGTGATGGGATGCCCTGCGGGCTTCGTCTGCACCTCCGAGCCGCCCCTGTTCAGTGTGCGGATCTCCGGCGATGAGCGCGTGCTTGGGGATCTGTCCAGGGAGACCCTCTCCCAATACATATTCATAGATGCGGGGACCATCCGTCCCCCGGACCCCGAGCGCTACTTCGAGGTCTTCGGCCCCCTGGAGCCGCGAATCCAGGGCCTGGCGGGGGCCCAGTTCGAGCTTGATCCCCAGACCCGGTTCTTCAAGGTACGGCTGCAGCGAAGAGAACCCAAATAGACCACCAGGAGTGTCCGATGAAGAAGTATTTTGGCACCGACGGCATCAGAGGCAAAGCCAATGTCCATCCCATGACCCCCGAGATGGCCATGCGCCTCGGGCAGGTGCTGGCCATGCACTTCGGCAAGGATCACCCGGAGCCCCGAATCGTCATCGGCAAGGATCCCAGGCGCTCCTCCTACATCTTCGAGTTCGCCCTGGCGGCGGGGGCCTGCTCCATGGGCGCCAGCACCTACCAGTTGGGCCCCCTGCCCACTCCTGCGGTGGCCTTCCTGACGCGCAGCATGCGGGCCCAAGCGGGGGTCATGGTGTCCGCCTCCCACAACCCCTTTCACGACAACGGCCTCAAGATCTTCGGGGCCGATGGCTTCAAGCTGCCCGACGAGGTTGAGTCCCAGTTGGAGGCCCTCATCGACAGCGACGAGCCGGACCGGAACCGCCCCGTGGGCAAGCGCCTGGGCCGGGCCTACCGTATGGAAGACGCCCTGGGCCGCTACATAGTCTCGGCCAAGGACTCCTTCCCCCTGGATCTGTCCCTCAGGGGCCTCAAGATCGTGGTGGACTGCGCCAACGGGGCCGCCTACCGGGCCGCTCCTTCGGTGTTCGAAGAACTGGGCGCCGAGGTCATCCAGCTTGGCGTCTTCCCCGACGGCACCAACATCAACCGGCGCTGCGGCGCCATGGCCCCCGAACAGATGGCTCGCACGGTGGTCCGTGAGGAGGCCCACATCGGAGTCGCCCTGGACGGAGACGCCGACCGCCTCATCCTGAGCGACGAAAAGGGCGAAATTGTGGACGGGGACGCGGTCATGGGCCTGGTCGCCGAGATGTTCATCAGGGAAGGGCGCCTCAGCAACAACACCGTGGTGGCCACGGTCATGTCCAACATGGGCCTGGATAAATATCTCAAGCGCCTGGGCGGCAGGCTGCATCGCACCGCCGTTGGAGACCGCTATGTCATCGAAGCCATGCGGCAGGGTGGCTTCAACTTTGGCGGCGAGCAGTCCGGCCACATGATCTTCCTGGATCACTCCACCACCGGGGATGGCCTGGTCTCCTCCCTGCAGGTCCTGGCGGTCATGCTGCGTTCCGGCAAGAAGCTGTCCGAGTTGGTGGGCCGCTTCGAGCGCTTCCCCCAGATTCTGGAGGCGGTGGAGGTTGCCGCCAAGCCCCCCATTCAGGATATTCCAGCGCTGGACATGGCTATCAAGGCCGCTGAGAAGCGGATTGGCGAGAGCGGCCGCATCCTGGTGCGTTACTCGGGCACCGAGAATGTCCTCCGCATCATGGTGGAGTGTGAAGACGGGGACCTGGCCCGCGCCGAGACCGACAAGATCCTTGAGGCTGCCAACTCCGCAACCCAGCTCCACTGAGGCCACGCCAGCGTCCACTTGCCGCAAGAGAACTTTTACAGGGAGGCCACCTTCAGCAGGAACCTGCAGAGGGTCCGGGCCAGGGGGGCGGGATCCGGGTTGGGGTCCAGCAGGAGAGGCTTGCGCCCGGCCAGGGCTTTGAAGCGGTCAAGGCCGCCCAGCCCGGCGTAGTCGTTCAGGTAGAGATCCGCGGGCATGGGGAAGACCGGGCTGTCCAGGTATTCGTCAGCCAGCTCCGTCTGGGAACCCAGGGCCACCGCCGCCGAGATCTCCGGCACCAGGGCGCTGGCCAGCAGGGCCAACCAGGCAGCCTTGACTCCCAGGCCCAGGACGGCCACCGGTGGCGCCCCCTCGCCCCCCTGGAAAACCGCCAGATCCCGAAGGTCAGCGGCCACCCGCAGGGGCAGAGTCCGCCCGTCCAGGATCAGGAAATTGGCCAGTCGCAGCCGCTTCCAGCCATCGTCCACAGGCCAATCGTCGGAGAGCTCGCCAAACCCTGTGGGATCCAGCGCCCAGACCTCCACGCCCTGGGGCGCCAGGACCCCGGCCAGGGGGAGGCAGGCAGCGGCCCCGGCGTCGGCGAAGCACAGGAGGCGCAGGTGGGTGGTGGGGCCTTTGACTACCCGAAAGGGAAGGGGGGCGGCCAGTTCGCGCTGAAGCACCATGCCCCCGGCGACGGCTGTGGCCTCCAGGGTGCCGCTGGCAGGCAGGGCGGGGAACTCGCCCGGGGTGAGGGGAGCCTGGGGGGCGGGGGCCCGGGCCCGAGCCTCCTCAATGAGGGCGGCCACCAGATCCAGGGTCTTGAGGCTGTCCGAGGGGACCTTCAGATGAAGATCGGAGCGGTCCTTGAAGAGGGTCCCGTCCTCGGGGCCTGCAAGTCCAGGGCGCCCCAGCACCTCCGCGAAGAACGAATAGATGGCCTCCCTTTTGGCCAGCCCTGCGGAGTGCCCCCCGGGGAAGGCCAGATGCCGCAGGGCAGTGGGAGCGCCCAGGGCCTCATAGGCCACCGCGGCGCGCCGCACCAGCTTCTCCACCACGGGACTTGGAGACACTATGAAGTCGCTCTCGCCGGACAAAACCAGTGTGGGCACGGGGGCGTGGAGCGCCAACAGGGTCGAGTAGTCCCCTTCGGACAGGAAACCCACGGGGTAGTGCTCGGGGCAGCGGGAGAGGCCGTAGTCCAGACGGAAGGCCCAGTCGTCCAGGCCATCAATCACCGCAGTGGCCGCCAGGCGCTGGTCGTAGGCCCCCAGGTAGAGGGTGTTCTCGCCCCCGCCGGAGTGCCCGGTGGCGGCCAGGGCCGTGGGGTCCACCTCGGGTCGGGCAGCCAGGTAGTCCAACAGGCGCCGGGCCGTGGGCGTGGCTGGGTAGTTCATGGTCCGGCCCGCCAGGTAGTTGCCCTGGGTGTTGATGTGCTTCCAGGGGTCGCCGCTCAGGTCTCCGAAACCGTACCAGTCGGGCAGCAGCACCACGGCACCACGGCGCCCGAGGTTGGTGGCCAGGGTCAGGATGTTGGTGTAGGTCTTGCCCGGCTGGTCGTGGCCATGCAGCACCAGGATTCCCGGCAAGGCCCCCGGGGAACTGGTAAGGGGGCGGATGAGCAGGGCCGGCACCTTCACCCCGGGGAGGGGTTCGAGCAGCAGCTTCTCGATGAGATGGTCGTCCCGCTCCAGGGTATCAACCAGGGAGGCCGGCACGGGGGTCCCAGGGGGCGCCACCAGGCTTGTCCCCAGGACCTGGTCCAGGAGGCCCCGGAGGCGCTGTTGAAAGTCCAAAAAGGCCTGGGCCTCCTCCGGCACACTGGTCTGGGGAAGCTCTCCGAGGAGCTGGTTCCGAAGGGCCAGGGGGTCCTCCAGCAAAGGGGTCAGGTCTTCCGGCACCGGTCCAAGCTCGCCCAGGTCGCAGCACGCAGATGAGTCCGCGCTCAGCTCACAGCCATCCGCCTCCAGGTCCAGGTTCCAACTGCCCCCATCGAAGACCGTGTCCCCCTCCAGTGCGGTGGTCGCCGAGCAGCCCAGCAGCAGCAGCGCCAGCCCCAGGGTCTCGGCCAGCCTACTCCTCATCGCGGTCCAGCTTTCCGGCCTTCAATTTTCGGTACAGCGTGGTGCGGTCGATGCCCAGGCTTTTTGCCGCGTCGCCGATCCTGCCCTCGTGCAGTTTCATGGTC
>CAZMEC010000024.1:9438-21442 GCA_964565265.1 uncultured Myxococcales bacterium
GGATGAACTGCTCAAGCTCCTGGATGCTGGGCAGTTGGGAGGGGCTTTTGATCATCTTGTCCAGCTTCACCAAGAGGGGCCCTGAGATGCCCGCTTCGTTGGACGCCAGGTTCCGCACGGTGGGAGGAAGATCGGCCAGGTCGATGGGGCTGCCGCCTCGGCACACCACCACGGCGTGGGCAATGGCGTTCTCCAGTTGGCGTACATTCCCGGGGTAGCTGCAGGTCAGCAGGGCCTGGGCCGCTTCGTGGGTGAAGCCGGCGGTCTCTTTGTTCTCCTGCTTGGAGTATTTCTGCCGGAAGAATTCCGCCAGGGGGATGATGTCCTCCCGCCGATCCCGCAGGGGAGGGATGAGGATGGGGAAGACGGCCAAGCGGTAGAACAGATCCTCGCGGAAGCGCCCCGCCGCCACCTCCAGCGCCAGATCCCGGTTGGAGGCGGAGATGATTCGCACATCCACGGTCACCTTCTCGGTGCCGCCCAGGCGCTCGAACTCCTGCCCTTGCAGCACGCGCAACAGCTTCACCTGCAGGGGGAGGGGCAGCTCGCCGATCTCGTCCAAGAACAGCGTGCCCCCGTCGGCCGTCTCGAACTTGCCCTTTTTCCGGGCATAGGCCCCCGTGAAGGCCCCCCGCTCGTAGCCGAACAGCTCGCTCTCCAGGAGGGTCTCCGGGATGCCGCCGCAGTTGATGGCGATGAAGGGAGCCTCCCCACGGGCGCTTCTGGAGTGCAGTTCCCGGGCGACCAGTTCCTTGCCGGTGCCGCTCTCGCCGCTGATCAACACAGAGATCTTGCTGTCCGCAGCCTGCTTGATGAGACCAAGAACCCGCTTCATCCCAGGTGAGTAGTGGGCGATCGTGGAGGTCGTGCCCTGTTCCTTCAGGGACTCCCTGAGGCCTCGAAGCTGTCTGGCCATGTCCATTTGATTGAAAGCGGCCACCAAAATGGGGGGGAGCCTCTCCGCCAGGTCGCCGTCCGTCTTGGATAACACATAGAAGGCGCCATTTTCCTGGTGCGCCGTCATGGCAAGCCCCACGGTCCCATAGGCCGTCACCACAATCACTTTGATGTCGGGCTCGTAGGGACGAAGCTGGCCGAGCAGTTCCAGGCCGTCATAGTCGGGCAGCTTGACATCCAGCAGCACCACCCCCTCAAAGCCTCGATTCATCTCGGCCAGCAGTTCTGCACCGCTGTGGGCGGTTCTCACGGAGTACCCCATCGCAGAGAGCTGCTCAGAGAGCGCCGCAGCGAAACCGCGGTCATCGTCTACCACTAGGATCTTTCTTGGAGTGCTCATGCTGGGCCCCTTGGTTTGGCCCAGAGTCTAGCCTTCCTGAGGGACGCTGGCAAAGGGCTAAAAAAAAAGAGGGCCATTTCTGGCCCCCTTCTTTTCTGCCGCCGCGCTTTTTTTTCGGAGAACTTTAGGTGGGACATCTCCGTTTGGTGGGGTTGACCAGGGTATCCGCGGCGGGCGGGGCACTGCTTACCCTGTTCTGTGGAGTCCCGTCGGGCGAAGCAGAACGCCCAATCGGGTACGGGGGAAAATCACTGAAGAATTGTGATGTGTGTGTCAAACGACACGCGATATTACATTGCAATACCCGTGCCAACCCTCAAAACGGCCTGTAACCACGATTTGTGAAAACCCAGGCCGTTGCAGTATGCAACACGACCCCCGCAAACAGGCCCATCGCGCCCGGCCACAGGGGAATCAACTCCCGTGATCACTTGCGACCGGGGGCCTTGTTGCACTTTGCACAGCCAAGTTGCAACACGCAACGAATCTAGCGGCAGGAAACCGCCTCAATCTCTATCCTGGCGGCCTTGGGCAGGGCTGAAACCTGAATCACCGCACGGGCCGGGGCCGGGGTGCCACTGTGCCGGGCGTACACCTCATTGACCTTCCCGAAGTCCCCCATGTCGGTCAGATAGATTCGAATGCTGCACACATTGGTCCAAGCGTGGCCCGCTGCCCCCAGGACGGCCTCCAGGTTTCGCAGGGCCAGGTCCGCCTCGGCGCCGATGTCTGCCTGAAGCAGCAGCCCGGACACGGGGTCCATGGGCAACTGCCCGGAGATGAACAACAGGGATTGGGCACCCGAAACCTCTATGGCCTGGGAATAGGGGCCGATGGGAGCGGGGGCCTGGGAGCTTCTGACTTCGACGCGCTGGGTCATGGTTTTTCTCCTTCCAAATCCAGTGGCGGCTACCATTACCTATTTTTTGACGCGCCACAAGTCGGCGTTATGGTGCCCGGGTATCAAACGAGGACCGTGGGGGGCCTTCAAGATGGACTTCAAAGACGAAAAATTTCTGAAAGAGCGCTCGTTCTTCGATGTGGACGCTGGCCTGGTGCTGAAGGTCCTTTTGGCGACGGCTGTGCTGTCGGCGGGCGTCTTCTACCTTGGCCTGAACTTTGGCAAGGGCGAGTTGGTCAAGGACGCCCAGGGCTCGGTGGCCCCGGATATGCGGACCATGTACCAGCGAGTCCGCCAGGTGAAGGCCCGGGCAGGCGAAGCGGAGAGCGACAAGTACTTCGTGTTCCCGTCCATGCTCAAGCGCAGCGCCAGCGATGGTACGGACGATGACGAGGTCTTCAACTCCCTCAAGCGGCTGCTGCCCGCCTCCATGCGGGCCCACCGCAAGGAAATGCAGGCCTTTGAGAAGGAGGCCGGAATCAAGACCCTGCTGGCCCGTTACGAGCTTACCTACGAGGACCTGGATCGCCTTTCTCTCCCGGCCGAGCAGCGCAGCGAGCTGCGGGAAAAGATCTCCGTTCTGATGAAGCGCAGCGCCGCCAGGGGAGAGGCCTACCCCCGGAACCCCAGAGCCCCCAAAGAGTTGCTGGAAGAACCCGCCGTGGAGGCGCAGGATCCCAAGCCCCTGGCCACCATGGGCGAGATGTTCTCGCCGGCCCCTATGGACGATTCCGCGGAAATGATTATGATGGCCCCCGACGAAGCCCCGGCCCCCTCTCCGAAGGAGCCCGTGGTGAAGCTTGAGAAGAAGAAGGGGAACGCCAAGACCAAGCTCGGGCAGTTCACCCTCCAGCTCCAGTCCTTCCAGTCCAAGAAGGAAGCCGAAAGCTTCCAGGCGGAGATGAAGGCGCAGGGGCATGGAACCTTCGTGCAGAAGGTGGAGCTCAAGGGGAAGGGCACCTGGTACAGGGTCCGCCTTGGGCGGTTCCTGAACATGGACCGGGCTCAGGAGTTCAAGAAGACCTTCGAGCGGGACCAGGCCTTCGTCACCACCATCATGCCTCTGGGAGACTGACCTTGCGAAGATTCATCGAAGAAGGCCCCGACCAGCTTCTTTCGGCCTCTGACTGCTGCGAACAACTTCCCCAAGCCTTCTTTTCAGACTGGACACCCCGACGCGTGGTGCTAGGGGCCATGGGCGGCAGCGCCCTGGGGGGAGGGGTGGCCAGCGCCATCCTGTACGGCAAACGCCTGCCCGGCCTCTTTGAGGTCAACCGCGACTACGAGTTCCGAAATCCCCCGGGTGAGGACACCCTCTCCATTCTCATCTCCTACTCCGGCAACACGGAGGAGACGGTCTCCATGTGGCAGGCCCTGGAGCACGGCCCCGGCCGCGTCCTGGGAGTGGCGGCGGGGGGCAAACTGGCGGCTCTCTGCTCCAAGGAGCCCTCCAACTCAGCCAAGGCCTTTGTGCGGATTCCCCCTCAGCGCGAGGGCTTCCAGCCGCGCTTCTCCTTGTACTTCACCACGGCCGTGCTGTTGGAGGTCCTGGAACGCTTCTCCTGGATCCCCCGGGAGGTCGAACCCCGGGAACTTCGGGGCCGCCTCCGTGCGCGCATGGGGGATCTGGAAACCGAGGGGCAGAACATCGCCCGGTTCCTCGCGGGCCGCATCCCGGTCATCTACACCTCCACCCGCTTCGACGAGGCTGTGGCCCGGATCTGGAAGGTCAAGCTGAACGAAAATGTGAAGCTCCCGGCCTTGTATGGCGCCATGCCCGAGGTCAACCACAACGAGATGATTGGTTTCCATCCAGGGTTGGCTGGGCAGTTCGCCTTCCTCCTCCTGGAGGATCCCTGGATGCCCCCGGGGCTGGCCGCCCGCTATGATCTTTTCCAGGAGCTCATGGGGGCCGCGGGGTTTCCCATCATGCGCCTTCGAATGCACGGGGCTTCGGTCACCGAGGCCGTGTTTGACTCCCTCTTGCTGGCTGATTGGGTCTGCTTCTACCTGGCCCAGCAGCTTCAGGTGGATCCCGTTGGCATCCCCCTGATTCAGGAGTTCAAGACCCGCATCGGTGCGAGGGAAAGGAAGCAGTGATGGTCCAGGACTTTGGTGGCCCCATCAGGACTGAGATTGAAGAGCCCGCCACCAGCAAGAGCCGGGGCCTGGCGGTCCTGGTGGTCATTGGGGTGGCCGCGGCTGCGCTGCTGGCGGGACACTTCTTCTGGAAGGATGCCGAGGAGGAGGTTCTTCCCACGGGCCTGGAGGCCCTCATCAAGGCGGCCCCACCGACCCTGGATCCCGACGGCAAGGCCGAGGAGTTCTACCGGGGCAGCCCCTGGGAGCGGGCCGACAATCTGTACGAAGAGATGCTGAACATCATTGAGGTGGAAGGCGAGAATCGCCTCCCCGATGGCCGGAACTTCACCCAGGTCTCCTCCGCCTCCCTGGAGGCCCTCTGCGCCGAACAGCAGAAGCTGCTGGAATACCATCCCGGCAAATGGGGCGCTGTGGCCGCCTACCACGCCCCCCGCAGGGCCGAGTTGGCAACCCGCGCTGGGGACATCCTGGAGGCCGCCCCGGAGACGGACCGCCGGGACCTCAAGGCCCTTCTGGATTATTTTGACTGTCGCTAGAGGAAGCGCCCCGTGATGGATTCCTTGCAGGAGGGCAACTCCTCGGGGGTCCCAAAGCCCACCAGTCTGCCGCCCTTGTCGCCCCCTTCGGGACCCACATCCAAGACGAAGTCTGAGGCCCGGACCACATCCAGGTTGTGTTCAATCACAAGCACCGTGTTGCCCTTGTCCACCAATCGGTCGATGACCCCAAGCAAGCGCCGGATGTCCTCGAAGTGCAGGCCGCTGGTGGGCTCGTCCAGCAGGTACAGGGTCCGGCCCGTCTCGCTCTTGGCCAGTTCCCGGGAGAGCTTGATGCGTTGGGCTTCGCCGCCCGAGAGGGTGGTGGAGCTTTGCCCAAGCTGAATGTAGCCCAGGCCCACATCCATGAGGGTCTGCAGGACCTTGCGCACGGGTCCGAAGGCGGAGAACAGCTCCGCCGCCTCCTCCACCGTGGCCTCCAGGATCTGGTGGATGTCGTGGTCCCGGAAGCGGACCCGCAGGGTGGCGTCATTGAAGCGCTTGCCCTCGCAGACAGGGCAGGTCACGAAGACATCCGGCAGAAAGTGCATCTCCACCCGGAGGACCCCGGCGCCCTGGCAGCGTTCACAGCGGCCACCCTTCACATTGAAGCTGAAGCGCCCCGCCCCATAGCCAAAGGCCCGGGCCTCCCGGGTCTGCGCGAATACTTCACGAATATGATCAAAGACTTTGGTGTAAGTAGCTGGATTTGAACGGGGTGTTCTGCCAATAGGCTTCTGGTCGATGGAGATGACCTTGTCCAATTGTTCCAGGCCCAGCAGGCGGTCGTGCTGGCCCACCTCGGCAGTGGAAGAGTAGAAATGCCGAAGGAGAGCCGGCTTGAGGGTCTCCGTGATGAGGCTGGACTTGCCCGCCCCCGAAACCCCCGTGACTGTGCAGAAGACGCCCAGGGGGAAGCGCACATCGATGCCCTTGAGGTTGTTCTGGCGTGCGCCCTTGATCTCGATCCAGCCTTTGGGGCTGCGCCGGGTAGGGGGCACGGGCATCTGGCGCCGGCCCGAGAGGTAGGCCCCGGTGAGGGACTCGGGGCACTTGAGGATGTCCGCGGGCAGTCCCGAGAAGACCACCTCGCCACCCTTGCGACCAGCGCCGGGGCCGAAGTCCACCAGGTAGTCGGCGCTTTCCATGGTCTCCCGGTCGTGCTCCACCACCACTACGGAGTTGCCCAGGTCGCGCAGGCCCTTGAGGGTCTCGATGAGGCGCCCGTTGTCCCTGGCGTGGAGGCCGATGGAGGGCTCGTCCAGCACATAGATGACGCCGGAGAGTTCGGTGCCAAGCTGGCCCGCCAGGCGGATGCGCTGGGCCTCGCCGCCGGAGAGGCTCTCGGCGCTGCGCTCCAGGGTCATGTAGCCCAGGCCCACCTTGAGCAGGAAGCCCAGGCGGCCAGCCACCTCACGCAGGGGGACCCGGGCGATTTCCCGGCGGTGCCCCTCCACCGGCAGGGAGTCCATGATGGGCACCAACCGATCCACGGTCATGCGGCACATATCGGTGATCGAGTGCCCACCCAGGAAGACGCTGCGGGCCTCCGGGCGAAGGCGGGTGCCCTCGCAGTCGCGACAGGGGCGGGAGGCCATGAACCCGGCGTAGAAGCGACGCATGGCCTCGGACTGGGTCTCGTGGAGGCGCCGTTCGATGGTGTTGGCCACGCCCTCGAAGCTGATGGCCTCAACGGGGGGGCCGTTGCGCCGCAGCATCTTGGCAGGGACGCCCTCGGTGCTGCCCCAGAGAATGATGTCCTGGTGGGCCTTGGGCATCTCGCCAAAGGGCTGGTCCAGGTCCATGCCGTGGTAGCGCGCAAGCTGGCTGACAATCTCCCGGGTCCAACTGTCCGGGGACATGCGGAAGCTGGCCCAAAGGGCGATGGCGCCGCCGTTGACGGAGATCTCGGGCTTGGGGACGATGCGGGCCGGATCGGGGGTCAGGGTCTCGCCCAGGCCCTTGCAGGTGGGGCAGGCGCCGTGGGGATTGTTGAAGGAGAAGAGCTGGGGGCTGGGTTCGGGGAGGCTGAGGTCGCAGACCGGGCAATAGAGCTTCTCCGAGAAGAAGATGGGAGCCTGCTCCTCTACTTGCACGGTCATCATGCCCTTGCCCACCTTGAGGCAGGTCTCCACGGAGTCGGCAAGCCGGGGCGTGCCCGAGGCCTTCACCTGCACCCGATCCACCACCACGGAGATGTCATGGGGCCGGGCCTTGTCCAGGTTGGGGACCTCATCCAGGCGGTAGAGTTCGCCGTCGATCACGAAGCGCATGAAGCCCTGGGCCAGGAGATCCTTGAACAGCTCCTCGTGGCGTCCCTTGCGCCGCGTCACCAGAGGGACGCTGAGGACCACCCGGGAGCCCTCCGGCAGGCCCGAGATGCGGGTGACAATCTCCTGGGCGCTGCGGCTCTCCACGCCGGCGCCGCATTGATGGCAGCGCTGCTCGCCGAGGCGGGCAAACAACACCCGCAGGTAGTCCACCACCTCGGTGACGGTGCCCACGGTGGAGCGGGGGTTGGAGGAGGCGCTCTTCTGCTCTATGGCCACGGTGGGGGCCAGGCCGCTGATTCTCTCAAAGCGGGGGCGCTCAATCTGCCCCAGGAACTGGCGAGCATAGGCCGACAGGGATTCAATGTAGCGGCGCTGCCCCTCGGCGAAGATGGTGTCGAAGGCCATGGAGCTTTTTCCCGACCCGCTGACCCCGGTGAAGACCACCAGGCTGTTCTTGGGGACATCCAGGTTGACGCTCTTCAGGTTGTGCTGGGCCGCACCGAGGATGCGAAGATATCTGAGTTCATCCATTAAGGTCCTCCACCAGGGGGCCGATCCCGCCCGGGGCGTTATCTAAAGGCGGAATGCCGTCGGATGGAAGTGTTTTTTGGGGAGGGGGCCTGGGGGGAGGGGGATCAGTGTTCCAGGAGGAAGCGCTCAGCCTTGAGCTTGAAGGGCGCGTACTGGGCCAGAACCTTCTCCAGGAGCACCCGGGCCTCGTCGGTCTTGCCGTCGTCGGACAGGTCCTTGACGGAGTCCATGCGGGAGTGCAGGTCATCCATCTCTTCCAAAAGGGCGTCAATGTCCACCTGGGTATCGGTGGAGCCGCTGTTCTGGATGATGTCCTCGCCCTTTTTCACGAGGCGGTCCTGAAGAAGGGAGGCCTTTTCTCCGAACTCCGCGTGGGCCTTGTTGAAGAAGGCCTGCTTGGTGCCCAGGGCGTCCTTGGCCCAGGCCTCCTGCTCGGCTTTCTGCTTGAGGGCCTTCTCCTTGGCCTCCCGAATCTTCACCAGGTTGACCTCGCGCTGGGCCCGAAGCTTTTGATCCTGCTCCAGTTGGCGCTTCATGGCTGGGTCCAACTCCCGGCGCACGGAGGCCTGTTCTTCGTGGTTCACCGGCTCTCCGGAGAACTGGAGGAACCAGACCAGGGCGGAGAGCGCCACCAGAAAGGCCAGCCCCAGGAAGGTCAGGCGCGGCACCTCTGACTTCTTTTCGAATTCCACCAACCGACTGTGGCAATGGGGGCAGTACATTGCGTTGGGCGGGATGGTCTTGTTGCAGTAGGGGCACTCGGTTCTCATGGTCGTCTCCTGACGCGACATGTCAAAACCCGGGGGCATTATGGTGTAGGACCGGCCATAATTCAAAAAAATCGCCACAGAGCTTGGATCGGCTCCCGGTGGAAGTTAGTTGAAAACGCCTCCCGGCCCTCCTATTATCGCCGCAGTTTGGAGGAACCATGGCCGTAGCCCCGTCGACATTGCCCCTTGGAGAGCTTCTGGTAAAGATGGGGCACCTCAGCTCCGATCAATTGGCAGAGGCGCTTCAGGTGCAACGGCGCCTGGTGGACCAGGGCCTGGAGAAGCTGCTGGGGGACATCCTTGTGGCCAAGGGCTATGCCACCGCTGACGAAGTGCGGTCGGTCATTCAGCGCCAGCGCAAGCGCGTCATCGTGTGCGGATCCTGCCGGTCAGAGTTCAACATCCTTGAGAACGACGCCCCCGGGGCGGTGCTGGTCTGTCCCCACTGTTCGCGAAGGGTGCGCCTGCCAGCGGACCTGGAGAAGAGCTCCGTGGCCGTCCCCGCCGACATGCCCCAGGACCCGGGGGCGACGGTGCCCCTGGCCTATCTGGTGGCCAAGCGCTTCATGGGGGACGATGTGGTCCTGCCAGTCCAACGGGGCAGTCGGGTCATTCTGGGCCACGATTCGGACTGCGACCTGCGCCTTGAGGGGGACGCGGTGGCTGGAAAACACTGCGAGATCCTGGAACGCCACGGGGAGATTCTTTTGATGGATACCGGGGTGGGCGAGACCCGCGTGAATGGCACCCGCGTGGAGCGCTGCATCCTTCGATTTGGCGATCTGGTGGTCCTGGGCCATACCCCCCTGCAGTTGACCCAGGGGGTGCCAAGCAACCACTCCTTTGAGGCCTCAATCCAAAGCCGGCCACACTGTTTCCTGGGCTGGGAGCCCTCCGATCTGGTGGGGCAGACCCTGGACGGATACCGAATCCTCAGCCAGCTTGGCTACGGCGGCATGAGCATCGTCTACCTGGCCGAGCAGCTCGCCCTGGGGCGGCTGGTGGCCCTCAAGGTCCTGAAGAAGGACTTCGGCGGTAATCAGAAGACCATTGAACGGTTCATGCGGGAGGCCCGGGCGGGGGCCAAGCTGAACCACCGCAATATCGTCATCATCTTCAACGCCGGCTTCTACGGTGGGCTGGGCTATATCGCCATGGAGTATGTGGACGGCGAGGATGTGGGGCGCTGGATCAAGCGCCTGGGCAAGCTGCCCCTGGACCTCACCGTTTCCATCGCGGTCCAGGTCGCGACGGCCCTGGATGTGGCCCACGAGGCCGGGGTAGTGCACCGCGATGTGAAGCCTTCCAACATCCTGTTCTCCAAGGACGGCGTGGCCAAACTGCTTGACCTGGGCATCGCCAAGGTCATGGAGGAGGCCATCAGCGAGGAGGGCAAGGCGGGCCTGGGGACCCTGTCCTACATGCCCCCGGAGCAGACCTCCAACGCGGGGCGGGCGGACCACCGGGCGGACATCTACTCTTTGGGCGCGACGGTCTACAAGATGCTTACTGGTCAGGCACCCTATCGGGCGCCCACGGTGGAGGAGTTGGTCCGCGTGATTCGCTCCGAACCCCTCCCCGACCCCCGGACCTTCGTGCCCGGCCTGCCCGAGGGCATTGTCCTGGTCCTGCGGCGGGCCATGCAGAAGAACCCAGAGGACCGCTATCCCAACGCCCGGGTCATGCGCGATGAACTGCTTGCAGTGCTCTAGGCGCCTCGGGGCTGGCCTGGGGGTTCTCCTGGCCCTCCTGTTGCTGTGCCCAAACCCGGCCCTGGCCCGCGACAGGGCCAAGAAAGCCGCCACCAACTTCAGCCTCTCCACGCTGCTGCGGGCCTGGGCCCCGGGGTCCCAATCTGTGTCCTCTGGCACCGCCGCAGCCGGGTCCCTGGCCAACCCCTCCGCCTTGCCCGCCCGGGCCCCGGGACTGCACCTCTCCGACGAGACCGTGCGTCGGGGCACGGCCCATGGCACCGAGCCCCTGGTGAACCTCGTCCTGCGGGTTGCCTTGCAGACGGCTCTGGCCCATCCGCCTTCGTTTCTCAAGGTGGGCAACGCCTCCCTGAAAAACGGGGGGCGCATTCAGCAGTCCAAAAGCCACCAGGCCGGGCGGGATGTGGACCTGTTCTTCTTCTACCTTGATGGAAAGGACCGGCCCCTGGCCCTCGCCCCTTCCATGCTGCGTTGCGACGATGACGGGAGCTGCGAGGGTGGCCACCGCTTCGACCCCGTGCGGAACTGGACCGTGGTCAAGGGGCTGCTGCAATCCAAGGATCCGGTGGTGCAGTGGATCTTCGTGGCGCCAGGGCTCCGCGAGTTGTTGCTCCAGGAGGCCGAGACCCGAAACGAGGACAAGAGCCTCCTGCTGCTTGCCCGGGAGGTGCTGCACCGCCCCACGGATTCCCGCAGTCACGACGATCACTTCCATGTCCGCATCTATTGTTCCGCGGAGGACCTGGCGGGGGGCTGTCTGGACTTCGGGCCCACCCGGGTCAATGCCCCGGACCATTCTCTGGCCCTCCAACGACTCAAGAGCGAGAACCTGTCCAATCTCAGGGCCGGCAACTCCCAGGAGAGGCGCTCAGCCCTGGAGTCTCTCAAGCGGACCGAGGATTGGTTGCCTCTGGTGCTGGAGGCCCTGGCCGAGACCCGCAGCAACGAGGTGCGCGGCGAACTCCTGGACGCCCTGAAGTGGAACCGACAGGACGCCCTGTTCGAGGCTTGCAGGGCCATCCTGGACGAGGCCAAGGCACCCCTGGCGACCAAGAAGAAGGCGGCAGAATGTCTGGTACTCTCCGCCGAGCCCAAGGACTTTCCGGTCTTCCTGAGCCTGGCTGAAGCCAGGGACCGGAAGCTGGCCGAGTTGGGCAAGTGGGCCATGCAACAGTTCACCGGAAGGGCCACCGCCCCCTGCCCGGGCCGGAAGACCAAAGATGAGGGCCGCTGCTGGCGGGAATGGTGGAAGGAAAACAAGGACCGCAGCTACAAGCGCTGGGTGGAGCAGGCCCTGGAACGCCAAGGCTACCGACCCACTGCAGAGAAGGAGTCCACCAGAAACGCCAGCCTGCTCAAGGCCATGGCAGCAGGCAACCCGGCCTCCTTCATGGCCCAGTGGTACCTGGCCAGACTCCAAGACGAGCCCCTGCCCTATGTCCTGCCCCCAAGGAAGGCCCAGCGCCACTGGAAGGAACGCCTGACAAAGTAGGGGGCCGGGGGGGCCGGTTCCCTCCCCCTGCGGGCTTGCTATTGATCACATCTTGGATTGAGCCCTTGGAAGTGTCTGGGTGTTCAGGGTGTTTGGGGTGTTTGGGGTGTTTGGGGTCCGGCCGGCCGGACAGTGTCTACGGCCCCCAGTCCTTCCACCCCAACACTTCTCACTCCAACACCCCGACACCCAACACCTACCTGTTCCCCCATGAACGGCCCCAGGGTAGTACCTTGCGAGATGCGACTAATAGCAAACCCGCAGGGGGAGGGTTAGGGAGAGGGCGGCAGCAATTGGCTGGCGCTGCAACCCGTGCCCTCATCCGGCCCTTCGGGCCACCTTCCCCCACGGGGCTTGCTATTGATCACAAGTCATTGAGTGCCGCTCAG
>CAZMEC010000025.1:0-21188 GCA_964565265.1 uncultured Myxococcales bacterium
CCCGATCTCATCCCGAACTCGGAAGTTAAGCCCTTCAGCGCCGATGGTACTTCGATCAGTGGTCGTGGGAGAGTAGGACGCCGCCGGCATTTGAACGATAAAGAGCCCAGGAAACCCTGGGCTCTTTTTTTTTCCGTAGAACTGTGGCATGGCACCCCAGCGAGGGTCTGAAATGTTCACCGGGCTTGTTGAATGTCTAGGTAGGGTCGGGCGGCTTGCCAGGTCGGGCAACTCTGGGTTGCTGGTGCTGGAAGCCCCTGCCTTCGTCGGTGAGTTGGCCCTGGGCGACTCTCTGGCAGTGAACGGCGCCTGTCTCACGGTAGTAAAAACCAATACACAAGAAGTTTCCCTGGAGGTGTCGTCGGAGACGCTGGCCAGGACCAATCTCGGGCTCCTCGGGCCCAGGGACCAGGTGAACCTTGAGCGGGCCCTGACCTTGAGCGGGCGGCTCGGAGGGCACCTGGTGACGGGGCATGTGGATGGGCTGGGCAGGGTGCTGTCGCGGGCGGATCAGGGCGAGTTTTCAAGGCTTGAGGTTTCCGCGCCGCAGGCGCTGCTGGAGCTGATCGTCGAGAAGGGGTCCATCGCCGTGGACGGAGTGAGCCTGACGGTGAACTCCGTGGGCGAGGGCGGTTTTTCTGTGATGGTCATTCCCCACACCCTTGCCTCCTCGACGCTGGGCTGCCAGAATAGCGGCCGGCCCGTGAACCTGGAGACGGACCTGGTGGGAAAATATGTGAGAAAGTTTGTGGGTGGGGCGCGCCAGGGAGAGGACAGGTTGCTTGGGCTCCTGGCCGGCGAGTATGGCGGGCGCCGCTAGATTCCAAAGAAGCATGGAGGGTGCGGATGAAGACCATTGAAGGGAAGCTGAACGCGACCGGGCTGCGCTTTGCCCTGCTGGTTTCCAGATTCAATCACCTGATCACCGATCGGCTGGTTGAGGGGGCCCAGGATTGTCTGCTGCGCCACGGCGCGGAGGACAAGGATCTGACTGTGGTGCGGGTCCCCGGGGCCTTCGAGATGCCCGCGGTGGCGGCCCGGTTGGTGGCCAGCAAGAAATATGACGCGGTGGTGTGTCTTGGCGCCGTGATTCGCGGCGGCACTCCGCACTTTGAGTATGTGGCCTCGGAGGTCTCCAAGGGCCTGGCGCAGGTGGCCATGGGCGCCGGCATCCCGGTGGCCTTTGGGGTCCTGACCACGGACACCATTGAGCAGGCCATCGAGCGGGCCGGGACCAAGGCCGGCAACAAGGGTGCGGACGCGGCCCTCGCCGCAATTGAAATGGCACGGCTGTATTCTGAGCTGTAGATTCTGGAGCAAAACGCCATGGGTGTTAGACGCAAGGCCAGGGAAGAGGCTCTTCAGGTGCTGTTCGGGTTGGAGTTCAATCCCCGAAATCCGGAAGTGGCTGTGGCCGAATTTGTGAGGAACCGGGAAGAACTGGTGGAGGACGACCCCTACCTGTCCAGGCTGGTGGTGGGCGTGTGGCGCCGAGTGGACGAGCTCAACGAGCTGATCCGCCGGCACAGCACCAACTGGCGGCTGGAGCGGATGGCGGTGGTGGACAAGAACATCCTGCGGATAGGCTCCTATGAGCTGACCTCGGAGTTGGAGGTCCCCCACAAGGTGATCATCAACGAGGCCATCGAGATCGCCAAGAAGTACGGGTCTGAGGACTCGCCGGCCTTCGTCAACGGAGTGCTGGACAGGATCGCCATGGAGTCCCGCCCCGATCAGATGGCCGAGGAAGAGGTGGCTGAGGAGCCGGCCCCACAGGAGCACGATGCGATTTGAACTGCTGACACCGGCACTGGCGGATCTGGGTGCGGCCTCGGGGGAGGTCCTGGGGATCCCCCTCATGGACGAGCCCTTTCCGCCCAGCGGCGCTGCCGGTCAGATAGACTGGCGCCTGCACGCGCGGATCTCTCGGCTGGTGGCGGATGCCTATTCCAGCCGCCAGGTGGAGGGCAGCTTCAGGCCAGAAGACGGTCAGCACCTCCTGATGCCCGGGCGACCGGCCTTGGATTTTTCCTGGGTGCTGCTGTATGGCCTGGGTCCAAGAGAGGGTTGGAACTCGGACCGCTACCGGACCAGCATCGAGACCCTCACGGGCATCTTTGGCAGCCTCAAGGCGCGGGATCTGACCCTCATCCTGCCTCCCTGGCGGGACGCGGGGATGACGGCGCGAAGTGCGGTGGAGATCCTGCTGCGGTCAGTGGCCGCCAAGAAGGCCGGGCTCAAGGCGCCCTTTGACAGGCTGTGCGTGGTGGAGCCAGTGGAATACCACGCCGAGTTGTCCGAGGCCTCGGTGACCTTTCTGGCCAGGGCCGGGCTGGGGTTCTGATAATCGAAGGAAAAATGGGGGCACCATGAAAAACATCCTGGCGGGTGCACTTTTAGGGTTGCTGGTGGGCTGCTCGGGCGGCGGCGGGGAATCCTGCCCCGTGCTGGGTGTGCCCCCCGTCGGGGGTTTCATCATCACCGAGATCATGGCGGACCCCAACGCCCTGTTGGCTGGCGGTACGGCGGTGGACGATGCCCAGGGCGAGTGGATCGAGCTGCTCAACGCCCTGCCCTACACCATCAATCCCAGCGGGCTGCAGGTGGCCAGCGGCACCAAGACCGGCAGGCTGATCTGCACCGAGGCCGTCCCCCCGGGGCGCATCTTCCTGGTGGCCCGCAGCGCCGATCCCCTGACCAATGGGGGCCTGCCCAAGGTGCTGTGTACCTTTGACAAGGTGACCTTGCTGAACTCCACCAGCGGCTCCGTCCCCGATGATCCCATCGCGGCGGCCCGGCACAACCACCTGCAGATCCTGGCGGCCAACGGTACCATCCTTGACGATGTCCCCTATCTGGTGGGCGGGGCGGGCTTCCCCAAGGTCAAGAAGGGGGCCTCCTTGCAGCTGTGCCGGGACGGGCTGTCCACGGAGTACAACGACGAGGGCGCCTGGTGGTATGTGTCCACGGCGGCGGCGGAGCTGGCCTCCGGGGACTTTGGAACGCCTGGGTCCGTGGGCCAGGACTGCGGGGTGCCAGATATCGACGGTGGCAGCACGGTGGATGCGGGCGGGGGCCAGGACACGGGCGGCGAGTTGCCCCCCAACCCGGTGATTGGCGAGATCTTCATCAGCGAGTTCCTGGCTGACCCCAAGGCCGTGACGGATGCCCAGGGCGAGTGGTTCGAGCTGTACTACTGCGGGGACAGCGAGGTGACCTTGAAGGGGATGTACTACCAACTGGATGCCAAGACCCCGGCACAAATCAAGACGGATGTGCGGATGCTGCCCGGCACCTATGCGGTCTTCGCCCGGTCCAATGCGGCGACGCCCGCGGGGGATCCGCCGGACGCCACCTTCACGGGGACCCTGGCCAACAGTGGAGACAAGTGGATTCGAATCCTGGACGCCCAGAAGAATGTCCTGCATGAGGTGGGCTACGGGGAGATCTCCAGCGTGGGCGGTGAGGTGCCCGCCGGTGCCTCCAACCATCTGTGCATCAGCGACCTGGCCTTCTGCCCCGGGGTGACCCAGGTGTGGGAGGTCTCCGTGACCACCTTTGGGACCGGGGGCGACAAGGGCACTCCGGGCTACATGAACGAGAGTTGCGGGGGGAACTGATGAAAAAGCTGACCATCCTCTTGCTGTTGCTTGGTTCGGGCCTGCTGGCCACCTGTGGCGAAGAGAGCAGCCCGGATTGCGAACCCCTCTCCTACGACCCCTTGAGGCAAGATCCCACCCGGGAGCCCCTCTGCTACCTGGACGACGAGGACTGCGCCGGGGGCGACTGGGTGACCATCGCCAGCGTCTATGACGGCGACACCGTGACCCTGGCTGATGACACCAAGCTGCGAATGCTTGGCATCCAGGCGCCGGAGCAGCCCAAGGGGGATGGGGTGGCGCACCCCGAGGCGGACCCCGAGACCTGCCTGGGTCCCGAGTCCGGGGAGTTCCTGCGGAAGCTCATTGAGGGAAAAAAGGTCTGCGTTCGAGATCCCGAGGGCGGCCCCCAGAACGATCCCTACGGCCGGCGCCTGGTCTACATCTACGACGGCGGCTTCAATATCAACATGTACATGGTGGCCTCGGGGCACGCCTGCGCCTTCGACAAGTACGCCGAGCCCCTGTGCCTGAACCTGCTCAAGACCGCCGAGGACGAGGCGGAGGGCTACGGGTTCGGGGTCTGGGGCCTCTGCGCCGATCTCCACGGTGACCCCTGCCAGCGAGCCGAGTGATTCCCCCCATGCCCCCCGCCCTCATCCATCAGGGACTGGACGCGCCTCTTGGGCTTGAGCCCGGGGCGGTGCTGTGTCTGGGAAACTTCGATGGGCTTCACCTGGGGCATCGGGCGCTGCTTGGGCGAGTGGGCGAGCTTGCGGGCCCGGGCCCCGGCAGACAGCGGGTGGCCCTGACCTTCGATCCCCATCCCCAGACGCTGTTTGCGCCTGGCGCTGCGCTTCGGGCCCTGGTGCCTCCGGCCCGGCGGCTGGCGTTGCTGGCGGAGTCCCCTTTGGACCTGGTCTGGGTGCTGCCCTTCGGACGCCAACTTGCGGCCCTGTCGGCGGCGGGGTTTCTGGAGACGGTGCTGGCGCCCACCAGACCCTCCGTGCTGGTGCTGGGAGAGGATGCGCGGTTGGGCCGGGACCGGAGCGCTGGGATCCCCCAGCTTCGAGAACTCAGTGGCGCCCTGGGCTTTGGCCTGGAGGTGGTCAACTCCTTTGTGCTGGAGGGTCAGCGGGTCTCCTCCACGGCCATCCGGGAACGGCTGGCGGCGGGAGATCTGCCCGGGGCGGCCCGGCTGCTGGGGCGTTGGTTTCGGGTCCATGGCAAGGTGGGGCGAGGGCGGGGCCTGGGGCGCGACTTGGGGTTTCCCACCGCCAACCTGGTGCTGGAGGAGCAACTCATTCCTGCCCCCGGGGTCTATCTGGTCAAGGTGCAGCTGCCTTCCGGGGCGCTGAGGCCCGGACTTGCGGCCATCGGGAACCGGCCCACCTTCGGGGCGGGGGATCCGTCCTTTGAGGTCTTCTTGCTGGACTTCTCGGGGGATCTTTACGGGCAGGAACTGGCCGTGGACCTGCTGCTGCGGCTTCGGCCCATCCAGCCCTTCCCCTCGGTGGAGGCCCTGGTGGCGGCCATGGGGCGGGATCTGGTCAAGGCCCGGGCCTTTTTCAATCAGGGCTGATCATTTCATTTCGCACAGGTAGGTCTGGGCGGTGCCGCAGGTGATGTCGTTCCAGCGGCCGTCCACATAGACATGCAGGCAGTCCTCGTTGCCCGAGTTGTTGGGCTCGCTGGCGCCCCAGTTGGTGTAGGAGTTGGGGCTGCCATCGGACCAGACCCAGGTGCCCTCGGAGTTGAGATCGTTGAAGCCCGCATAGAACACATTCCCAGCCGCCAGGGTCACGGCGAAGGCGTTCTCCTCGGCGCTGCCCAGGGACACCAGATCGGCGTTGAAGGTCTGGCAGGAGGCGCGGGCGGCATCCCAGGTGACGGTGCTGCCGAAGAAGCGGTAGCAGTGGCCCTGGAAGGTGGTCCAGTCGGCGATGGGGGAGGCGGTGCAGGTCCCCTCCTGGCAGGTTCCCCGGCTGCAGGCAGTGGTGCCGGGGTCGCAGGCGGTGCCATCCTCCACGGGCAGGTAGCGGCAGTCCCCGGTGGCGGGGTTGCAGTCGTCGGTGGTGCAGGCGTTGTGGTCGTCGCAGACCAGCGGGGTGCCGGCGTAGCAGTCCCCGCCCAGGCACTGATCCTTCTTGGTGCAGGGATCCCCGTCCTCGCAGGCGGCCAGGTTGTTCACGAAGATGCAGCCGCTGACGGAGTCGCACATGTCGTCCGTGCAGGGGTTCTGATCCTGGCAGGGGTTCTTGGGGGCCAGCACATTCTTGCAGCCCGTGGCGGGCACACAACTGTCAGCGGTGCAGATGCTCAGGTCGTCGCAGGCCAGGACCCCGGTGGCCTGGCACCAGCCATTCTTGCAGGTGTCGCCGGTGCTGCACTTGTTCAAGTCGTCGCAGGGCAGGGTGTTGTTGGTGTGGAGGCAGCCCAGGCCCGGCTCGCAGGAGTCCGTGGTGCAGGGGTTGGAGTCGCTGCAGTTGCGGGGGCCGCTGACGACGCACAGGCCCGCGGCGCAGACCCCGGCCTCGCAGAGGTTGGGGCCGGCGCAGGTGCCGGCGGTGGGCAGGTGGAGGCAACCTTGGGGTGGGTCGCAGGTGTCCGTGGTGCAGGGGTTTTGGTCCTCGCAGGAGCGGGCGCCGGCGGGGGCGCAGGCGCCGTCCTGGCACTGACCCAGGAGGCACTTGTTGGAGGGAGTGCAGGGGCCGGGGCTGGCGTCGTGGACACAGCCCAGGAGGGGATCGCAGGAGTCGGCGGTGCAGGGGCTTTGGTCGTCGCAGAGGCTGTCCCTGGGGGCGTGGTTGCAGCCCTTGCCCTTGGTGCAGTAGTCCAGGGTGCAGGGCAACTCATCGTCGCAGTTCGCGGGGGCCCCGGGCTGGCATTTGCCCCCCAGGCAGGAGTCCGGGGTGGTGCAGGGGTCGTCGTCCTGACAGGGCCCAGCGTCCCGGTTGGGGAAGAGACAGCCGGCCTTGGGATCGCAGGTGTCCAGGGTGCAGGGGTTGGCGTCCTGGCACAGCTTGAGGGCGACATAGGCGCAGGCGCCGGCCTTGCAGTAGTCGCCCTCGGTGCAGAGGTTGCCGTCACTGCACTGGGCGTCCTGGGGCTGGTGGAGGCAGGTGCCCAAGGGGGAGCAGGAGTCGGCGGTGCAGGGGTTCAAGTCGTCACAGGAAAGCTGCTGGATGCCCACACAGGTGCCCCCCTGGCAGCGGGACAGGGTGGTGCAGGGATCGGCGTCGTCGCAGGTCTGGTTCTCGTTGATGGCCAGGAAGCCGCACTTGCCCGAGGCGGGGTCGCAGGCATTGGTCTTGCACTGGGCGTCCTTGCCGGCCACGGGGGGGCAGGTGACGACGGTGCTGCTGTCCACGGTACATAGTGAAACGGGGCCGTTCTTGCTGCACTGGAGGGTGCCGTTGCAGCGGTTCTGGTCCTCCAGGGTGGCGCAGTCGGCGTTGGTGTTGCACTGGCACTCCACGGGGATGCCTCGGCAGACGCGGAGGTCGCATTGATCTCCCACCGTGCAGGGGTTGGCGTCGTCGCAGGGATCGCTGTTGGGGCTGTGGAGGCACTCGCCGTTGGGGGCGCAGGCGTCGTCCGTGCAGGGGTTCAAGTCGTCGCAGGGGATGGGGGTGCCGGTGCAGGCGTCCCCCTGGCAGACATCGTCCCGGGTGCAGGGGTTGGCGTCGTCGCAGGGCAGGGCGTCCCGGGGCAGGTTGGTGCAGGCCGGCCCCCCCAAGGTGGCCTCGCAGGCGTCGGTGGTGCAGGGGTTCTGGTCGTCGCAGGTCTGCTCGTCGGTGAGGCCGTCACAGTCGTTGTCCAGGGAGTCGCAGACCTCCTTCGTGGCGGGCGAGGCGTTGCATTCCCCCAGGCCCCCTTCCATACAGACGCGCAGGCCGGGGCAGACCCCGAGGTCGTTGCTGAAGAAACAGGTGGTGGCCAGGCCCAGGGCGATGGCGAAGTCGCTGCACTCGCAGGAGGCCTTCTTTGGGACGCACTGGCGACCCTGGCCGCCCACCAGGAGGGGTGCCAGGGTGCAGGCGTAGCCCTCCGGGCAGGGGTTGTCGGGGCTGCAGGCGGCGCCGCAGAAGGAGCCCGAACCCTGGAGTACGCAGCGGGGGGCCTGGGCCGACCCGTCGCCGCAGTCCCCGTCGGTGGTGCAGGGGCGGCAGATGAGGCCAAAGAGGGGGAGGCAGAGGAAGGGGCCCTCCAGGGTCTCCTGGGCGCAGACGAAGTTCTCGGGGCAGTAACCCGAGCAGGGGCTGGTGCAGACCCGGCCGCCCAGGTGATCCACGCAGCGCTTCGACTGGCAGTCGCCGTTGAGGAGGCAGGCCTGGAGGAAGTCCGAAGAGAAGGCGTCCGGGGCCAGGCCGTCGGGGTGGGAGTCCCCCAGGGTGTCAGCGGGGGGCAGGCCGTCCTGGTCAAGGGAGTCGTCCAAGGGGGGGAGCTCGGGGGCCAGGTCGCCAAGGTCAGTGGAGGCCTGGTCCGGGCCAGCGTCAGTCAGAGGGCCGGGGCCCTGGGAGGAGCAGGCCAGCAGGAGGGAGGCAAGGAGGAGGGAGAGCACGGTCAAGGGCCTGGACATCTTGGACACCCCCGGAGGCTGAGAAGTACCGGGGAAATGTCCCACAGGGCGTAGGAATTTACAACTCGGCTGAGGCGCCCACGCCGCGGATCCATTTGCCCAGGTTATGCTTCTCCTTCTTCCAGGAGCCCGGGTCCAGGCGCAGCTCCAGGAAGGTGCGGTAGAGGCTCTCCAGTTTGATGTGGAGCTGCTCCAGGAGGTAGAAGCGTTCGAGCACCCGGTCGTCGCCGTCTTCCTTGAGCAGGGCAGGGATCTTGACGGTGTTCAAGGACCAGCGGGGGCCGTTCAAGGAGAAGTGCCATTCCTTCTCGCCCTCGGTGATGGAGAGGCCCGCCTCTTCCAGCATCTTGCCCCGGCGGATGGCCTCCAGGGCCTCCCGGGAGTGGGCGGGCTTTTCGCCCTTGAAGGTGTCCTGTTCCTTGGCCTTCAGGGGGTCCACGGCGCGGGCCTTGTCCTCGAACCAGACCTCTATTTCGCCGCCCTCCCAGGTGCGCACGGCGCCACTGCCCACGGTGCTGCGGAACAGCAGCCAGGTGAGGAACTCGTTGCCATAGTGTCGGCTGTGTTCAATCTTTGCGCTGAGATCCATGTTATTCCTCCGGGTCCACCAGCATGCCCCGTTCCCACTCGAGCATGGTGTCGGCCTTCTCCTGCCCCAGGAGGGCATTGGCCACAGTGTAGGGGCTTTCGGCCACAAGCTGGACGCCGAAGCATTCCTTGAAGAGCTCTTCAAAGGGATCGACCATGCCCGGGGAGCGGCTGAAGTACCAGAGGCGGTTGCTCTCCGTATCCCAGACGAACTCGGCCACGCGGATCTGGGGCAGGGCGCGGCGCAGCATCTCGAAGCGCAGCTCCTCGGCCAGTTCCTGGCGCTCCTTCTTGGCCAGGTGCTCGCGGCCCTCGGCCTTGAGCTTCTCCCGGACCAGCTTCTCCAGGTGGAACTTCACCTGGGCCGGCGCCACGGACACGGTGTCCATGCGCAGGGACAGCACCAGGCAGTTGCCGTAGAAGATGCTCTCCTTGGTGAAGTCCGTGGAGAAGGGGTTTTCGGCCAGCACCCAGCCAAAGGTCTTGTCCCGGCCCGAGGCGGGGTCCAGCTCCTTGAAGCGGCTGCGGTTCAGCTCGGCGATGGCGGTGTCCCAGTTGTCGGGTACACCGATGATGCGGTAGGCACGGGCGTTGACGGAACCACTGAATGCGCCCATAGGGTCTCCTTGTTGGGGATCAGTTATTGAAAAGATTGCGGGCCATGAACAGCAGATTGGCGGGGCGCTCGGCCAGGCGCCGCATGAAGTAGGGGTACCACTGGGAGCCATAGGGCAGGTAGAGGCGCACGGGGTAGCCCTCGGCCACAAGCTGCCGGGCCAGGGTGCCCTTCACGCCGTACAGGAACTGGAACTCCAGGGCATTCTTGGGGATGCCGTCGGCCTCGACCTTGGCCCGGGTGGCGGCGATGAGGCGCTCGTCGTGGGTGGCCAGGGCCAGATGGAAGCCCTTGCCCAGGGCCTCCTTGGAGAGGGCGCGCTGGATAATGCGCAGCATCTCGTCGTCCACCCGGCATTTCTTTTGGAAGGCCACGGTGGCGGGCTCGCGGTAGGCGCCCTTGACCAGCCGGATGCGGCCGCCGGCGTTGATCAGGCGCTCGAGGTCGTCGGCCGTGCGCATCAGGTAGGCCTGGAGGCAGACCCGGGTGTTCTTGGAGATGGCCAGGGCCTTTGCGTAGATGTCCAGGGTCCGGTCCGTGCAGGTGTGGTCTTCCATGTCGATTTCCACGCCGCCGCCCAGGCCCGCCGCAGTCTGCACCAGCCCGGTGATGCGGTCCCGGCAGCGGGTCAACTCGACCTCCAGGCCAAGCTGAGTGGGCTTCACCGAGATGGAAGAGCGCAGGCCCTCGCTGGCGATGCGCTGCAGCAGGACGGCGTACTCCCGGGCGGCGTTGTCGGCCTCCCCGGGGTCGTTCACGGCCTCGCCCAGATGATCCATGGTAAGAGCCAGGCCCTCCGCGCAGAGGGAATGGGCCACCCCTACGGCGGCGTCCAGGTCGTTGCCGGCAATGAAGCGGCGCACCATGGGACGGGCTATCCGCCAGGAGGAGATGCGCCCCTTCCAGGCTTCACTCTTGGACATGTTCAATAGCAGCGGTCTGAGCATTTGCAGGGCCTCCTCCCCAGTCATCGGGCGGGAGTCTAGCGCCGGGTCTTGGCGGGCGCTAGCGGTTTTTTTCAGGCCGCAATTGGTAATTGACCGACCCAGGGGCTTCTGGTACAAAGACTCGGCTTCAGTTTCGGGCAGGAGGCCTAGATGGATTCCTTGTTGAGATTTTTCGTGTTCGCTCAGGAGAACCTTGGGGCCGGCGCGGCAGATGCCGCCGCTGCCCCCGCTGCAGCGTCCAGTGACCCCTTCAGCGCCGCCGGATGCGGGGCCTCCCAGGGTGGGACGCTGAGCATGGTCATCTGGCTGGTGCTGTTGTTCGGGCTGATGTATTTCATGCTCATTCGCCCCCAGAAGAAGCAGCGCGAGGCCCATCAGAAGCTGATGGATTCCCTCAAGAAGGGCGACCGCGTGGTGACCAGCGGTGGGCTCCTTGGGACCATCGTGGGCATGGGCGAGGGCCACGCCATCCTGGACACCTTTGAGGGTACCAAGGTGCGGATCCAGAAGGCCCACATCACGGGCCTCCAGATGGATCCCACGGGCAAGGGTAACGAGACCGAGAAGAAGTAACGGTGACGGTGCGCGCCGGGGCAGGGTCCCTGACAGGTGAACCGTTCCGAGGCATTTGAATCGAGGAGAGACAATGGAAAAGAAGAGGGCTTGGCGACTGATCCTGGTGGGACTCATCGTCGCGTTCTGCATTCTGTACATCATGCCCAGCCTGGTGGGGGGTTCTCGGCTGCCGTCGTGGTATCCCTTCACCAAGGAGATGAACTACGGTCTGGACCTCAAGGGTGGCTTGGAGCTGCGCTACGGCGTGGACTACAAGAAGGCCATCCTGGAGACCGTGCGGGATCTCATGATGCGTACGGAAGACTACCTCGCCAGGGGCCTTGCCAAGAAGAGCAAGGACGACGAGGTCACGCCGGAGGACTTGGCCGCTGTCCGCGCGAAGGTGACCCTGGACATTCTGTCCTTCGACACCGTCAAGGTTGAGACCTCCGACGAGGCGCTGCTGGCCCTCCTGGACGGCGAGAAGGTCCGCGACGAGCTGGACCCCCGCTTCGAGCGCCTTGCGGGCGATGGCAATGCCGTGCTGCTGCGCATGAAGGACGACGAGGCCGCCTCCATTAAAGACAGGGTGGTGACCCAGACCCTCTCCATCATCCGCAAGCGCGTCGATGCCTTCGGTCTGGTGGAGCCCGATGTCCGCCGCAACGGCGACTCGGCCATTGATGTGCAGCTCCCCGGCGTCTCCAAGGGGCAGATGGACATGGTCCGGGACAAGATCGGCCAGACCGCCCGCCTGACCTTCCGCATCGTCGACAACAAGAACGACTTCTTTGCCGGCGTCCAGGATGTGTTTGACTCGTTCAAGGCCTCCCAGGGCGAGAAGGGCGCGTCCCTGGCCATGGTGGACTACGACGGTCGCAAGCAGGTGACCGCCGACAAGAAGAGCGTCATGGTGGCCTTCGTGCGGGAGCTCATCCGCGCCAAGAAGCTGCCCGCCGACCACACCATCGGCTTCTTTGAGGTCGAGGAGAAGGGCGACGGCGGCGCGGTCACCCGCAAGTACTTCCGCACCGAATACCTCTTCGCGGAGGCCAGGGTCTCTGGCGATCACCTCACCCGCGCCCAGGTGTTCTACCAGGAGAGCGGCGAGCCCTATGTCAGCCTGGAGTTCAACACCCTCGGGGCCAAGCTCTTCGAGGAGGTCACCTCCGAGCATGTGAACGACTACATGGCCGTCATGCTGGACGAGGACATCAACTCGGCGCCCGTCATCAAGGAGCGCATTGGCGGTGGCCGCGCCCAGATCACCCTGGGCGGCGCCCGCAGCCCCCAGGAGCTGTTGTCCGAGGCCCAGAGCATGGTCACCGTGCTGACCCACGGCGCCTACAAGGCCCCCGTGCACAAGATCCACGACAACCAGGTGGGCCCCTCCCTTGGTAAGGACACCATTGACGCCGGCGTCGTCTCCTTCATCGTGGGCTTCCTGGCCGTCATCCTCTTCATGGCCATCTACTACAAGGCCTCGGGCCTGGTGGCTGACCTGGCCCTCTTCATCAACCTGGTGATCATGCTGACCGTCCTGGTGGGCCTGGACTCGGCCCTCACCATGCCGGGCATCGCCGGTATCGTGCTGACCATGGGCATGGCGGTGGACTCCAATGTGATCATCTACGAGAGAATCCGCGAGGAGATTCGCCTCGGCAAGACGCCCCGGGCCTGCATCGAGGCGGGCTTCAACCGAGCCTTCTGGACCATCATGGACAGCCAGCTCACCACGGCCCTTGCGGCCCTGATCCTGCTGAACTTCACCACTGGTCCCATCTACGGCTTCGGCATCACCCTGCTGGTGGGCATCATCTGCTCGGTGGCCACCGCCTTTGGGATCACCAAGCTGATCTTCTTCTGGATGTTGGACCGTCGGATCATCAAGGACACGATCAGTATCTGATCAGCCGCGAAAAGGAGTCACTACCATGATGGAATTCATCAGACCCGATACCAAGATTGAGTTCATGGGCAACCGGAAGATCTTCATCGGGATCTCCGTTGGCCTGGTGTTTTTGTCCCTGGTTGCCTGGGCCTTCATTGGCCTGAACCTGGGCATCGACTTCAAGGGCGGCACCAAGATCATCCTGGCCTTCAAGGGCACGGATCCTGTGAACCGCGACAAGCTGCGGGACATCACCGGCGCCATCTTCACCAAGGCGGGCGAGAAGGCCCCCGAGGTGCAGGTGCAGGACTTCATGGCCGGCGGCACCCAGGCCGAAGACGCCGTGCGCTATGTGCTGTACACCGACCTCGTGTCCGTGCTTCCCGAGGCCCAGAAGACCGCCATCGTGGACGACTTCAAGAAGTCCTTCCCCGGGATCGTGGTCAACCCCCCCAGTGAGGGCGGCGATCAGTTCTACATCGCGTTTGCCGACGAGGCGCCCATCATCGATCGCTACAAGGCCATCGAAGAGCTCATGGCGCGGCACAAGCTGGTGAAGGTCTCCGTGGAGGCCGAGCGCATCCGCGACATGCAGCTTGAGAATGTCCGGGAGATGAACCTCCTGGCCGCCGAGTCCGGGGACGCCGATGGCAACATCGACGCCATCCTGGCCAAGCAGGAGTTCGACCAGAAGCTGGCCGAGTTCACCTCCGCCAACAATGACCGCAACTTCACCGTCCGCATCGAGGCCGTGAAGCTGGCGGTGGAGAACGGCATCAAGGCCGACGCCGAGTTGGGCCCCCGCTTCCTGGCCGTGGAGTCCGCCACCTCCGTGTCCCCTTCGGTGGGCGCGGACATGCTCAACGAAGGCCTCCTGGCCGTGCTCTATTCGCTCATCGGCATGCTCATCTACATCGCCCTGCGCTTTGACTTCCGCTACGGCCCCGGCGCCGTGGTAGCCTTGATGCACGACGCCCTCATCACCATCGGCGTGTTTGCCCTGTTCCAGATCCCCTTCAGCATGACCATCATTGCCGCCATCCTGACCATCGTGGGTTATTCGGTGAACGACACCATTGTGGTCTTTGACCGAATCCGCGAGAACTTCGCCAAGTTCCGGGACAAGCCCCTGGATCGCGTGGTCAACCAGGCGGTCAATGAGACCCTGTCCCGCACCATCCTGACCTCCGCCACCACGCTGTTCACGGTGGTCGCCATCTTCGTGCTGGGCGGCGGGCTCATCAAGGACTTTGCCCTGGCCCTGCTGGTGGGTATCACCATCGGTACCTACTCCTCCATCTTCATCGCCAGCCCCGTCATGATGTGGTTCGACAAGCTGCTCAAGCCCAAGGGCGCCTGATTGGCGACCTCGCCGGCGCTCCCATGAACTGGACGACCGCCACACCTGATCCCCTTCAAGTTGCCACCCTGGAAGCCGCCCTCGGGGTGACTCGCGTGCAGGCCTCTCTGCTGGTCACCAGGGGTTTCACTGACCCCGTGGAGGCGGAGGCCTTCCTGCGCCCCAGACTGGCGGCCCTGCCCCAGCCCGAGGAGATCCCGGGCATGGCGGC
The DNA here is from genome assembly GCA_964565265.1 of uncultured Myxococcales bacterium. GTDB lineage: Bacteria > Myxococcota_A > UBA9042 > CAIXZC01 > CAIXZC01 > CAIXZC01. The sequence goes on from CAZMEC010000025.1 coordinate 14,350, forward strand.
GGCGGCCCAGGTGCTGGTGGAGGCCCTGGCCTCGGGCAAGCGCCTGGCCATCTGGGGGGACTACGACCTGGACGGCATCTCCTCCACCTGCCTGTTGCTGGATTACCTGGAGGAGTTGGGTTTCGCCGAGGTCTCGGCGGTGCTGCCCCACCGGGAACGGGACGGCTATGGGCTGTCCCTGGAACGGGCCCGGCAGTTGGTAGCCACGGGGGTGGAGCTGCTGGTGACGGTGGACTGCGGCATCTCCAATGTGGAGGAAATTCGCTACCTGACCGATCAGGGGGTCCAGGTCATTGTGACCGATCATCATGCCCTGCCTGGGGTCCTGCCCGAGGCCTCCGTGCTGGTCAATCCCAAGCTTGGTGGGGGCGCCGGGGGAGGCATTGCGGATCTGGCCGGGGTGGGGGTGGCGTTCTTTCTGGCCGCGGCCGTGAACAAGCGTCTCAAGGAGACGGGCCGGGCCCAGGTGCCGGAGCTGCGTCGCCTGCTGGATCTGGTGGCCCTGGGGACGGTGGCGGACATGGTGCCCCTGCGGGGCCCGAACCGCGTCCTGGTCTACCACGCCCTGGCCTGCTGGGGGCGCTTCGCGAGGCCCGGACTGGCGGCCCTGGTGGACAAGGTCCTGGGGGGACGGCAGGTGCCCACGGCGGAGGACATCTCCTTCTATCTGGCTCCTCCCTTGAACGCCCCTGGGCGCATGGAGGACCCCCTGCGAAGCCTGGAGCTGCTGCGCTGCCGAGCCCCCGGGGAGGCGGATCGGCTGGCCCTGGAGCTGCTGGCCCTGAATGACTCGCGCAAGGACATGGAGAAGCGCATCCTGGACGACGCCATGGGCATCCTCAAGTGGCCCTCCGAGGCCCTGGGCCTGCCCGTGCTGGCCTCCCCAGGCTGGCACCGCGGGGTGCTTGGGATCGTGGCGGCCAAGCTGGTGCGCAAGGTGAATCGGCCTGTGTTCGTGCTGTCCATCGACGAGGACGGGCGGGCCTCCGGGTCGGCCCGATCGGTGGAGGGCTACGATTTGATGACCGGGTTGCGGGCCTGCGAGGATCTGCTGGCCCGCTACGGCGGTCACGCCATGGCCGCCGGGGTGGAGCTGGCCACGGGCAACCTGGAGGAGTTCACCCGGCGCCTTGGGGCGCACTTCCTGGAGGCCACCGGGGACCAGGAGCCCCGGCAGGAGATCTTCGTGGACCTGGAGCTGGACCCGTCCCTGCTGGAGCCCTCCCTGGCCCGGGAGATTGCCATCCTGGGGCCCTTTGGAGCGGCCAACCCCAAGCCCCGCCTGCTGTGCCGGGCCATGAAGGTGCGGGACCGGCAGGTGTTTGGCAAGAACGGGCGGCGGCACCTCAAGCTGCTGCTGGCCTCGGGGCGTCGGGAGTTCGAGGCCATGGGCTTCGACCTGGGGGAGCTGGGCAAGGGCCTGGGGGACTTGGCGGATGTGCTGTTCTGTCCCGAAGAGGAGTGCTTCCGGGGGCAGACCAAGACGGTGTGGCGCCTGGAGGATGTGCGCGTTTCCCTGCCGGAGGTCCCATGAACCACGAGGCCGGACGGGTGCTGGGGGTGGACTACGGCGAGGCCCGCATCGGGCTGGCCCTGTCCGATCCCAGTCGGACCATTGTCAGCCCCCTGAAGGTCCTGGCCTTCAAGGGCACGGCCAAGCGGGCGGCGCATTTGGTAAAAGAAGAAGTGGAGGCCCAGGGGGCCGCCCTGGTGGTGGTGGGGCTGCCCTACTCCCTGAGCGGCGAGCGGGGGCCCATGGCCAAGGTCGTGGAGCAGTTCGCGGCGGCGCTGCGGGCGCTGGTGACCGTGCCGGTGGAGTTCCATGACGAGCGGCTGAGCAGCCTGGAGGCCGAGCGCCTCATGGCCTCCTCGGGGCTCAGCACCAGGGACATGCGGGGGCGGCTGGACAAGGTCGCCGCGGCCATAATGCTGCAAGGCTATCTGGACTGTCACAAAGGGGCGGTGGAATGAAACCCTGGGTTTCGGCGCTGCTGTTTCTGGTGATCATCGGGGGCGGCGGGTATCTGCTGGCCTCCTGGCACTTCGCCTACTACATGGATCGGCCCATTGCCAAGGAGAAGACCCTGGTCAAGGTGGTCATCCCCAAGGGGGCGGACCTGGGCATGGCCACCGAGATCCTGAAGCAGGAGGGGGTGCTGAGCATTCCTTTGTACTTCCGGCTCTATGCGTTCCACCTGGGGGTCTCCAAGGGGATCCGACCCGGGGTCTACCACCTGGACTTGCAGATCACGCCAAGGCAGGTCCTGGACGAATTGCTCAGCGGGCCCAAGGTGCCCTACATCCGCCTGACCATCCCGGAGGGCGCGAACCAATGGATGGTTGCCAAGATCGTGGAGGACTCGGGGCTGGCCCACGCCGAGGAGCTGCGGGCCCTCATGAGGGACGAGGAGCTGCTGAAGGACGCGGGGGTCAAGCTGGACCCCTCCCCGGAGGTGCTGGCGGCGCTGGAGGGCTGGTTGTTTCCCGAGACCTACTTCGTCGAGCCCGGCCAGACCCTGCGGGAGGTCCTCAAGGTCATGATCCGCCAGACCATCAAGGAGCTGCGGCTGGCCAAGAAGCGAAACCTGGAGGTCTACGCGCGGGTCTTCGAGGAGACCAAGCTCACGGATCTGCAGCTCCTGACCCTGGCCTCCCTGGTGGAGTCGGAGACCGCCCTGCCCTATGAGATGAAGCTCATCGCCTCGGCCTTCTACAATCGCCTCAAGAAGGGCATGCCCCTGCAGACCGACCCCACCTTGACCTATTCCGAGGATCGCAAGGGGGCCAAGCCCACCCGGAAGGACCGGGAGAACAAGAAGAACCCCTACAACACCTACGCCATTGGCGCCCTGCCCCCCGGGCCCATCGGCAACCCCGGGCGGGCCGCCATCAACGCCGTGATGGCCCCGGCCAAGAGCCGCTTCCTCTACTTCGTCGCCAAGCGAGATGGCAGCGGCGGACACCACTTCTCGGTGACCTACGAGGAGCACCTCAAGGCCGTCAAGAAGTACCTCAAGGACAAGTAGATGAACGAGAAAAAACCCATCGAGTCCTGCCGCAGCGGCAGGGTGCTGGAGCGAAGGGGCGGCCGCGTGCTGGTGCGGGTGGAGCCCTCCACGGCGTGCTCGGGTTGTGCCCTCGGGGGGGCCTGCGGGGGGCGCTCCGGAAAGGTCCCGGAGACCCTCTGGGCGAAGGACCCCTTGGGGGCCCTTCCGGGGCAGCGGGTGGAGCTCGCTGTGGAGCCCCGAAGGGAGGTCGAAATAGCTTGTCTGCTATACCTGCTTCCTGCTATATCGCTCGTTTTAGGTGCCGCCCTGGGGCAGCTTGCCGGGGCTTGGCTTGGGCTTGCGCCTGAGTATCTGGCGCCGGTGTTGGCTTTGGTGTGTGCCGCCACCTCCCTGCTGCTTGGCCGTGCCTACGCAGCGAGGAAGGGCGACCTGGTGATTGTTGCGGCTGTAATGAGGGAGGATTGAAATGGGCGGCGTGGTTTTGGCGGCGCTGTTTCTTGGCGCCCTGGGGGCCCTGCTGGCGGCACTACTCATCGTGGTGTCCAAGCGCTTTGCGGTGGAGGAAGATCCCCGCATGGCGCAGGTGGCCGAGGCGTTACCCCAGTACAATTGCGGCGGGTGCGGCTTCCCCGGGTGCGCGGGCTTTGCCCGGCACATGGTGGAGACCAGGGACCCTGATGGCTTTTGCCCCCCCGGGGGGATGGCCACCAAGGGCAAGATTGCTTCCATCCTGGGCATGGAGGTCAAGGACAGCGTGCCCCTGACCGCCCAGGTGCGCTGCCGCGGCAGCAACAGCCAGGCCAGCCGCGAGGGCCTCTATGTGGGCGTGCAGGACTGTCTGGCCGCGGATCTGGTGCTGGGGGGAGACAAGGTCTGTCCCTTCGGCTGCCTGGGTCTGGGTTCCTGCAGCAGGGCCTGCCAGTTCGACGCCATCCGCATGGTGGATGGGCTGGCCATCATCAATGAGGACAAGTGCGTGGCCTGCAAGAAGTGCGTGGTTGCCTGCCCCCGGGGCATCATCGCCATGCTGCCCAAGGGCCAGCGGGTGGTGGTGGACTGCAACTCCAAGGACCGCGGCGTGACGGTGAAGGCCTACTGCAAGGTGGGCTGCTACACCTGCCAGATCTGCATCAAGAAGTGCCCCGAGAAGGCCATCTCCTTGGTGAACGAACTGGTGGTCATTGACCAGGACAAGTGCACCCGCTGCGGCATCTGCATCGGCGTGTGCCCCCAGAAGACCATCAACGGCTACCACGGCGTGGAGGCCCCGCCCCCCGAGCCCAGGGCGACGGCGCCCACCGCCGCCAGCCTCCAGGTCACCCCCGGGGAGGTGAACCCATGAGCAGCGTAGCCAGGTTCTCCAAGGGTGGGGTCCACCCCCACGATTGCAAGCAACTCAGTGCCGGCGCCGCCATCCAGCGGCTGGCCGCCCCCGAGGTGGTGGTGGTGCCCCTGGCCCAGCACCTGGGGGCCCCGGCCAAGCCCGTGGTGGAGAAGGGCGCCGAGGTCCTCAAGGGCCAGGTCCTGGCGGAGGCCGCGGGCGTCGTGTCGGCCCGGGTCCACAGCCCCGTGTCCGGCAAGATCAAGCGCATCTTTGAGACCCCCGCCGCCTCGGGAGACCGGGTGCTGGCTTTTGAGATCGCCAATGATGGCAAGGACCAGTGGGTGGAGGGCGTGCGGCTCGATGCCACGGACGCCGACCCCGCCCTGACCCCCGCCCAGGTGCTGGACCTCATCAAGGAGGCCGGCGTGGTGGGGCTTGGCGGCGCAGCCTTCCCGACCCAGGTGAAGCTGGCCCCGCCCCCGGGCTCGGCCGTGGATACCCTGGTGCTGAACGGCGCCGAGTGCGAGCCCTACCTGACGGCGGACCACCGCCTCATGCTGGAGCAGCCCCGGGAGGTCATTGCCGGCGTGCGCCTCATGATGAAGGTCCTGGGCGTCAAGCGCGCCCTCCTTGGCCTGGAAGACAACAAGCGGGATGCCTTTGCGGCCCTGAGCCCCCATGCCGGCGACGGCGTGGAGGTCAAGCTGCTGCGGACCCGCTATCCCCAGGGCGCGGAGAAGCAGCTGGTGGAGGCCCTCACGGGTCGCCGCGTGCCCCCGGGCAAGCTGCCCTTCGCCGTCAAGGTGGTGGTGCAGAATGTGGGCACCGCCTTTGCCGTCTTCGAGGCGGTGGTGCGGCGCAAGCCCCTGGTGGAGCGCGTCGTCACCGTCACCGGCGGCGCCGTGACCACGCCCTCCAACTTCCTGGTGCCCCTGGGCACCCCCGTGAAGCTCTTGCTGGAGAAGGCAGGGGTGGACGAGGAGCGCTGCGCCGCCCTCATCTGCGGGGGCCCCATGATGGGCCGCAGTTTCCGCCACCGGGACATCCCTGTGGTCAAGGCCACCTCGGGCATCCTGGCCCTCACGGCGGCCGAGTTCAATCCTAGAGAAGAGCAACCCTGCATCCGCTGCGGCCGCTGCGTGGACGCCTGCCCCATGTCCCTGGTGCCCTGCGACCTGGCGGCCTGCGCCGAGTTCTCGGCGGCCGAGGATGCGGGCGGCGCAGATAGCTGCATGGAGTGTGGGTCCTGTCAGTTTGTATGCCCCTCCAGGCGCTTCCTGGTGCAGTGGATCCGCCTGGTCAAAGCCCAGCGAAGGAGGCTAAAGAAGTGAGCCCTCGTAACCTGGTCCTTGAGAGCTCTCCCCATCTGGCGGGAGGCGACGACACCAAGAAGGTCATGTACACCGTGGTGGTGGCCCTGCTGCCCGCCGCGGCCGTGGCCGTGTACTACTTTGGCCTGCGGGCCCTGCTTTTGATGCTGGTGACGGCCTGCTCGGCGGTGGCCTTTGAGGCCCTCATCCTGCGGCTCATGGGCAAGCCCGTGAAGGTCCAGGCCCTGGATGGCAGCGCCTTCGTCACGGGCCTCCTGCTGGCCATGAACCTGCCCCCCGCGGCCCCCCTGTGGATGGCCCTCATAGGCAGCCTTGTGGCAGTCTTCTTCGGCAAGCAGGTCTTTGGCGGCCTCGGCAACAACCCCTTCAACCCCGCCCTGGTCGCCCGCGTGTTCCTGCTGATCAGCTTCCCCACCATCATGACCACCTGGCAGTTGCCCTTTGACGGCACCACCGCCGCCACGCCCCTGGGCATTCTCAAGATGGAAGGCCCCGCAGGCCTGGAGCGCTGGATGGCCGACTCGGGCTTCATGAACCTCTTGATCGGCAACCGCAGCGGCTGCATCGGCGAGGTCTCCACTCTGGCCCTATTGCTGGGGGCGGTCCTCCTGATGGTGCGCCGGATCATCTCCTGGGACATCCCCCTGGCCTTCCTGGTGGCCGTGGCGGTCATTGCGGATCTGGGCTATCTGGCCAACCCCGGGCAGTTCGCCCACCCCATGTTCCACCTCATGAGTGGCGGCCTCATCCTGGGCGCCTTCTTCATGGCCACCGACATGGTCACCTCGCCGGTCACCACCAAGGGGCGCCTGGTCTTCGGCGCAGGCTGCGGCATCCTGACCGCGGTCATCCGACTGTGGGGCGGCTACCCCGAGGGCGTGTCCTTTGCCATCCTCATCATGAACAGCCTGGTGCCGCTGATTGACCGGGCCTTCGTGCCCAAGGTCTTCGGACAGGAGGCCTCCAATGGCTGAGAAAGCAAGCGTTTTTCAAAGCACAATCAAGCCCGTGCTGGTGATGACCATCTTCAGCTTCCTCTCGGCGGGGCTGCTGGCCCTGGTGTCCAACGCTACCGCCGAGCAGATCGCCAAGACCGACGCGGCAGTGAAGAAAGAGGCCCTCTCCGTGGTCATGCCCCAGGGCGTCACCCCCAGCGTGGAGAACCCCGTGCTGCTG
>CAZMEC010000026.1:0-21161 GCA_964565265.1 uncultured Myxococcales bacterium
CCGTGGCGGGGGTGGCGCCCCGGAGAGCCGGCGGCCGGGGGGATTGTTCCCCCCTATCCGCCTAGCCGCCGCACGCCGCTCCACGCCCCCCTTTTGAGAGGTAAGCGGCGTGCGGAGGCTGCCTCCGAAGCGCCACCCCTCGCCCCGGCCCGCCACCTTGGGGACCTTGGGGTCAGGACCTTACATTACACTTGCGGTGTGTGCTGACTGGAGGGTGCCGGGCCTACCGCTTCTTCTTTTTCTTCTTGCCGCCGCCCTGGTGGTCGGCGGGGGCTTCGGCCTTGGGGGCCTCGGGCGTGGGCTCTGCGATGGGCTCGGGGGCGGCTTCGACCGCGGGCTCGGGCTCGGGGGCGGCTTCTGGTGCGGGCTGGGGCTCGGGGGCGGCTTCGACTGCGGGCTCCAGGGTGGGCTTGGCCTCAACCATGGGTTGGGCCGTGGGGGCGGGGCGGTCGGCGGCCAGGGGGGCGGCCGTCGGGGCGGGGCCTTCGGTCTGCCTGGCCAGGTACTCCTGGTGCACCAGTTGGAGGACCTCCTCGGGGGAGGGGAGGGGGGCGAACTGAACCAGCGTCTTGGGGGTTGCCATGATCATCTCCCTGTTCAGGATTGAAGGGCCGAGGCCCCGGTTCCAAAAAAGACTTCCTTGATCTGGGGCCAGGTGGAGGGATCGGCGCCGCCGGCCTGGGCGAAGCTGCAGGAGCCGCCCCCCTTGCCGCCGGTGATCTTGGTCAGCTCTTTGCACATGGAGCCGCAGTTCACCTTGCCGTCGGCTACGCCGCCGCAGGCCACCACGAAGACCAGCTTGCCGTCCTTCTGGGCACCCACCAGCACGGCCGAGTCCTGGTGCTGGCTGCGCAGCAGGTCCGCGGCCTGGCGGGCGGCGCCCATGTCCGCATCCTGAAGGAGGCGGGCCATCAGCTTGACGCCGCCCACATCCTTCTCCTCCACGGCGTCGCCACCGCTGCCAGCGTTCAGCAGCTTGGCCTTCAACTTCTCCAGGTCGCCCTCCAGGTCCGTCACGGTCTTCAGCAACTGGACCACGCGGTTGCCCACATTCTCCGGGGGGGTGCGCAGTTCCGCCGCGGCGTGGCGCAGCAGGGCCTCCCGGCTGGAGATGTATTCCAGGGCCTTGAGCCCCGCCACGGCATAGATCCGGCGCACGCCCGAGGACACGGCCTCCTGCTTGGTGATGATGACTGCGCCAAGGTCGCCCGCCGCCTTCACATGCACGCCGCCGCAAAGCTCGATGGATTCGCCACCGGCGCTGGTGACCATGCGGACCCGCTCGCCGTATTTGTCGCCAAAGAAGGCCTTGGCACCCTTGGCCACGGCCTCCTTCATGCCCAGTTCCTCGGTAATCACGGGCTGGTTGCGCAGCACCCGCTCGTTGATCCAAAGCTGGATCTTCTCAATCTCTTCGTGGGTCAGGGCGTTGAAGTGCCGGAAGTCGAAGCGCAGGAACTCGTCCGTCACCAGCGAGCCCTCCTGCTTGACATGCTCGCCCAGGATCTGGCCCAGGGCCTGGTGCAACAGATGGGTGGCCGTGTGGTGGCGGCTGATGGCGTGGCGGCGCTCGGCCGCGACCAGGGCCTTCACCGTGTCGCCCGCGGAAAGCGTTCCAGCCTCGACGGTGACCCGGTGCAGGAACACCCCCGTCTTGGTCCTGCGGGTGTCAGTCACCAGGGCCTTGCCGCCGTTGCCGACGACCGCCCCGTGGTCCGCCACCTGCCCGCCGCTCTCGGCGTAGAAGGGGCTTTGGTCCAGGATGACGCTGCCCTCCTGGCCCTGGGCCAGGGACTTCACGGAGGCGCAACTGGCATCAAGCACGGCCAGGACCTTGGCGCTGCTTTCCTCATGCTCGTAGCCCACGAACGCAGTGGCCGGCAGATCAATGCCCAGGTTGGCGTCACCGCCGATGTGGCTGGCGCCTTCGACGCCCCCCGTGGAGGCCGCGCGCTTGGAGTCCATGATGGCCTCGTAGGCCTCTCGGTCGATGCCAAAGCCGCCGTCCGACGCAATCAGCGCCGTCAGGTCCGGCGGGAAACCCCGCTCGTCGTGAAGCCAGAAGACGAACTCTCCGGGGATGCTGGCCTTCCCCTCCGCCCCCAACCTCTGCATCTCTTTTTCCAGGCGCAACCGCCCGTCCTCGTAGGTGCGCCCGAAGGCCCGCTCTTCTTGGAGGACCACCTTGTCAATCAGGTTGCGGCGCTCGTTCAGTTCGGGGTAGGCGGCGGCCATGTTATCCACCACCTGGCCGCAGACCTTGTGAAGGAAGGGCTCCTTGAAGCCCAGCATCTTCCCGAAGCGGATGGCCCGCCGCATGATGAGCCGCGCGATGTAGCCCCGCCCCTCGTTGTCCGGGTAGACCTGGTCGGCCGTCAGGAAGGCCGCCGTGCGGGCGTGGTCCGCGATGACGCGCAGGGCCACCTCCTGGTCGGGATTCTTGTGGTACTCCACGGTCAGGCCCGTCTCCTCGGCCAGCAGCTTGATGGCGAACTGGATGTACGGCAGGAACAGGTCCGTCTCGTAATTGGTGGGGGTCACCTGCAGGACGCTGCACAGGCGTTCGAGTCCCATGCCCGTGTCAATGCTGGGGCGGGGCAGAGGCGTCAGGGGCCCGCCCGCCACATCCCGCCGGAACTGCATGAAGACCAGGTTCCAGATCTCCATGTAGCGGTCGCAGTCGCAGCCCGGGGCGCACTCGGGCTTGCCGCAGGCCCAGGGGCCGGGCCCCCGGTCGTAGATGATCTCGCTGCAGGGGCCGCAGGGGCCCGTGTCGCCCATGGCCCAGAAGTTGTCCTTCTTGCCAAAGCGCAGGATCCGCTCCGCCGGGACGCCCGCCACGCGCATCCACATGCCCGCGGCCTCCTCGTCGGCGCCCAGGTTGTCCGCGGGGTCTCCGCCAAACACCGTGTAGTACAGCTTGTCCGGGTCCAGGCCCACGCGCTTGACCAGGTATTCGTAGGCGAAGTTGATGGCCTCTTCCTTGAAGTAGTCCCCGAAGGAGAAGTTGCCCAGCATCTCGAAGAAGGTGTGGTGGCGCGCCGTGCGGCCCACATTTTCCAGGTCATTGTGCTTGCCGCTGACCCGCAGGCACTTCTGGCTGGTGGTGGCGCGGCTGAAGTCAACCTTCCGGTCCCCCGTGAAGATGTCCTTGAACTGCACCATGCCGGCGTTCACAAACAGCAGCGTGGGGTCCGCGGGCGGGACCAACGAGTGCGAGGACACCCGACGGTGCCCCATCTCTTCAAAAAAACGCAGAAAGGATTCTCGGATTTCAAGACTGCCTGGCATGGTCGCTCCAGTGGTTCATGGGGTTGCCTAGAAGTTGGTATCGCTTTGACCGGAAATGCCGCTGACGCGGAGTTTGAAGTCGGCCGGGTTGGAGCACGCTCCGAGGGCCTGCTCAATGGTGATGAGCTTGGCGTGCAACATGCGCATCAGGGCCTGATCAAAGGTCTGGGTGCCATAGACGCTGGCGTTCTTGGCCACATCCTCCAGCATCTCCCGGGAACCCGCGTTCTCCCTGATCAGGTCCTTGATTCGCGGAGTCACGCACATGATCTCGCAGGCCGGCACGCGGCCCTTGCCGTCGGCGCGCTCCAGGAGGCGCTGGGACACGACCCAACGCAGCACCGTGGAGACCAGATTGCGGATCTCTTTTTGATAGTGGGGCGGGAACACCGACACCATGCGGTTCACCGTCTCGGAGGTGTCCAGGGTGTGCATGGTGCTCATGACCAGGTGGCCCGTCTCGGCGGCGTGGAGGGCCGTCTCGATGGTCTCCACATCCCGCATCTCGCCGATGAGGATGATATCCGGGTCCTGCCGCAGGGCCGCCCGCAGGGCCGTGGGGAAGCTGTCCGTGGACTCGCCGATCTCACGCTGGCTGATGACGCACTTCTTGCTGGTGAGGACGAATTCGATGGGGTCCTCAATGGTGAGGATGTGGCAGCTTTTGGTCTGGTTGATGTACTCCAACATGGAGGCCAGGGTGGTGGACTTCCCCGAGCCCGTGGTCCCCGTCACCAGCACCAGGCCGCGCCGTTCGTCGCAGATCTTGCGCAGCGTTGGGGGCAGGTTCAGCCCGTTGAAATCCGGAATCTTGGTGGGGATGTGGCGGGCCACCATGGAGATGCCCGACAACTGCCGAAACACATTCAAGCGGAAGCGCCCGGACCCGGGCACTGAGTAGCCAATGTCCGCCGAGCCCTTCTGGGCAAAGGCCTTCCGACGCGTGTCGTCCGTCAGCAACTTGTCCAGGAAGCGCACCATGTCCCGGTTGTCCAGGGGCTGGACGCTTTGCTGCCAGATGAGGTTGCCGTTCACCCGGTAGACGGGGGGCTTGCCCTCCTGCAGGTGCATGTCCGACGCACCTGCCTTGACGCAGAACTCCAGCAGGGTTTCAAGCTCAAACGCCATCGTCCGCACCTTCGTCCAGTTCGGGGGCCGCGGGGGCCGGCGGCACCACCAGCCCGTCGGTCATGGAGGCCATGATACGGGCCTCCACCCGGGCCAGCAGATCCTTCTGTTCATCCAGCAGGGCAATGGTGTTCTCGCGGCCCTGGCCCAGACGCTGACCCTCGAACGAGAACCAGGACCCGGACTTGTCCAGAATGTTCAGGCGCACAGCGGTATCCACGATGTCGCCCAGCCGATAGACGCCGATGCCGTAGATGATGTCGAACTCGGCCTCCTTGAAGGGTGGGGCCACCTTGTTCTTCACCACGCGGACGCGGGTCCGGGAGCCCAGGACCTCTTCGCCCTTCTTGATGGTACCCGTGCGGCGGATGTCCAGACGCACGGAGGAGTAGAACTTGAGCGCGTTGCCACCGGTGGTGGTCTCGGGGCTGCCGAACATGACGCCGATCTTCATGCGGATCTGGTTGATGAAGATGACCACGGTCTTGCTGCGGGCAGCGCTGCCGGTGATCTTGCGGAGGGCCTGGCTCATGAGGCGGGCCTGGAGGCCCATGTGGCTGTCGCCCATCTCGCCGTCGATTTCGGCCTTGGGCACCAGGGCGGCCACGGAGTCGATGACCACGCAGTCCACGGAGTTGCTCTTGACCAACAGGTCGGCCACTTCCAGAGCCTGCTCGCCGAAGTCGGGCTGGGAGACCAACAGGTCGTCGATGTTCACGCCCAGCTTCTGGGCATAGTTGATGTCCAGGGCGTGCTCGGCGTCGATGAAGGCGGCCACGCCGCCGGAGCGCTGGGCCTCCGCCAGGGCGTGGAGGGCCAGGGTGGTCTTGCCGGAGCTTTCGGGACCATAGATTTCGATGATGCGGCCCCGGGGGTAGCCGCCGATGCCGATGGCCAGATTGAGGCCAATGGAGCCCGTGCTGAGCACCGGCATGGCCCGCTTCTCGGCGCTGCCCATGCGCATGATGGTGCCCGCGCCAAACTGGCGGTCAATGGCCTGGATGGTGACATCCAAGGCTTCCTTGCGGCTGTCCTGGGGATTGCTTTCCTTCGCGGCTTTTTTGCTCATCTAGAGTCTCCTCCCTGGAGGTCCAGGCGTTTGGTGCAGACAAGATCGAAAGAGGGTCCCTCGGACCCCGTGGAATATTCATACACCGCCAGTTGTCCGACGGTGAAACGGCCAAAGTTGGTGGAGCGGCCGCGGATGGCCTCGTCAAGCTTTTCCAGGTTGGCTTCCTTGTACAGGGCCACGGTGGTGTGGGCCTCCAGTTCCTTGGGCTGCCACTCGGGGAGCTCAAAGTCGGCGGCGCAGGTCTCCAGCAGGAGGCGCAGGGCCAGGGTCTCGTTCTCCGAGTCCTGGAAGGACACCCAGACGGCCCCAAACCCCTCGCCCGCCTTGAGCTGCATGCCATCCATACGGCCCTGGAAGGGGCGCATGATGGTCAACCGTTTTTCAAGCTCTGCCAGGAAGTGGAACACGGCATCGGGCTGGGCGTTCTGGAAGTCCAGCAGGGTTACATGAAAGGTCTCCGGGGGCAGCAACCTGTACTTCCCGGCCTTGTCAGCATTGCGGAAGATCTGACAGGTATCCCGGGCAATTCTCTCTGAAATATTCCCCGGCAAGGGGATGCCCACCACCAGGTTCAGGGTCTCGCTGGAAACCTTTGGCTTCCGCCCCCGGAGGGTCAAGGCCCGCTTGTGGTGCTGGGAGGATTCACTGTTGGTACCCATCAATTTTTCGCCTTTTTACCAAACGGACGCCGAATCCTAGTCGATTGGAGGTGGCCTTGCAACCACCCGCTCACCCGTGGCGCAGTTTCCCTTTGCCAAGGAGGGCGGTTTCTGCTACCCCGAAAGCCACACCACACTCTGCCCCAGGGCTGAGGACAACCGCAGGGGTTTTAGGCATGGCAGTCTGGAAGCGTTTTGTGTTCAAGGGGAAGGCCCGGGTCTGGGTCAGGCTGGGGGAGAATGGCCAGCCCGCAGACGAGCAGGGCAAGGTGACGCTGGCCTACAAGCCAGGCGATTCCAAGACCTACACAGGGAGGGTCGAGAACCTGGGCCCGCCGGCGGGCCAGGAGGTCCTGGATCAGGCCCAGTGGGATGCGGCGGCAGCCCAGCAGGCGGCGACTCCGAAGAAGCCCAGGAAGAAAGCCGCAGCGAAGGCTGAGCCTGCGGAAGACGCGACACAGGCTGACGCAAAAGGGGCTTCGGGGAAGAAGAAACGGGACTCCGTGAAGATCTACACCGACGGTGCCTGCAGCGGAAACCCCGGGCCCGCTGCTGCGGCGGCCTTGCTTCGTTACCAGGGCAAGGAGAAGGAGTTGTCCCGCTACCTGGGCCTGGGCACCAACAACATTGCCGAACTGACGGCCGTGCAGATTGCCCTGGAGGCCCTCAAGGACCGGACCATTCCGGTGGACCTCCACACGGACTCCACCTATGTCATCGGGGTCCTGTCCCTGGGCTGGAGTGCCAAGGCCAACCAGGAGCTCATCGCCAACATCCGCCGCCTCCTCACCACCTTCAGCGACCTGCGCTTCATCAAGGTCAAGGGCCACGCCGGAGTGGCCGACAACGAACGAGTAGACGAACTGGCCCGCAAAGCCATGGAAGAGGGCCGGTAGCGGCTTGGACGGGCTGGCCGAGTGTTCCAAGCCGCGCACGGAGTAAGCGGAGGTGGGCCTACAGGCCTTCTTGTTTTAGCTGTTCCAGCAGCTTGGTCTGCTTGGCGCTCAGGGTCGTGGGGATGGCTACTTGAAGTTGGACGAAGAGGTCTCCGTGGCCTCCGGGGGCCTTGGGGAGGCCGTGGCCACGGACCCTGAGGCGGCACCCAGAGGGGGAGCCGGCGGGGACCTTCAGGCTGCGCTCCTCGCCCCCCAGCAGGGGCACGCTGACGCTGCCGCCCAGGGCCAGGGTGGTCAGGGGCACCTGGACACTCAGGGTCAGGTCTGAGCCCTCCAGGTTGTAGGCGGGGTGGGGGGCGGCCTCCACTGCCAGATACAGATCCCCCGCAGCCCCCCCACTGGACCCGGCGCTGCCCTTGCCCGCCAGCCTCAGGCGATTGCCAGGCAGGGTGCCCGCAGGGATCTTCAGGTCCAGGTCGGTGGTGCCGCCGCTGGGGGACGGAATGGCCAGGCGCTTGCTGCAGCCGGCGTGGATTTCCTCCAGGGTGAGCACCAGCCGGGCCTCCAGATCCTGCCCCCGGCGAGGCCCCTGGCGGCGTCCCCCGCGGCCAAAGCTGGCCCCGCCCCCGAAGAACCGGGAGAAGGGATCGGTCCCCAGGCCCAGGCCGTCAAAGATGGAGGAGAGGTCTCCAAAGTCCACGCCCTTGAAGATGTCCTCTTGGGAATACTTCTGCTGGAAGCCGGAGGAGCCAATGGTGTCGAAGTCCTTGCGCTTTTTGGGATCGGAGAGGACCGCGTAGGCCTCATTCAATTCCTTGAAGCGCTCCTCCGCGGCCTTGTTCCCCGGGTTCTTGTCCGGGTGCCACTTCTTGGCCCCGTCGCGAAAGGCCTTTTTGATATCCTCGGGGCTGGCATCTTTGGCCACCCCCAGGGTCTTGTAGTAGTCCTTCATGGCAAACCTGTCCTGCTGAACCTGTCAATGTCGAGTTCAAGATAGTGGGAACCGGGCGTAGGTCAAATGATGCCGAAGTAATAGAGGGCCCAGGCGGCGGCCCCGGCCAACCCCAGGACCGTGAGAATGCCAAGGATCATGGGCCAGGCAGAGTGCTTGGGCTCGGGCTTGGTCTTGAATTGGAAGTTCTTGGTGGGGCCATGGACCGGCTTGGTGGTGGGGGCCGTCACCGAGGGGCGGCGGAACTCGCCGGTGCGGACAGCCTGGACCAGGGGGCTGGGCTCGGGTTCACCGGACTGGATCTCCGGCTTGGTGGCCTCGAAGGCAGCCAGGAAGGCGGCCTTGGGATCCTTGGTGGCTTCGTAGGTGCCAATGAAATCCATGAAGTCGACCCAATTGCGGCCATCCGGGGAGACATTCATCTCTTTGTAGATCTGGGTCTTCTTCTTCCAACCCAGGAGGGCGTCCGGATCGGTGAAGCGGAAGGTCAGGCCCGAACTGGTACGCAGGCACCATTCGGTGGGGCTGTCGAAGTTGGAGGCCAGATCCTCGGCCAGGACCTTGCGGGTGGGCAGGGTCTCCGGGGAGGTGATCTCCTCGGCCAGGGGGTCATCAAAGCCGATCTCGTCGTCCTCGTCCACAGCGGTTCCGGGGTTCTCGTCCATGGTGGGCGTCTCGGGATCAAGGGCGGGATTAACGGGGGGCTGGGGGGCAGCGGGTTGGAGGCCGACGGGCTCAACCACGGCGAGCTCCATAACGGTGCCACAGCCTGGGCACACGACCACCTGGGAGGCAGCGCCGGCTTCCTGCTCGGGCTGAGAGAATTCCTTCCAACATTTGGTACAGATGAAGTCTTCCATTTGCCCCTTCCCGGGGGAAGTTCCACAGCGATTTAGCACCCACCGCATGGGAAGGCAACAATTTTCTCCGGTCCCGTGCAGCAGCAGCGCGGGTCACCAGCGCCAGTATAGGTCCAGCTCCGGGATCACCGTTCGGGTGGGCAGCATGAAGTTGACCAGGGGAAGATTCCAGTTGCCTACCACCAGGCCGCCCTCGAGGTTGAAGTAGCGGGAGGAGTAGTGGACGGCGGGGGTGAGGCTCCAGACCCCGGGGAACTTCATGCCGCTGACATCATCGGTGCCACCGCCGGCGTGGACCTCGATGGTGGTGAGGCCGTCGGGGTGGACGGTGGTGACGGAGGTGCCCGAGACCTCCATGGCCAGCAGTTGGCGGAAGCGCAGCAGGAGGGCCCAGCTTCGGTTCAGGCGGTACTCGCCCGTGAGCACCCACTGGGTGTTGGTGCTGCCGGCGGCACCGTTGAAGCCATCCTCGTCGTAGTTCCCCTCCACGGAGACCTGGTTGCGCTGGAGGGCCAGGGAAAGCAGGAAGTCGCGGCGGGGCTGCCAGGAGGCGGCCAGTTCCAGCGGCACCACCTTGAAGATGACATCCTGAGCCTCGCCCTCAAGCCTCGGACCCACCTTGTTGAGGTCCACCTTGACCCAGGAGACAGAGGCGGCCAGGCTCCAGACCTCGTTGCCCCAGAAGCGGGACTTCAGGCCCAAGGAGGGCACACCTAAAAACCAGGGCAGGGTGTAGGTATGGACGCTGAGCCAGTCAAAGGCGCCATAGCCGGCGTGAAAAGGGCCCAGGAGCCACTCGCCGTCCTGGAGGGCATGCCCCGTCTGGAAGATGTTGGCCTGCGGCCCCTCGTGGTAGGCGAAGGCAGGCGTAGAGAGCATCAGCAGGGCCAGGCCTACCAGAGCTGCAGCAGGGTTCCAGCTTCGTCCAGGCATTTTCCACTCTCAAAGTTGCAGGTCCAAAGGCCATTGGCGGCCCGAAAGCCGGCGGTCTTGCCAGCGAAGACCACGAGGTTGCCGTCGGGGATGTCGAGGTTCAGTTCGTAGCCGCCCTCGGGCAGCAGGCGGAAGGCCCACTTGCCCAGGTGGTTCAGCCCACCCGTGAGGAGTTCCCCGTCCAGGGCCACCGTCAAGACGAGGTTCGCAGGATCCAGGTCCTCCAGGGGCGAGCCGTCCCCCAGCAAGACGCGAAAGGCGCCGTTGGCCACCACGGGGGCCTGCTCCACCAGATAATGGCAGTCCAGCAGTTCCCCCCAGAAGACGGGATTGAAGCCCGCCTCATCAAAGACGGCGGTCAACTCGACAAGGCCGTCGGCGGGGTCCGCCGCAGTAAGGGTTGAAACCCCGCAGTACCTGGTGACCTCCAGATAGCCACCGCCGGAGAAGTCGCTGCCGCCCACCTTGACGGCCTGACCTTGGGTCTCCAGCCCTGAGAGGGGGTTGGCCCGGGGGAGCAGGCGCTGGGTGTCCTCGCCGCTGCTGCCGAACACGGCTCCCACCGCCAGCAGCAGGGGGCCGGAGATGCCCGAGTCCTCGATGAGCTTGCCCGTCTCCTGGGCAGCCAGGATGGCGTCAAGGGCAGTTTGGGAGTTCAAGGGGGCGCTGGGGGCGCTGAAACGCTGCAGCACATCTGCCATGGAGGGCGGGGTGGGTGGGTCGTCCTCGGGGCTGCTTTGACAGGCCCCCAGGAGGCCCGGAAGGACCAGCAGCAGCCAGATGAATGGAGACCCTGACCTCACGGCGACACCTCCTGGAAGAAACCCAGCCAAACCCTGGGAACCGCACCGAGGCCGCATTCTACACGGGTTCGGCCGTATTGCGAGCCAGCTTTTTGCCAGGGGGCCTGAACTGCGGGGCTTGCCTGTCGCTTGTCCAGGCTGTAATATCCCGGGGCCCATGGGCTGCAGGTATTCTCTGGCACAGGAACAGGGTCATTCCATGAACAAGGCACCGGAAAAGCAAGGCATGGAAGGTCTCCGCACGGAGATCGACCAGCTCAATCACGATATTCTGGCCCTGCTCAATCACCGCACGGAGCTGGTCAAGAAGGTCCGCGCCTTCAAGGACTCGGAGGGTCAGGCCATGCCCGACCCCGGCCGGGAGGTGGCCCAGGTCCAGCGCCTGCTGCTGGAGAACCCGGGCCCCATGTCGGCCAAGTCCGTGGAGCGGGTCTTCCGGGAGGTCTTCCGCTCGGCGGTGGAGGATTCGGTCCCCGAACGGCCCACCCCTTTGATGACTGGCTCCCGGCCCATGCTGCGGCGGGGCGGGGTCATGGTGGGGGATGTGCAGGTGGGCGGTGGTGCCAAGCCCGTGATGATCGCCGGGCCCTGTTCGGTGGAGAGCGCCGAGCAGATGGAAGAGACCGTCAGCTTCCTCACCAGCCTTGGGGTGCGCCTCATCCGGGGCGGCTGCTTCAAGCCTCGGACTTCAGTGTTCTCCTTCCAGGGGCTGGGCCTCGATGGGCTGGAGATCATGTCCCAGACCGTCAAGCGCCACGGGGCCATGGCGGTGACCGAGCTTACCAGCATTGAGAACCTGCGGGCCCTGGAGGCCAGCTCGGACCTCATCCAGATCGGCGCCCGGTCCATGTTCAACTATGAACTCCTCAAGCGCCTCGGCGAGGTCCAGAAGCCCATCCTGCTCAAACGCCACTTCGCCGCCACGGTGGAAGAGTGGCTCATGGCCGCGGAGTACCTGGCGGGCCACGGCAACGACCGGATCATCCTGTGTGAGCGCGGCATTCGAACCTTTGAGACCCAGACCCGCAACACCCTGGACCTCTCCGCCGTGGCGTTGATCAAAGAGCGCTATGATCTGCCCGTCATCGTGGATGTCAGCCACGCGGCGGGTCGCCGGGATATCCTGCCGGCCCTGGCCCGGGCGGCCCTGGCGGTGGGCGCCGATGGCCTCATGGTGGAGGTCCACCCGAACCCCAGTCAGGCCCTGTCGGACAGCGAACAGCAGCTTGCCTTTGATGACTTCTCCACCCTGTTTGCCGGGCTCTACGACCAACGGGGAGGCCGCTAGTGGTGGATGACCTCAAGATTCCCTCCAATCCGGAGGCCGAGAAGCGCGTCCTCAGCATGGCCTTCAACGACAAGGCCGCCCAGGTGGAGCTGGCCGAGAAGCTCAAGGCGGAGGACTTCTACCATCGCCCCCACCGGCTGATCTTCGAGGCCCTGATGGCCCTGTCGGACAAGGGGCAGCTGGTGAACCGCGTCTCTGTCCAGGAGGAACTGGAGAGCCGCGGTATCGATGTCAAGACCGTGGGCGGCGTGGCCTACATCTGTGAACTGGAGGCCTACGAGCCCGGCATCTCCGGCCTGGATTACTATGTTGGTGTGGTGCGAGACAAGGCCCGGCACCGCCTGATGATGACCACCGCCGAGACCATCCTTCGGGAGGGCATGAGCGGCGGTCTCCAGGTGGATCAGTACCTGGACTGGGCCGAGCAGCAGGTCTTCAAGGTCTCTCAGACCCAGACCAAGCCCAACTATCTGCAGATTGGCGAGATTGTCACCCAGTTGATGATGGACCTGGAGGCCATGCGGAACTCCACCAAGGAGGCGCCGGCAATCCGCACGGGATTCATTGATCTTGATGGCAAGCTTGGGGGCCTGCACCCCACGGACCTCATCATCCTGGCTGCCCGCCCCGCCATGGGCAAGACCTCCCTGGCCTTGAACCTGGCCACCAACGCCGCCCTCGAACAGAACAAGGCGGTGGTCATCTTCAGCCTGGAGATGTCCTCCGCCCAGTTGGCCACCCGAATCATCTCCGCCTTGAGTAGAGGCAGGGGGCACGGGGGGAAGGGCGTCTCAGCCCGGGTGTTCCGAGAGGGCAAGGTCACCCACGCCGACATGGAGATCCTGTCCGGGGTGCTGCCCACCATCAAGGGTGCCCCCATCACCGTGGATGACACCGCGGCCATCTCCATCACGGAGTTGCGCGCCCGGGCGCGGCGCCTCAAGGCGGAGGGCCGCTGCGACTTCATCATCATTGACTACCTCCAGCTCATGCGGGGCTCGGGCAACACCCCCAGCCGGGAGCAGGAAGTCGCTGAGATCAGCCGGTCCCTCAAGGCCCTGGCCAAGGAATTGAATGTCCCGGTGATGGCGCTGTCCCAGTTGAACCGCGCCCTGGAGAGCCGCTCGGACAAGCGCCCCGTGATGTCGGACCTTCGCGAGTCAGGCTCCATTGAGCAGGACTCGGATGTGATCCTCTTCATCTTCAGGGACGAGGTCTACACCAAGGAGAAGACCACCAAGAGGGGGCAGGCCGACATCATCATCAGCAAGCACAGGCACGGGCCCATCGGCGAGGTGTCCCTGTACTTTGATGAACGGTACACGCAGTTCTCCAACATAGACACGGCCCACGCCGTGGACCCAGGCCGCCCGGAATAACCACATTCATTATTGATGAATCAAGAAGCGAAGCTGGCTACTGAAGCTTGTCCGCGCCGTTGTTGAGCAGGGGCTCCAGGGCGCGGTCGAGGCGCGGCATGAGCTGCATGGCCTGCTGGATGGTGGGGGCGGTGATGCGGACCATGCCCTCCATGCGGGGGAGGTTGGCCCGGTCGCGGATGTAGATGCCCTCGGCGGCCAGAAGCTCGCAGAGCAGGCCCGCGTCGGCGGTCTTTACCAGGAAGAAGTTGCCCTGGGTGCTGTGGGTCCAGAAGCCCCGGTCCGAGAAGGCCTTCACCAGGAATTCCCGGCCCAGGCGCACATTGCGGGCCACTTCTTGGTAGTGGGGCAGGTCTGCCAGGCAGGCCTGGGCGGCGATCTGACCAAGGCGGTTGACGCTCTTGGGGTTGAAGAGCTTGCCCAGTTCGTGGATCAGGTAGTTGGAGGCAGCCAGGTAGCCGATGCGCAGGCCGGCGATGCCAAAGCACTTGGAGAAGGTTCGCGTCACCACCAGGTTGTCGTACTTCTTGACCAGCTCGACCACGGACTGGCCGTAGAACTCGTGGTAGGCCTCATCCACAATGAACAGCGTGCCGGGGGCGGCCTGGAGCAGGGCCTCCACCTCGTCCTTGCGGTACACCACGCCACTGGGATTGTTGGGGCTGACGAGGTAGACCAGCTTGAAGGCGCCGGTGGAGACGGTCTCCAGCAGGCCGGGGATGTCGGCGTCGAAGAGATCCTGGGAGAAGAACTCCTGCACCTGGGCCCCACGGGAGTGAACATAGACCAGGAAGTGGGTGTAGGTGGGCACGGGAACCAGAACCCGGTCGCCCTCCGACAGGAAGGTCTTGCAGACCAGTTCCAGCGCGTCATCCGAGCCATTGGTGACCATCACCTGCGGGGAGGGGACGGCGAGGTAATCGGAGATGCTTTCCTTCAGGGTGCTGCTGCCCAGTTCGGGGTACCAGTTCAGGTGGTTGCTGTTGGACAGGAACTGGACGATGGACTCGTAGACCTTGGGGGAGGGGGGAACCGTGGACTCGTTCCAGTCAAGCTTGAAGGGAAGGAGGCCGGGGTTGTCCCAGATGCGCTCGAGGGAGGAAACGGGGTTATAGGGGGCAATACGGCTCATGGCTGAAACGGGCTTGGGTCTGGAGACCACAACCGTGTTCTGGGCCTGCACTGCTTTGTCGTTGGGAAAGTTCCGCATCAAACGCTCCTGGTCCCTGCCGCAAAAAACCTGCGGCTTGATACAACGAATCAGGGTGGCTTACAAGCAAGAACAGTGCCGACCCCGGAAAGAATGTAGCCAGACCCGGGAATAGTATGGTCCCGGGGAGGGAACCTGGCAAAATTACAGGCAGCTTTTCCTGGGTGACTGGATCGGCGCTGGAGGGGGGCTGGATCAGTTGGAGGAGGAAGTGTCAGTTAGCTGACGACTGGGCGGAGGCCCGTCAAAAAACCGTCGCGAGGCGCTTCGCATTGACAGAACTTATGCCCCCGATAGATTATGCCCAGGCTCTCCTGAAAGGAGTTGGAATATGGCTGTATTCGCGCAAGGTTTGAAGACGGTGATGCTGCTGGGCCTGCTTACGGGGCTCATGCTGGGAATAGGGCAGCTCGTGGGCGGCCAGAATGGCATGATGATAGCCCTGGGACTGGCGGCCCTGATGAACCTGGGGAGTTGGTGGTTCTCGGACAAGTTGGTGCTGGCGGCCACCCGGGCCCAGAAAATCGAACCCTCAGAGCAGCCCAAGCTGCATGCCATGGTGCAGGAACTCTCCAGGACCGCTGGCATTCCGGCCCCGGCGCTCTACATGGTGCCGGACCCGAGCCCCAACGCCTTCGCCACGGGGCGGGGCCCTGGCCATGCCGTGGTGGCGGTGAACCAGGGGCTGTTGTCCCTGCTGCCCGAGCGCGAGGTGCGCGGGGTCATTGCCCATGAGATCGCCCACATCAAGCACCGGGACATCCTGATCTCCAGTGTGGCGGCCACCATCGCCGGGGCCATCATGATGATAGCGTCCATGGCCCGCTGGGCGGCCATCTTCGGGGGCTTGGGGGGTCGTAGCGACGGCGACCGGGGCGGCGGCGGATTGATCCAGCTTCTGGTCCTGGCCGTGCTGGCTCCTCTGGCGGCAAGCCTGGTCCACATGGCGGTGTCCCGCAGCCGGGAGTACGCCGCCGATGCGGAGGGTGGGGCCATCTCCGGGGACCCCGGAGCCCTGGCCGACGCTTTGCTTCACCTGCAAAGAGGCATCTCGTTCCAGCCGTCCGTCAACCAGTCCGCGGGCACCATCCACCACATCATGCATCCCTTCAGTGGGGGCTCCATGCTGAAGCTGTTCTCCACCCATCCCCCCACGGAGGAGCGGGTCCGGCGGCTGCGGGCCATGAAGGCCGGGGGCAGGCCCTGATGGATCACCCAGTCCTGGGGCAGCAGCGGGCCCAGACGGCCCTGACCCGCGCCGTGGAAAGCGGCCGGATACCCCATGCCTACCTCTTCGTGGGACCCCGTGGCGTCGGTAAGTACAGCCAGGCGCTGCACTTCGCTGCCACGATTCAGTGCCTGGGGGAGGGGGCCCATCCCTGCGGGGTCTGCCGGTCCTGCAAGCTCATAGCCAAGGGAGAGCACCCGGACCTGTTTCTGCCGCGGCGCTCGGCCTCCAAGCTGACGAAGAACGCCACGGCGGGTTCCAAAGAGGGGGGCTATCTGGGGGACATCATCCCCATGCTGGGCTACGCCCCCGTGCTGTCACCCTGGAAGCTTGTCATCGTGGACGATGCGCATCAACTGACGGACACGGCGGCGAATTACCTTCTCAAGACGCTGGAAGAACCACCCTCGCGGACCATCTTCATCCTGGTGTCCCATGCCGAGCACCTGTTGCTGGATACGGTGCGGAGCCGTTGTCGGAGGCTGCGCTTTGCGCCTCTGGCCCCGGCTGTGTTGGAGCAGATCCTGGTGGCCCGAGGCGTGGGGCCTGAGGAGGCCCGGGCGGTGGCGCCCCTGGCCGACGGCAGCGTGGGAACGGCCTTGGAGTTGCTGGACGGGGGCCAACTTGAACTGGCTTCCCTTCTGGATGGCCTGCTGGCGCGCCTGAAGGCCGGCGGTACGGCGGAGGGCCAGGACCCGGTGACCACGCTGCTGGCAGCCGGGGGGAAGGCCCGCACTGAGCGCCAGATGGTGGAACTGTTCGTGGCCCACCTGAAGAAGCGACTGGTGGGGGCGGAGCCCCGCACGGTGGCCCGGGGCCTGGCCTCCGGGGGGGCCGGGGTCAGGGCCCTGCTATCATTGATTGACGAAGCGGAAAAAAACCTGAAACTCAACTCGAATCCGAGGATTACGGCGGACTGGCTGTTTCGCAAGCTGGCATCCGGTGGAACCCCTTGGTCATACCTTGGAGTAAGCGATGCTGGCAGGTAACGATAGGGAATATCAGCGATGCCTGGAGTGCCCCTTCACCACCGACGGCGATGGCGGGTGCCCGGACAACGGGCGGCTCCTCGATGTGGTGCGGGTGACGCTCATTCGTTCCCGGCGCAGCGGTTGGTATCAGGTGCCGGACCTGAAGGTTCGGGAGGGTGACCGGGTCGTGGTGGAGGCCGAGCGGGGCAGCGCCATGGGCCAGGTGAACAGCCCCCCCAGGAGCCTCTGGTTCAAGGACGACTCCCAGCCCCCGCGGGTGATCCGGCAGGTGAACTCGGAGAAGGACCGGGCGCCTGCGGATCTGAAGCGCATTGAAGAGGACATGCGGCGCGTGTGTGCTGACCTGGCGGTCCAGAAGAAGCTGGTCTTCAAGGTCGTGGATGCGGAGTACCTCTACTGGGAGAACCGCGTCATCTTCTACTTCGTGTCCGAGGGGCGGGTGGACTTCCGGGAGTTGGTCAAGGATCTCAGTCGGGATGTGCGCTGCCGCGTGGAGATGCGCCAGATCGGGCCCCGGGATGAGACCAGGCTTTTGGGGGGCATAGGGACCTGCGGCCGGGAGCACTGCTGCACCTCCCACCTGACCCAGTTCGACTCGATCCGAATCAAGATGGTGAAGGACCAGGGGCTGGTGCTGAATCCCCAGAAGGTCTCCGGCGGCTGCGGCAAGCTGAAGTGCTGCCTGGCCTATGAAGTTGAGGTCTACAAGCGGCTGAAGGCGGAGATGCCCGCCATTGGCAGCATGGTCAAGGTGCCCGATGGCAGGGTGGGGCGGGTCTACGAGGTGGATGTCATGGGGCGCAAGGTGGGGCTCATCTTCACCGACGGCGAGACCACCCAACGGGGGACCTTCCCGGTGGCCCAACTCAAGGACGACACCGGGCGATCTCTGGCCCGGGAAGAGGATCTGGTGAGGGATGATGGGATTGGCAAGGAGTACCTCATCAATACGGGCAAGCGCCAATTGGAGGCCATGCCCCTGACCGATGAACCCCAGGGGGAACCGGGCCCGGACGGTGAGTTCCTGACGGATGATCCCTCGCCCACCGGGCTGCGAAGACGGCGCCCCGGGGAATTGGCCAGGGCGGGCCGGGTTGGTGGCCCGAGCGGTGAGGCGAACGGAGCCCCCAGGGGGCGTGGTGGCGAAGGTCGGCCTGCGGAGGGGGGGGGACGCCCCCAGGGTGACGGCCAACGAGACAGGTCGGGGGGCCGCAGCCGGAGACCCAGGCGTGAGGGTGGCCAGAGAGACGGCTCCAAGGATCCGGGGGCCCAGGGTGGCCAGCGGGAAGGCGGCGGCAGTCAGGGTGGCCAGCGGGATGGTGGCGGCGGGCAGGGTGGCCAGCGGGAGGGCGGCGGCGGGCAGGGCCCCCGGAGCCCCCGCAACTCTGACCAGAAGCCCCGGCAGGGCCAGCGGCGACCGCGGCAGGAGGGCCAGAAGCCGGAAGGCGCCAGGCCCGAGGGCGCCAGGCCGGAAGGCAACAGACCCGAAGGCAACAGAAGAAACAACGACCGCCGAGACCGCGCCAAGCCCAAGGGAAATGAAGGCGATGCCCCCAAGGAATCCTGAGAGTCCCGGCTTTCCCACTCCAGACTTCACCCGGGGCCCCGGTTTTGGGGTCCTGGACAGCCATGCCCATGTGGACGAGGAGTATTTCGGGGACCAGTGCCCTCAGGTCCTGGCCCGGGCCTTTGACGCTGGCCTGGGAGGCATCCTCTTGATGGCGGCTGCGGGGCGTCGCGAGGTCTTCGCCCGGACCGTCAAGTTGGCCGCCACCGACCCTCGCCTGCTGGCGGCGGGCGGGGTCCACCCCCACAGCGCCTCGGATTTCAGGACCCTGGAGGGCGAGCTTCGGGCCCACCTTGGCGAGTTCGTCGCCCTGGGTGAGATCGGCCTGGATTACCACTACGATTTCTCTCCCAGGGGAGTCCAGGTTGAGGCCTTTGACCGGCAATTGGAGCTGGCACTTGAGGCGGAGCTTCCCGTGATTCTCCACCTTCGGGAGGCCTGGGAGGAGGGCCTGGCGGTCCTGGACAGGCACGCGCCCACTTGGCGGGGGATAGTCCACTGTTACACCCAGGGGCCAGCCCTGGCGGCGGAGTTCCTCGCCCGGGGCTTCCTGATCTCTCTGCCCGGGGTGCTGACCTTCCCCCGGTCCCTCGAGGCCCAGGAGACTGCGCGCGCGGTGCCTTTGGAGAAGCTGCTCCTGGAGACGGATAGCCCCTATCTGGCCCCCGTGCCCTTCCGGGGCAAGCCCAATGAGCCGGCCCTGGTGGTCCACACCCTTGAGTTCTTGAGCAGATTGCTTGACCGAAGGCCTGAAGAAATTACCCGAACGATGTTTGGCAATATAGTTTCAATGCTGTCCCCAGGGTGAAATGATACTCCTCGATAGCAGTGCAACATATCTAGCCATTGGGCCTTGACACTGGCAGCACCGCCCTCTATATTCGCGCAGTAACTCAACTGGGGAGGGAAAACCCATGGTAGAAGTTAAGATGAGAGACATCACCAAGGAAGAGTTCGAGGAGTTCTCCAAGCGCGTTGGCGGGCGGGCCTCCTACGGTCAGAACCAGATCCTGCTGGTGGAAGCCGAGAAGGGCAAGTATGTCGAACTGAAGTACGACAACGATCGCCGCGCCCAGTCCAAGCAAACGGCCCTGTATGTGGCTCGCCGCAAGCTCAATGCTCAGGTGTCCATTGTCCGCAAGGGCAGCACCATCTGTCTGGGCCCGGGCAAGTACATGCCCAGCAGCAGAGGCAACAAGAAGTAGTAGTACTTCGGTGTGATGTGAAGAAGAAGGGGGCGGGGGCCGATTCCCGCCCCCTTTTTTTTATTTGAGCAACTCTGCAGTGATCATTTGCTGGAACCAGGACTTGGGTTTCCAGCCCGACTCCCGACCAATCTCGCTGCCATTCTTGAAGACCACCACCGTGGGAGTGGAGTAGACGCTCAGCCGGGAGGCCACGCCCCGGGCCTCGGCGGCGTTCAATTCCGCAATCTTGACCTGTCCGTGGTAGTCGGTGGCAAGGTCGAGAATGATGGGCTCCATGCGCTTGCAATGAACGCAGTTGGGTCCCCAGATATCAAGGATCACGGGTCCCTTGTGTTCCAGGATCTCTTTTTTGAAGTTGCCGTCGGTGATATGCACCGGGAAGTGTTTCTCTTTGACTATCTTGGAGACGATGTTTTTGATGATGCCCATGGGTAACCTCCCTCGTGTTCTGCGCCAAAGAGCCCCAGGGTTCCCAAAAGGTTACGCCGTGTGGCGGTCCCGGCGGGGCTGCCATAGGTGATGACAGCGGCGCGGTGGCCATGCTATCAGTTCCCGCTGGAAGGAGATAGCGGGTTTGCCCAGCCAACTACAGTTTGTGGACCTCTTCTGCGGCACCGGCGGCCTGGGGCTGGCGGTGGGGGACCTGGGGGAGGTGGTGGTCTCGGTGGACCAAAGCCCCCATGCCCAGCTTTGGCACCAGCACAATGGGCTGCCGGGGCGGTTCCTTTGCAAGAATGTGTTGGGGCTTGGGGGGGCGGAGTTGCTGCCCCGGGGGACGGGGGTCTGGCTTTCCAGTCCGCCCTGCCAGCCCTACACGGCCAAGGGCCTGGGGCGGGACCTGGGGGACCACCGGGCCTCCACCATTCCGTGGCTTTGCGGGGCCCTGCGGGAGGGGCTTCCCGAGGGGCTATTGGTGGAGAATGTGCCGCCCTTTGGAGAGTCGGAGGCCCGGGGGCAGTTGTTGGAGACGCTGGCGGAGCTTGGCTTCGAGTGGGCTGAGCATTTGTTGTGTCCCACGGATCTTGGCATCCCCAATCGAAGGCGACGGTATTTCCTGTTGGCCAGCAGGGGAGGGGCGCCGGGGAGGCCGGACCTGACCCCCCTGGCCCCCCGACGAACCCTACAGGAGTATCTGCTGGCAGACCCTCCCGCCGAGTTGTGGTTGGCGGAGGCGGCGGCCAAGAGGCTGGAGCACGCCTCGGATCGGGTGGACCCGCGGCAGCCGGGGGCGGTGGCGGCTTGTTTCTCGTCGGCCTACGGGCGGCAGAACCTGCGCAGCGGCAGCCTGCTGCAATTACCGGACGGGCGGCTGCGGAGGTTCGCGCCGGAGGAGATCCTGGCGCTGTTGCATTACCCCGGGGGGTGCAGCTTCCCGACGGCGCTGAACCTGGAGGCCCGCTACAAGCTGGCAGGGGCGGCGGTGAATGTGGAGCTGGTGCGAAGGCTGGTGGCGGCGCTGGTGGCGGGGCTTAGTGGCAATCCGCTCCCTTGCGGTCGCGGCTAGGATTGCCTGGAGGATCGGGGGCCTGCAATCCGCTCCCTTGCGGTCGCGGCTAGGATTGCCTGGAGGATCGGGGGGCCTGCCTGGGGCTTAGGTGTTGGAGCTCTTCTGGACGGGGCGGAAGGGGTGGAGGAAGGACGCGAAGGACATGGGGTTGCGGCTTTGGATGAAGACGCGGCCGCGGCCTTGGAAGG
>CAZMEC010000027.1:0-21086 GCA_964565265.1 uncultured Myxococcales bacterium
GGTTCGGACAGGCAACCCCCTCCCTTGCGGTCGGGGTTCGGACAGGCAACCCCCTCCCTTGCGGTCGGGGTTCGGACGGACACCCTCCCTTGGATTACTGCTGCTGTAGATGCCTGGCGTACTGGAACACGGCCAGTTCTTGGGTCTGGTTCTCTATGGAGCCGGGGCGGAGGGCGCGGACCTGGTCTATGGCGGCCTGGGGTTGGATGCCTCGGGAGACGAGGTAGACCGCCACCATGGTGCCCGTGCGGCCCAGGCCTCGGGTGCAGTGGACTCCTGTGCTTTGGCCGGCCTTGGCGCGCTGGTCCACGGCGGCCACGAAGGCGTCCATCTGCTCCATGGTGGGGGCGTGGAAGTCGTGGATGGGCAGGTGCAGCAACTCCAGGCCGTAGGGCTCCAGGTCTTCCGCCGGCAGGGGCATCTCGGTGAGGCTTACCAGCAGGTCCACGCCTTGGTTTTGCAGGAAGCGCAGGTCCTGGGCCAGGGGTACGAACAGCCCTGGGCGGGCCATGGCGGCCAGGTCCTGGCGCAGCACCCAACTGAAGCGCAGTTTGGCGTTGGAGGGGGCTGCGGGGGCCAGGTCTGGCGCCAGGTCGGCGCCTCCAGCCTCGCCCTGGTCGGCGGCTTGGTCGGCAGTCTGATCAGGGGTCCGGGCGTCCTGCGGCGGGGCCTTGGTTTCGGTCGTCTGAAGGTCGCGAGGCTGGCCCTGGTCCGGCGTCGGCGTGGCGCCGCCTCCCCCCGCGCCCCCACCGGGACAGCCCCAGAGGGCGCCCGCAAGCAGCAGGGCCAGGGCGGTGGGGAAGGGGGCCCTCATTCGCACATCTCCAGCAAAGTGTTGCAGGTCAGGCCCTGGGGGCAGTCTTCCTGCTTCTTGCAGGGCGTGTGGCCCGCCACGCGCACGGTCAGGTCTTTGCGGTCGTACACCGAGAAGTCGATGCAGCCCTGAGCCACCACGACGCTGTCGGCGCTGCGGCGGGTGAGGCTGCCGTTGGGGTAGCCCGTGACGCCGGACTGGAGGAGTTGGTTGATCAGGGAGGCCGACACGGTGCCGCTGCCGTCGTCGGGGAAGCTGCACTCCAGGGCCAGGGGGGAGGAGCCGTGCTGGTCAATGGTCAGCTTCAGGTCCACCTGGGTGCGGCCCTGGGCGTCGGGGTCGGCGGTCCACAGGATGGTCAGGGCCTGGTTCTCCTGGACGAGGGTGCTGGTGGGGACATCCTCCAGGGGGGCCACGCCGTCGCCGTCCAGGCTGAAGGCGCCAAAGGGGCCCGTGGCCGGGGCCTCCAGCAGGATGGGATCGCCGGGGTTGAACAACTGCCGGGGGACCTCGGTGGCCGAGTAGTTCTTGCCCGGCGGCAGGGCGTTCATGGAGACGGGCACGGCCAGACCCTTGACGGTGACGGCGCCCAGATCCTGGTTGTAGGGGAAGGGGATGCAGAGGTTGCCCCGGTCGCAGGTCTGCTGGGAGTTGCAGGGGGGCTGGCAGGCCAGGCTGGGGCGGCGGAACAGGGTGCAGGCCCCCTCCGTGGTGACCAGGTCGGGCACGGCGGCGGGCAGGACGCCCAGGCCCACCTTGCCCTCCACGAAGGAGAACTCGGGGCCGATGGTGGTGGTGAAGCCGCCCAGGCGGGTGGCATAGGGGCAGGGGCCGGAAAGCTCGCCGGGCTGCAAGGTGTCAGCGGGGGCCAGGTCCAGCGCGGTGTCCGGGCCTTGGGCCGTGTCCCCGGCGTCCGCAACAACTGGGCAGCCGCAGTCCGACTCAAAGGCGCAGCCCGCCCCCGCAGCCCCCCACAGCAACAACAACAGCGCACCCGCAGAACTTCTGATCATGGCTGAGCCCCCCAACCGGAGTGGGGCCGGGCCTGCTTCACCTGAAGCTGGGGGGCCTCCCCGGTGCCGAAATCCTCGAACTTGAACTCCACATCCATGGCGTAGTAGCTGGCTTGGCCGACGGCGGGGCCGTAGATGGGCAGGAAGTGCTGGTGGATGGCCGCCAGCGCGTCGCCCAGGGTGCGCACCTGGGGGTCCGTCAGCACGGTCTGGCCGGCGGGCACGAGGTTGGAGTGGGCCAGGTAGCTGATGGGCTGCCCGGGGCTGCCGTAGAACAGGAGGATCACATCCGTGGTGATGCCCGGGTCGGGGTTCACGACGGACACATCGCCGGCCTGCACATTGATGTACCACGCGGGCTCGATGCCCGTGGCGTCGAAGGGGTTGGCGGTGAGGGCCACGCCGGCGGCCTCCTCCTCGGGGTAGGAGCGGTGCACCAGCAGGGCCATGCCCACGGCCAGGTGATCGATGTTGCGGAAGCTGCGCTCTTCGAAGGCGCGGAAGGACCACACGCTGGCCCAGACCTTGCGGATGGCGTCGGCCACGCTGCGGTTGGGGTCGCCGGGGTCGGCGGTCTTGGAGGTGTAGAGGCCCGCGCCCGTGAAGCCCTCCAAGTCCTCGGCGTTGGTGCTGGACCGGAAGCGCATGGGCAGGCCCGCGAAGTCCGTCGCCAGGCGCGCCTCCAGGTCCGCCAGGAATGCCGGGTCCACGGTGGCCACCTTCATGTCGTCGCGCAGCAGGCGCAGTTGTTCGTCCCGGGTGGCGGGGCTGTCCAGGAAGGTCTGGTCCGCCAGCAGGGCCTGGACCCGAGCCTTGAAGCCGTTGGTCTCCATGAACTGGTCGTAGAAGTACACGGGGATGGCGAAGGCCTCGGGCGTGGGCACCTGGGGCAGGGTGGCCAGCACGGCGAAGTGGGAGGCCTTGCCGCCAAAGGCGCGGATGGCTTCCTTCAAGGCCTCTTTTTCGGGCTTGCCCGTGGGCAGCACCTGGGAGATGGGCGTCACCTGGTCGCGGGTCAGATCCATCTGGGGCACCTGCACGGTGCTGGGGCGATGCTCCTCCCACCAGGCGTCGGCGACCTCCCGGGTGACCTCTTCGATGGTCCAGGCGAAGGCCCCCACGGTGAGGCGCACCCAGCGGCCCTCCAACCCTCGCAGCTCCCCGTTGGACATGGCGCCCCGCAGGCCCATGTTGGGGGTGCCGCGGTTCTGGGACAGGACATTGATGTGGGAGAGGGGCGTCTGGAAGGCCTCGGTGATGATGCCGCTGACGCTGCTGAGGTCGTTGGGCACCTGGTCCAGGACGACCAGGTCGCGGAAGTCCAGGTAGGTGGTGGCCAGCTCGGCGGTGGTGACGAAGCGCAGGCGGCCCACGCCCTCGGTGAGGTTCAAGGGCTGGTAGTCGATGCCCGCGAAGATTTCGTCGGTGGTTAGCTGGGGGATGCGGGGGGGCAGGTCGGCGGCGGCCAGGGCGACGATGCTGGAGTTGGGGTGGAAGTACAGGTCGGGGCCGAAGGAGGCGGCGGCGGCGATGGCGTCGAAGGCCTGGGTGATGAGGTCCGCGGAGGCGGTGTCGTAGGGGGCCACCTCGTAGACCCAGAGGTCGGGGCCCTCGTACCAGGTGACGGCGCCCAGGACGAAGCGGCGGTCGGGGCTGAAGTACTCGACCTGGTTGAAGGCGGCCAGGTCCCCCACGATGGGCAGGCCGCCGGCGGAGAGGTGGGCGTGGGCGAAGTCCCAGTGGATGGGGTACTTGGCGGAGTTCTGGAAGTGCAGGCGGTTGGCGTCGCTGCGGTCCAGGACGGTCTTGACGGAGCGGGCGCCGGGGATGGAGGCGTCCAGGGGGCGGCTGGCCAGCAGCAGGAAGTCGGCGCGGCAGCCCAGGGTGGGGGCGAAGTCGGGGGCGGTGGCGCCCAGGAGGCATTCCTCGGTGGGGGCGGAGTCAGCGGAGTCCGCGCAGGCGGCAGCCAGGGCGGCCAGAGCCAAGAGCAGGAGCAGCAGCCGGTTGGTGGGGGTCATTCAGCGCTCCTGGGTGAGGTCGATGGTCGGGGGGTAGGGGAGGGGCTTGGAGGGGATGCCGACCTCCAGGGCCAGGATGCCGCCATCGTCGCGGTTCATGACATACAGGATGTTGGGGTCCCAGCCGCCCAGGCCCGAGCCCCAGTGGACATTGGGGATCCAGGAGGCGCCGGTGGACAGCACCAGGGCGGCGGCGCTGGCGTCCACCGAGCCCTCGGGGGGGAAGCGCCAGACGAGGCCCAGGATGTATTCGGTCACATAGAGGTTGCCGCAGGCGTCCACGCCGATGCCGTCCAGGCCGCCGTGGGAGCCGGGATCGCCGCTGGCCAGGCACAGTAGGTGGCCGGCGCGCTGGGTGCACTTGCCCTCCAGGCCCCAGACGGTGCAGGCGTCGCCCTCGGTAAGGCCCGCGCAGAAGGAGGGGTCCAGACATTCGAGGTAGCCGGCGAGGTCCAGGCACAGGCCACTGTAGGGGCCCACCCAGCACACATTCCCCGGCTGGAGGCCTTCGCAGGGGTAGACGGCCTGACAGTACAGGCCGTAGCCGTCGTCCTGGCACAGCCCGGGGTAGCCGGAGGCGGGGCAGGCGTCGCCGACTGCCTTGCCGTAGCAGGCGTCGCGGTACACGCAGACCAGGGCGCCGCTGAGGGCCTCGCAGGAGTAGCCGCTGCCCAGTTCGCCCTTCTTGGGGGAGTTGCCATCCATGGGGACCCAGCCATCGTCGGCGCAGGCGTCGCCGGGCTGTTTGCCCTCGCAGCTTGTGGTGCCAAGGCACTCCAGGTAGCCGTTCAGGTCCACGCAGGCGCCGGGGCCGTCGAAGGCGTTGCAGAGCTCGCCGGGGGCCGCGTCCTCGCAGGGCACCTTGGGTTGGCATTGGAGGGTGCCGTCCAAGAGTTGGCACTGGCCGGGGTTGCCCCAGGACAGGCAGTCGTCCCCTTCGGCAAGGTCGTCGCAGGGGTTGTTGGGGATGCAGTCGAGGTAGTCGTAGAGGGTCTGACAGGTGCCGGGGGTGCCGTAGGCGTTGCACTCGTCGCCTTCGTTCTTGCCCTCGCAGGGAAGCTGCTGGATGCACTCCATCAGGTCGCCGTTGAGGGTGCAGACCCCGGGCATGCCCCAGGCATCGCAGTCGTCGCCCTCGGCCTTGCCCTCGCAGCCCGAGGCGGGGACGCAGTCCAGCAGGCCCTCCAGGTTCAGGCAGGTGCCGGCGCTGCCCCAAAGCTCGCAGTCGTCGCCCTCGACTTTGCCCTCGCAGGGGCCCCGGGGGGCGCACATGAGGGCCTGACCGAAGTACTCGCAGGTGCCGGGCCAGCCGCCCAGGCTGACGCACTCGTCGTTTTCGGCGCGCGCCGCGCAGTCGTCGGAGGGGGCGCCGGGGGTGCGGGCAAACAGGCGCACAGGGCCCCAGCCGCCCAGCCCGTCGCGGTCCACGGCGTAGACCACGCCGCCGCCAAAGGAGCCGCAGTACAGGGTCTGATAGTCGGGGCTGAAGGTCAGGCCATTGGGGTTGAACAGGCCTTCGGCGATGATGGTGAAGTCGCCCGTGTCGGGGTTCACGCGGCGGATGCGGCCGGCGTCGTGCTCGCTGACGAAGACGAAGCCTTCCATATCCACTTCAATGCCGTTGGGGTAGCGCAGGCCGCTGACCACGGTCTCGTAGCCGCCCTCGGGGGTGACGCGCAGCAGGGCGCCCAGGCCCACGGCATTGACCATGAGGTCGCCCCCCGGCAGGAAACGGATGCCGGCGGCGTCAGCGCCCAGGTTTGGCACCCACAGCTTCTTGCCGCCGTCGATGGTCTGGCGCACCAGGCTGCCATCGGTGTCCACGCTGACCACCCGGCCCTTGTCGTCAAAGGCGAAGTCCTCGGCCCCCGTGAAGCCCGGCAGGGAGTTGACGGACACGGGCAGGGGCGCCAGGTCGCTGCAGGTCCCGGGGCCACTGCTGTCTTGGTCCCCATCCAGGTCCCCCTGGACCTCGGGGTCAACTTGGTCCGACGCCACCAGATCCCCAAGCGCGTCAGGGCCCCCGTCCGAACCGCCCCCGGCACAGCCGGCGACAAGGGCAACGAAACCCACAACAAAGAGGCGGACAACAAGAGAAGTCTTCATGCACCACGCTCCCAAAAAAGCCAAGGTCGAAGATACCCCGAAAAACCGGCCCGAATATTACGGTCCCGCGGGCGCGTTGACAAGCGTGAGGGGGGCCGACAGAATCGCACGCTGGACGGCCTGCTCCATGAGGAGAACCTCCTCATCTGTCAGAAGCTTGAACTGGAGGCTGCGTTTGGAGGCGGACAGCCGGCCCTGGTTCTGGAGGCATAGCCGGACGAAGAGGTCCAGGTCTCTGTCAGGAAGATCGACAATCTCGCGCACGGAGGCCCGGGCCTTTTCGAAGGTCTCCAGGAACTGCAGTTCTTCCAGCAGGTCTTCCTTGATGGTCGCCTCAATGAACCCGAACAGCGCCTCAGTCTGCGCCGTGAGATCGGGGAACCGGTACCAGACCGCCGGGTCTCCGTGGACGCTTAGTCGTCCCCGGTCGTCCACTTCGTAATCCAATACTTCAAGCAGGGGCTTGGAGAACGCTTCCAGGGCTGCGTCATAGTCCTTCGGTCGCTTGACCATGACCGCCGAGACCGGGAAGATCAGGCCCTCTGGGGTGACGCCACGCCGGGCCAGGATGTTGTGCAAGAGGAAGCGATGGATTCTCCCGTTGCCATCGTTGAATGGGTGCAGGAAGACGAAACCAAAGGCAATGCAGGCGGCATGTACCACGGGGTGCAGGCCATCCGCCGCCATCCGAAGGTGCGCAGCTATGAGGCCGTTCATAAGCTCCGGAAGGAACTGCGGCCCGGGTGGCACAAAATGGATGCGCTCTTGCGTCGGGGAGATGGTCTCCCCTACATAGTTTTGGTCCAGGCGGTAGTCAGGTTCGGCGAAGCGCTCGTCGACAATGAGGTTCTGCAGCTCGACCAGGTGGTCATGCCCAACGAAATCCTGGCGGCTGGCCAGCTGCAGGCACTCGACGAAGCGCAGCAGGCGTTTGGGCCCTGGCTCTACGCGTTCTATCGCAAAGGAGGACCGGGTCTCCTTGGTGAACAGGTAATGCACGGCCCTGGCCAGCAGTTCGGGCGAATACGGCTTGA
Source organism: uncultured Myxococcales bacterium (assembly GCA_964565265.1). Taxonomy (GTDB): domain Bacteria; phylum Myxococcota_A; class UBA9042; order CAIXZC01; family CAIXZC01; genus CAIXZC01. Next base: position 6,986 of record CAZMEC010000027.1, read on the forward strand.
CGATGCGCGCTACCAACTCGGTGTGGTCAACGGCTGAACAGGTGGTCAGCAACTCGGTGCGCCGGACCAGCGGGCAGAAGGCGGCAGATCCCGGGAGGTTGTCGATCACGCAATGGCGTCTTGATCGCCGCCCCTGCGGTACCACGAAGTAGTCTTCCGGGGGCAGGATTTCCACATAGTTCAGGTTGCCCAGATCCTCCAAAGGAAGGAGCCTGCCGGTGAGAAGCTCGAAAAGAAACCACAGCCTTCTGGCGTACTTGCCCGTGGGTTTGCGCTGGACATAGGCGGCCAGGTCGGCGGGATCCAGCGCATTGAAGATCAGCAGCAGCAGCGCCAGGTTGACGCCGTCATACTTGAGCGCGAACTCAAGGTGTTCGCCTACGCCATCCCCCGGCCAGTAGGACGGCACGAAGACCTCCTGCGTGATGCCATCGCGGGTTTCCCTGCGGCGGAACGCCTGGCTGGCAACACTGGACTGATGCCAGTGGGGCATGGCCTTGAGGGAGAACCGCTGCACAAGTGCGGCGTACCCTGCCGGTCTAAGGTTTTCAGAAAAAATCGTTGCCACGGGCCATCACCCAACAAAAATCATTGCAACGCAAAAAATATGCTTGCTGGAGGCACTTCGTCAACAAAAATCATTGCAATCAGGCCCGGGCGCCAGCAACCCCGAAAATTCGGTTTGCAGGTTTGAGATTTCAGGGTTGGGGCGGTTCCAGGTGGCGCCTGCGCGACTCGGCCCAGTTAGACGACAACAAGTGGGGCCGGGGCCCCCCCCCAAAAAAAACCCCCATTGGACAACGCCAGCGCAATAGGCTAAAAAATGGATAAACGGCCTTGGGGGTGGTCATGCTGGGGGTCAGTCGGGAACGGCTTGAGGGTTTCTTGATGCCGGCGGGGACGGTTTGGCTGGTGGGGCGGTGCATGGAGGCTCGGGGTATGCAGGAGCTTTGGCTGCGGCAGCGGCCGGAGTTGCTGGAGGCGCTGCGGCAACAGGCGGTGGTGCAAAGCGTGGAGTCCTCCAACCGGATTGAAGGGGTGGAGGTGGCGCCGGAGAGGTTGCTGCCGGTGGTGCTGGGGGCGGACAGGCCGCGGGACCGACCGGAGGAGGAACTGGCTGGCTACCGGGCCGCACTGGACTATGTCTATGGGCTTAGGTACCCGGTGCTGGTGGACTCGGCGCTCATCCTGAGGCTGCACGGCCTTTGCCAAGGGGGCCAATGTGGGGACGCCGGGCAGTTCAAGGCCCGGGACAACAGCATCATCGAGATTGGCCCCGGCAACGAGCGGCGGGTCCGCTTTGAGCCCGTGCCGGCTGCGCAGACCCCGGCATTGGTGCGGCAGCTTTGCGACAACTATCGGGACCTGGCCGACGGGGACCGGCACCCTCCGCTGGTGCTGGTGGCGGCGTTCGTGTTCGACTTCCTGTGCATTCACCCCTTCAGGGATGGCAACGGGCGGGTCTCCAGGCTGCTGACGGCCCTGCTGTTGTTGCAGCACGGCTTTGCGGTCAGCCGCTTTGTGGCCCTGGAGCGCCTGGTGGAGGACCAGAAGGCCGAGTATTACCGGGTCCTCCAGGCCAGCAGCCAGGGTTGGCACCAGGGCGGCAACGATCTGCTGCCCTTCCTGAACTTCTTCCTGTCCACGCTGAAGGAGGCCTACGCGCGCCTGCAAACCAGGGTCGAGCAGGCCAGCGGCGGGCCCGCCAAGGGGCTGATGGTGCGGGAACTGGTGTTGGGCTGGAACCACCAGTTCTCCCTGGCCGACGCCTCCGCCCAGGCGCCCTTTGCCACGCCGCATCTGGTCAAGAAGGTCCTGGCGGACCTCAAGGCCCAGGGGCTGGTGGAGCTGCAAGGCCGGGGACGGGGCGCGAAGTGGCGCAAGCGGGCGCGGTAGGGAGGACGGCCGGGCAACCCCCTCCCTGGCGGTCGGGGTTCGGACGGCCAGCCAGCCGGCCAGCCGAACAACCCCCTCCCTTGCGGTCGGGGTTCGGATAGGGCAACCCCCTCCCTTGCGGTCGGGGTTCGGATGGGCCCTTGCGACACCCTTGCGTCGCCCCTGCCCCCTGGCCCCCCAACCTGTGCCTTGCCGGCGGTTGGGGGTTCTGGTACACCCGATCCGTCATTGGTAGTGGGAGGTCCGGATGCCCGTGGAACTTGTCTTCAGCGGTTGGAATGGTTCCTTTGTGGATAGTGCCGCGGGGTATCTGGAGGGCCTGGCAACCGGGCCGCTGACGGACCTGGGGGGCGTGCTGGTGCTGGTGCCCACGCGGGAGGCGGGGCGGCGCCTGAGGCAGACCCTGGCGGCCCGGGCCGCGGGGCAGGGGAGGGCGCTGCTGAGTGGACCGGTGATGACGCCGGGCGGGTTTCTGGGCTGGCTGGATGGCCCCGGGGTGGCTGGTCACGCGCAGCAGATGGCAGCCTGGACCAAGGCCCTGCTGGAGGCCGACGAGGAGGCGCTGTTGCCCCTGCTGCCCCAGGGCCGGCAGGGCGATCCGGCGGCGGTGCTGACCTTGGCGCGGCGGCTGGTGAAGGTGGCCGAGGCCATCTCCGAGGGCCCCTTCCAGTTCGGGGACCTGGTGCCCCGCATTGCGGAACTTGGTGGCGACTTTGCAGAGCTTGAGGCCTCCCGGTGGCAGGCCCTGGAGTTGCTCCACGGGGCGGCCCGGGCTTCCCTGCAGGAGGCGGGGCTTGCGGACTCGCTGGATGCTCGCTGTGCCTCGGTGGCCGCCCCACGGGTGCAGGAGGGCGTCAAGACCGTGGTGCTGGCCGGCATCTGCGACCTGCCCGGGTCGCTGCGGCAGATCCTGGACGCCCTGGCCCAGCGGCTGGACCTCAAGGTCCTGGTGAACGCGCCCAGCGAGTTGGCCTCCCACTTCGACCCCTGGGGTATCCCCGACGAAGACTACTGGCCCACCCAGCCCATCCCTCTGGACGAGACCCAGGTGCGGGCCCTGGAGTCCCCCGCGGCGGAGGCCCGGGCGGTGCTGGACCTGCTGCGTGCCAACCCGGAGGGGCCGGCCCTGTGCGTGCTGTCCCCGGAGACCAAGGCCTGCCTGCTGTCCACCGGCGCCCTGGAGGGCTTCTCCTTTCTGGACCCCGGCGGCGCCCCCCTGGACCGCCACCAGCTTGCCCTGCTGCTGACCCTGGCCCGGGACTACCGCCGGGAGGGCTCCTGTCAGAGCCTCCTGGCCCTGGTGGCCCACCCCGCCATGCAGCGCCTGCTGGCCCCCCGCCTGGGCGATCCCTTCGCCTTCCTGGGCGCCCTCCACGACAAGGTGCGCCAGGAGGCCCCGCTGTTTGGTGTGGCGGACCTGGTGCACCGCCTGCCGGACAGCCACAACCTGCCGGCCCTCAAGGCCCTGGTGGAGGCCGTCAACCAGCTTCTGGCACCCCTGGCCGAACAGTTCAACGCTGCCACCCTGGCGGGCTTCTTCCGCCAGGCCTACAAGGGCTGCACCTGGTCCCCCGAGAACCCCGGCGACCGTAGCTTCCTGGCCGCCGCCGAAAAGCTGATGGACAGCGCTGCCGACCAGGAACGGGGGCCCGCCGCCGCCCTCCCCGAGGCCGCCGGTCGGGGTCTGGACTTCTTCCTGGCCACGCTTGAAGGCCGCAGCTACGACGAGGACGGCACGGAGGACTCCATCCCCATGCTGGGCATTCTGGAGTTGCCCTTCGAGGCCGCCGGCCAACTGCTGATCCTGGGCGCCTCCGACGCCAGTCTGCCCTCCTGTGTCCGAGGCGATCCCTTCCTGCCCGACCGCGCCCGCGCCCACCTGGGCCTGGCCCACAACCTGCGCCGCCTGGCCCGGGACGCCTTCATCGTGCGGGCCGCCGTCGAACAGCGCCTGGCCACCGGCGGGGCCGTCCAGTTCAGCTTCGGCGCCTTCAGCCAGGGGGGCCAGCCCCAGCGCCCCTCGCCCCTCTTCTTCCTGACCGAGGACGAGGCCCTGGGCGCCCGTGTCCTGCGCCTCTTCGCGCCTCCCCCCAAGCCCCCTGCCCCCCCTGCCAGCCAGCCCGGGGCGGGGCTGCGGCTGCGGGCGCCGGCGGGGACCTACGGCAGGCCCCTGTCGGCCTCCGCCATCCGCGACTACCTGACCAGCCCCTTCCTGTTCTACCTCAAGCATGTGGCTGGCCTGCGCCCCCCGGCGCCCTGCGACCTGGAGCTGACCCCCCTGTCCTTTGGCAACATCCTGCACGGCCTGGTGGAGGGCCTGGAGGGCGAGACCTCCCTGCTGGACTGCGAAGACCCCCAGCCCTTCGCGGACTACCTGAACGGCCAACTGGACGCCACGGCGGCGGGCCTGTACGGGGGCGACATCCCGGGTTTGGTGGGCCTGCAGTTCGAGTCCATGCGAGTGCGCCTGCAGCACCTGGCGCAGGTGTTGGCGGACAGTCGCCGCGAGGGGTGGCGCCTGCTGCACACGGAAAAGGATTTTGAACTGGAGCTGGACCTGGAGGGCCAGAAGGTCCCCGTGAAGGGCCGCATGGACTGGCTGGAGCGCCACACCAGCGGCGTCTACCGCGTGCTGGACCTGAAGACCGGGGACAACGCCAAGGACCCCGCTGCCGCCCATCTGGTCACCGCCTCCCCCGACGCCGACCCCGACCTGACCGTGCCCTTGGGGCGCAGCCTCAAGGTCTTTGCGGACCTGCAACTGCCCCTCTACGCCATGGCCCAGTTCCAGGCCACCGGCGCCCTGCCCCAGGTGGGCTACCTGTGCCTGCCCGCCGCCGTCACCGAGACGCGCCTGGCCCTGCTGGAGGACTACGAGGCCCTGCATCCGGTGGCGCTGCGCACCCTGGCGAGGGTCCACCGGGATATCACCAGCGGCCGCTTCTGGCCCCCCGGGCGCTGGCAGTTCACCGACGAGTTCGGGCGCTTTCTTGCGGGCAACCCCGCCGCCGTCGTGGCCTTCGAGGCCCTGGAAGGAGGTGCCCGATGAGCGCCCCCCACGCCTCCCCCCATCTGGTGATCGCGGCCTCCGCGGGCTCGGGCAAGACCTGGCAGCTTGTGAACCGCTACATCCACCTGCTGGCCACCGGGGCCTCCCCCGTGTCCCTGGCCGCGCTGACCTTTTCGCGCAAGGCCGCGGGCGAAATCCTGTGGAAGATCCTCCAGCGCCTGGCCACCGCCTCCCAGCCCGACGCCTCGGGGGCCCTGGACGACCTGAACCGCGCCCTGGCCGCCGGAGGCCTGGATCGCAACCTGTCCCGCGCCGAGGTGCGGGGCCTGCTGCGCCGCCTCCTGTCGGACCTGAACCTGGCCCGGGTGGGCACCATCGATTCTTTCTTCGCCGCCGTGCTGGGCTGCTTCCCCCTGGAGCTGGGCTTTGCGGGCGAGGCCGCCGTCGTAGATGGCGGGCTGCTGGCGCCGGCGGTGGACCAGGCCATGCGTCGCGTGTTGCTGGCGCCCGGGGCCGAGTCCCAGCGCCGCGTCATGGTGGAGGCCCTCAAGCAGGCCACCTTCGGCAAGGAGGCCCGCCGCCTGTCGGAGGTCTTCACCGAACTGGTCCAGGACCTGCAACAGCTTTACCTGGAAGCGCCTGATCCGGGGTTGTGGGGAGGTCCGGAGGCCATCTGGGGCCCCGACGGCTGCCCCTGGCCCGCCAGCCCCCTGCCCCCCAAGTTGAACTACGCCCGGGCCGCCGTGGCGGACTGCTCGGACGCCGCCAAGAAGGGCTTCCTCAGACTGTTCGAGGCCCTGGAGACCTATGTCCCCGGCGCCCCCGCCAGCCGCGACGGCCTGAAGAACCTGGCCCCCAAGCTGCTGGCCCTCTGCGCCTCCTTTGGGAAGCACGGCGTAACCCTGCTGCCCGAGTTCACCATCAATTACTACCGGCGCGACACCGTCTTCGAGGGGCAGGCCGCCGCCGAGCTCTCCGGCGCCCTCATGTACGCCCTGCGCGGCGAGTTGGACCTGGCCAGCAAGCGCACCCTGGGCCGCCACGCCCTCATGGCCGCCTTCGAGGAGGTCTACGACCGGGAGATCCGCCGCCGGGGCGCCGTCTCCTTCGCGGACATGCTGTTCGTGTTGACCCGGGGCGCCCACCAGGGGCTGTTCGACACCCAGGGCCGCCAGGACCTGGAGTACCGCCTGGACGCCCGCTTCGACCACTGGTTGCTGGACGAGTTCCAGGACACCAGCAGCGCCCAGTGGCGCGTCCTGGGCAACCTGCTGTCGGAGGTCCTGCAGGACGACTCGGGCCGCCGCTCGGTCTTCTATGTGGGGGATGTGAAGCAGGCCATCTACGGCTGGCGGGGCGGCAACAACACGCTGTTCCAGCAAATCCTGGATTACTACGACCCGGAGGGCGGCCGCATCCGGCGCCTCCAGTTGGCCACCTCCTTCCGTTCCACGCCCCAGGTCATGGAGGCCGTGAACGCCGTCTTTGGCGCCCTGGGCAAGGTCCAGAACCTGCACCCCGATGCCATTGAGGACTGGAACCGCGTCTTCGCCCCCCACCAGGCCAACCGCAAGGACCCCGGCTTCGTGGGCTACCTGCAGACCACCAGTGACGAGGACGACGCCGTGCCCGCCGCCTGCGCCCGGCTGCTGACCACCCTCCAGCCCCTCCAGCGGGGCCTCAGCGTGGCCGTCCTCACGCGCACCAACAAGGCCGGCCAGCAATTGGCCGAGTCCCTCAGCGCCGCCGGCATCCCCGCGGTCTTCGGTGGCGGCCGGGGCATGGCCGACAATGTCCCCGTCCTGGCCTGCCTGGCCTTCCTGCGCCTGGTGCTGCACTCCACCGACGCCTTCGCCAAGGGCTATCTGGCCCTGGGCCCGCTGGCCGACCTTGCCAACACGCTGGGCGATCCCGGTGGCCGGGACCGCCTGCTGGGCGTCCTGACCCTGGAGGGCTACGAGGCCTTCTTCGGGCGCCTCGTCCCCGTGTTCACCGCCCTGCCCGCCCTGGCCCCCTCCGAGAAGGCCGCCCTGCAGAACCTGCTGGAGGCCGCCCGCAACTTCGACCTGGAGGGCCGCGGCAGTGCCCAGGCCTTCGAGGACTATGTCTTTGGATGGAGCAGCCCTCAGGTCGAGTCCCCCGACTTCGTCCAGGTCATGACCATCCACCGGGCCAAGGGTCTGGAGTGGGATCTGGTGCTGCTGCCCGAGCTTGACTCCCGGGGCGCGGGCGGGTCGGAGACTCTGGTGGCCAGGGAAGGGGGCCTGGGGGATGGAGTGGCCTGGATCCTGGAGCCGCCCCCCGCCTTCGTGGCGGACGCCGATCCCGTGCTGTCGGAGCGCAAGGATCAGGCCCGTCGCCGGGAACACTACGAGGCCGCCTGCCTGTTCTATGTGGCCATGACGCGGGCCGCCACGGCCCTGTATCTGGTGGGCCCGGAACCCTCGGCCAAGTCAGAGGCCCTGAACCAGGCCACCATCCTGCGGGACACGGTGGGGCCCTTCACGGGGCAGACCTGGACCCCCGGTGGCGCCGCCGACAGCTTCAACTTCCTGGCCTGCTGGGGCTCGCCGGACTGGTACAAAAACCGGGTTGCCCGCACCCCCCCAGCCCCCCCTGCACCCGTCGCCCAGGCGGCCGAAGCCATCCCCGGCGCGCCCCGCACCCGCAGGCTGCCCGTGGCCAGACCCGGTCGCGATCTGGGGGGCTCGGTCAGCGCCGAGAAGGTCTTCAAGGGCAGCGCCGAGGCCCGGGATACGGGCAACCTGGTACACGAGCTGTTCAGCAGCCTGGAGTTCCTGGAAGAGGGCGCAGCCCCGCAGGCTGTGCAGGCCTTCCGCGCCGCCCGGGGGGCTACCCTGCCACCGGAAACCCTGGACGAGACTATTCAGACCTTCAGCGCCGCCCTGGCCCTGCCCCGGGTGCAACAACTGCTGACCCGCCGCGACCCCCAGGAGGTGGTCTGGCGCGAGCGGGCCTTCGAGATGGTCCTGGAGGGCCGCTGGTACTCGGGGGTGTTCGACCGGGTGACGGTGGTGGGGGAGGGCGCCGACGCCAAGGTGCTGCTGCTGGACTACAAGACCGGCCACAGCCCCAAGGGCCAACCCCCCGAGCAGTACCGCCAGCAGCTAATGGCCTACCGCCAAGCCCTGAAGGCGCTGCTAGGCCTGGCGAACCTGGCCCAGGTGGACACCCGCCTGCTGTACACCCGTGAGGGCGCAGTGTTTTCGTTGGATGTGGAAGGCAAGTGGAGCTGAGGGGACACAACCCCCTCCGTCCGAACCCCGACCGCAAGGGAGGGGGTGACCGGCCGGCCGGCCAACCAGCCCGCTTGCTGACGCGCGCGGTTCGGAAGCGCAAGGGGCCCGTCCGAACCCCGACCGCAAGGGAGGGGGTGCGCCCGTCCGAACCGCGACTGTGAAGGAGCGGGCTGCCCGATCAGTCCAGGGGGGAGAACTGGTCCTTGCCCACCTGGCACACGGGGCAGAGCCAATCCGCGGGGATGTCTTCGAAGGCGGTGCCGGGGGCGATACCGCTGTCCGGGTCGCCTTCCGAGGGGTCATAGATCCAACCGCACACATCGCAGATGAACTTCATGGGATTCTCCTGGTGTTGGGGTTACTTGGCAGCCGCGACGGGGGGCACGAACACCCTTGCGGCCAGTTCCTTGTCCAGCATGTAGACGCCGCCGGGGGCCTTCTCCAGCATCTTGAACTGCTTGAGCAGCGCCGTGGCGTTGGCCTCTTCTTCAACCTGCTCGGCCACAAACCACTGCAGGAAGTTGTCGGTGGCGTGGTCGTTCTCCTTGCGCGCCTGGGTCACCAGGGCGTTGATGGAGGCGGTGACCTTGTTCTCGTGACCCAGGGTGGTCTCCATGACCGCCACGGGGTTCTTCCACTCGGTCTGGGGCTTGTCGATCTTTTCCATCACGATCCGGGCGCCGCGCTCGACCATGTAGTGGAAGAACTTGTCCCCGTGGGTCAGTTCCTCGAGGGCCTGGATGCGCATCCAGTTGGCCAGGCCGGGGAGATCCTGGTCCTGGGCCCAGGCCGACATGCTGTAATAGATATAGGCAGAGCCAATCTCCATGTTGATCTGCTTGTTGATCAAGTCCTGCATCTTCTTGCTGATCATGGATTCCTCCTTAGTGGTATTGCCACAAACGCCCGGCAAGTATCTGGTCAGGGGGCTTCCCCTGTCAAGCACCGCCTGGGGACTTCCCGCCGAAGCTCCCCTCCAATCCGGGTCGCTGTCAAAGCTCGGCATGGCAGGCCCCGGCGTCAAGGGCCTCCTGTCCGGAAGACTGTCCTTGAATTGGGGCCAAGCTTTGTTACAGTAGGCAAGCGTTTGTGCGCGGGGTAGGCCCCCGCAGCCCAGGTATCCCAAAGGAGCGCCCTTTGATGTCAGCAAGCTCGCATGTATTGGTGACTGGCGGCTCAGGCTTTCTGGGGATCAACCTCATCAGGTTCCTCCTGGCCCGGGGCCAGAAGGTCAGCTCCCTGGACCTCCTGCCCTTCGACTACGCCGACTGCAAGGACCGCATCACCTCCGTGGTGGGGGACATTCGGCACCGCGCCACTGTGGACAAGTTGATGGAGGGAGTGGATCTGGTGGTGCACTGCGCCGCGGCCCTGCCCCTCTACCCCGCCAAGGAGATCTACAGCACCCAGATAGACGGCACCAGGATTGTGCTGGATTCGGCCTTGAAGCATGGGGTCAAGCGCGTCATCCACATCTCCTCCACGGCGGTCTACGGCATCCCCGATCACCATCCGCTGCTGGAGACCGATACCCTCCAGGGCGTGGGCCCCTACGGCATCGCCAAGGTGAAGGGCGAGGAGATCTGCGCCGAATACCGCGCCAAGGGTCTGTGCGTCCCCGTCCTGCGCCCCAAGTCCTTCATTGGTCCCGAGCGCCTGGGCGTCTTCGCGCTGTTCTACGACTGGGCCGAGACGGGGCACAACTTCCCCATGATTGGCTGGGGGAACAACCACTACCAGTTGCTGGATGTGGAGGACCTCTGCGAGGCCATCTGGCTGGCCGCCACGGGGGACCCGGCCAAGGTCAACGAGGTGTTCAACATCGGGGCCGCCGACTACACCACCATGAAGGAAGACTATCAGGTGGTGCTGGACGCGGCGGGCTTTGGCAAGCGCATCATCGGCTTCCCCGCAGCCCCTATGATTTGGACCTTGCGCTTCCTGGAGTTGCTGCACCTGTCCCCGCTGTACAAGTGGGTCTACGAGACCGCCTCCAAGGATAGCTTCGTATCCATTGACAAGGCCCGGGAGGTGCTGGGCTACGCGCCGCGGTTCTCCAACAAGGACGCGCTGCTTCGGAACTATAAATGGTATCTGGCGAACAAGGCAGTCTTCGGGAAATCCTCCGGGGTGTCCCACCGGGTCCCCTGGAAGCAGGGCATCCTGGCTGCAGCGAAGTGGTTCTTCTAGGCCTGTGACGAAATGTGCCGGCAACGATCGGGAGGGGTAATCATGAACAGGGCAACAGTTTGGATGGTGGCTTTGGCGGTGCTGGCGAACCTGGCGTTGGTGGGTCAGGCCAGGGCAGAGGTGCCCGGGGTGATCAACTACCAGGGCTTCGTCACCGATCCCCAGGGGGTAGCCATCCAGGGGACCCTGCAGATGTCGTTCAGCCTCTTCCCGTCCCAGCTAGGTGGAGATGCCTTCTGGAGCGAGACCCAGTCCCTGACGGTCAACAAGGGGGTCTTCACGGCCATCCTTGGGGCCAAGCCGGGCAATGCCCTGGACGCGGGCTGGTTCTCCGCCGGGGAGGCCTGGCTGGAGATCTCAGTGAAGGGCAGCCAGACCCTGACCGTGATCCTGGAGCCTCGCCAGCGGGTCACCAGCACCCCCTTCTCAATGTATGCCAGCTTGGCCGGGCAGTGCCTCAGTGCGGACAACGCGCTGGCCGTCGGGGGCGTGGATGCGGCCCAGGTCCTCACCACCCAGAACGCCGGCAGCACGGTGGTGCGGATTGACCAGTTGGGGGCCAAGTTGACGGCCCTTGGTTACGAATCCGGGCCCCACTACACGGACCTGGATGTCCAGGACTACCTGGAATCCATTGGCATCGAGGCGGGGGGCTACGACGACAACGATGTGGCCTACTACCTGCAGACCAACGGCTATGCCCCCGGCCCGGTGAAGTGGACCGAGGTCTCCGGCAGGCCCGAGGGTGTGGTCACCAGCGGCAACGCTGCGGCCAGCGGGTTGTTCCTCATGGCCAACGGCACGGTGCCCGCCTCCGGGGCGCTGAACATGGCCAAGAATCAGGTCCTGAACCTGGTGGTGCAGAATGCCCCGACCTCGGAGGCCCCACCGGACCCCGCTGCGGGCCAGCTTTGGTTTGACACCACGGAGGGGGCCCTGAAGGTCTACTCCAAGGGCGCCTGGGGTGGCCTTGGAAGTGCCTCCGAGTTGGTCTGCACCGGCTGCGTGGGCGACACCGATGTGGACTTTGCCTACGCGGGCTCCACCGAGAAGGGCGGCCCCGCCACCAGCGCCATTGATCTGGACTGCGTGGGCTGTGTGGAGGCCGAGGAGACGGCCTTCAACTTCGCGTCCAGCGACGCCCCCGGAGGCGATGCCATTGGCGTGACCTGCGCCGGCTGCGTGGACCCCAGCGACCTGGCCGCGACCGCCCTGGCCGCCACCGCCCACAGCTATGATCCCAGCACCACTGGGCTGGCCGCCACCACCGTGCAGGAGGCCCTGGATGTGCTGGCCTCCACGGGTCCCGGCAACATCAACGAGGGCAACGGCACGGTCTTTGCCATCACGGAACAGTTCACCTTCCCCACGGGCCCCAGCGCGGTGTTCAAGTACATCCACCTGATGAACCCCAGCACCCCCAAGGTGGTGCTGTACCTTCACTCCGAGTACGGCACGGGCGGCAGCGGCAACTATCCCCAGGGCGTCAAGATCTACATCGACGGCACCAATGTCACCGCCCTGGTGGGCAACCCCAATGGCCGGAGTTCGACCAACTGGGACGCGGCCAATTCCCGCTGGGGCTCGGACAAGACCCTGCCCTGGAGCACCGGCCCCCTGGATCTGTCCAGTGTGGCCAACTGGACCACCGGCCAGCACAAGATCGAGCTTCGCCAGGAAGTCGCCAGCACCGGCCCCATCGACATGTATGCCTATGTCATCTATCCCTTCTCGGCCTCCAAGCCCCCCGCCAATGACACCTGCGCGGGCGCCCAGGTGCTGAACGCCATGGCCGGCACGGTGACGGTCTCCGGCACCACCGAAGACACCATGGGCAAGACCAAGGCCAAGAACGACTATGTCCAGCCCGGCTGCGGCGGCGGCGACGGCGCCGAGGTGGTCTACAAGTTCGAGCTCACCGAGTGGCGAGACCTGGATGTGACCGTCACCTCCGCCTTTGACGCCCGTATCTACCTTCGCAAGGGCGACTGCGCCACCGGCGAACTGGTGGGCTGCGGCAGCAAGACCCTCAGCCTGGACGGCGTGAAGAACGGCACCTACTACCTGTTCGTGGATGCGGATGGAAACGCCCTCAAGGGAGACTTCACGCTGAAGGTCGTGGCCGCCGTGCCTGGCCCGCCCGCCAACGACGACTGTTCGGCCCCCCAGGAGATCACCTTCAATGCCGCCCACACCGGGTCGGCCTACGGCCAGAACCTGTTCTCGACCAACACCTACGATGCCTCCTGTGGCGGCGCCAACGGTCGGGATGTGGTGTACAGCTTCTACATTCCTGCGGATGTGGCCTACTTCGACATCCTGATTGACTGCCAGTTCACGCCCGTCCTGTACTTCGCCAGGGACAACTGCGAAGGAGCTGCAGGCTATCTGGGCTGCCAGCCAAACAAGGCTCCCTACCGCTTCGAGTACCCGCTCAAGGGCTGGCACTACCTGGTGGTTGACGGCAAGACGGCCCTGGACAAGGGCGAGTTCACGGTGACCGTCAGCTATGGTCTGATCGAGTAGACCAAGGGGTCAGGACCTTACATTACACTCTACTTCTACTTGCACACCGCCTCTGCCGGACTTCCCAAATAGAAATCAAAGCCCAGCTCCGTCAGCCTCGCCGGCAGCACCCGCTGGCTGCACAGCAGGGGCTGGGCGCCTTCTCCAAGGGCCAGCTTGAGGGCCAGGGAGGGCATGGGCACCACCCGCGACCCATTCCTGGACGCCACGGAGGCCACAAAGTCCTTGCAGCGGAGGGGGCGGGGGGAGGTGGCGTTGTAGATCCCTGACATCCCGTCATCGGCCAAGGCCCGGCGGATTATCCGGCCCAGGTCCGCACAGCCAATCCAGGACCACCACTGATTCCCCAGTCCAAAGGACGGCACAAGCCCCACGCCCTTGAGCATCAAGAGCTTTTCCAGGACGCCGCCCTCGGGGCCGGCCACCAGCCCAAAGCGCAGCACCACCACCCGGATGCCCAGCTTCTCGGCGTCCAGGGCTGCGGCCTCCCAGTCCTGGCAGACCTGGGCCAGATAGTCCTTGCCGGGGCCATCTTGCTCGGTCACCTCCCGTTCGCCGCAGTCGCCGAAGTAGCCCACGGCGGAGGCGCTGACCAGCACCTTGGGGCGCCGCTCAAGTTGGCCGAGGGCCTGCACCAGATTCCGCGTGGCGTCCACCCGGCTGGACCGGATGAGGGCCTTCTTCTCGGCGCTCCAGTGGCCGGCGATGGGTTCGCCTGCCAGATTCAGCACCGCCTCCACGCCCTCCAGGGCCGCCAGGGGAGGGGGACCCGCCGCCAGGTCCTGGGCCACCCCGATGCTGCCCTCGGGGGCCCAGTCAGGGACCCGCCCGCTACGAGACAACAGCCGCGGGGCCGCAAGGCCCGGCAGCACCGCCCGCGCCACAAACCCCGAGCCACCAGTGACCAAAACGCTGTTCAGCATCGAAACCTCCAAGGGGGAACGCCAAGGGAATACCATCCCCACGGCGCGCGAAGCAAGCAGCGCGACTGGGGGTCAGGACCTTACACATTACACACGCCGCCATTCCAAACGCCCTGCTTGCCTTTCCACCCCGCATTTGTCATCCTGCCGCCTGATCCGCTCATTGCATTCGCGGCTTGGACGGGCCTGGTGTGAGGTGCCCTACCAAGCCGCGCGCGGAGCAAGCGGATCGGGGAAGACAGCCCGCTCCTTGACAGTCGCGGTTCGGACGGACACCCCCTCCCTGGCGGTCGGGG
>CAZMEC010000028.1:0-20593 GCA_964565265.1 uncultured Myxococcales bacterium
CGCGGCGGGCAGCACCAGGGCGGTCCAGGGGGCGAAGAAGAACATCCCGTTGAAGGGGGCCAGGAAGGAGCCGGCAAGATTCTCCAGGCTGGGCGCCCGAAGGCCCATGAAGCCATGATCAATGTCCCGCACGAACTGAGTGTTCTCAAGCCACGAGTAGGGCGTGCGCCAGGGGGCCCCGAAGGCCTCCTGGTGGAACCAGGCCATGGCCAGGGTGGGGATCAGGGCGCCCGCCGCCGCCGCCAGGTAGTCCCGGGGCTTGGCCCGCAGCAGCAGGAAGTACAGTCCCAGGGCGGGCAGCGTCAAGGCCATGGGGTATTCCAGGGCCACCGACCCCACAGCGCAGAAGCCGGAGGCGAAGAACAACAGGGGTCTTCGCCAGCGCGTCGCCCCGTGGACCTTCAGCGCCAGGTGGACTGCCGCAAAGGCCCAGAACAGGAAGATGGCCGTCAGCACATGCCCCGCGAACATGTGGGAGTAGGTATAGACCATGCTGCCCAGGCCCACCGCGCTGACCAGCGCCAGGGCCGGGGCGTCGCCCACCCCAAGGGTGCCCAGGAAGCGCCGCAGGGAGTAAAGAAAAAACAGCGACGGTAGCAGCACCGCGCAGAAGCGCAGGTAGAGGGTCAGGCTGTCCAGATCGGGGGTGAAGCCCAGGGCGTGGGCGGCCAGGTAAAAGGGCGCCCCGAGGAGGGAGGTCCCGGGGGCCTTGGCCGAATACAGCGCCCCCACACAGTCTGGAGAGTCCACCTGCCGGGCCGGGTCGTCGCAGACCAGGGCCTTGTCGTTCACATAGCCCCACTTCTTGTACACCGAGCCCACATCCCGAAAGCCGCTCCCCGAGGGGCTGGCCTCGCGGTAGCCGATGGCGAAGGTACCTTCCTCCACCATGGCCGCGGTCATGAAGACGCGCACACGCTCGTTGGGGTTGTTGATGGGAAACCAGAACAGGGGGTAGACATTGGCCAGCAGCAGGACCACCGCCAGCAGCCACTCCCGGCGCCACCATCCTGGCTTGGAGTTTGGCCTCATGGCTTCTCCTGGGGCCGGGGGGCCCAGAAATGGTGAAGGGTCACGCTGTCGTACTCCGCCCGGCCGCCTTTTTTGAAGGCCTTGCCCAGGACCTTGTGGGTCCGAAGGGCCTGCCTCGGCATGGTGGTCACCAGCCACACCCCCGCAACCCCCGCCAAATCAGCCCGCTTCAAGGTCGCCGAGGCCAGCACCGGAAGCCCTTCCAGGCAATCCAGATACACGGCGTTTCCCGGGGGGTGGAGGAGGACCAGTTCGCCCGGGGCTATCCTGGCCTTGATTCTTTCGGTGGCGGCCCGAAGGTCGTCCTGGGGGCCCGTGCCCTGGAACAGCCAGAGCGCCAGCGCCGCCAGCAGGATCAGTCCCGCCGCCGCCGCCCGCTCCCACCGCTCCGATTTGGAAATCGCCATGGCTTCCAATCCCGCCCCCGCAGGCCCAAAATTTGCGCGTCAATTTGACACAGCCGGGCGCGCGGTTTCAAGCAGAAAGGGGGCCTTCCACAAAATGCTTGGGCCCGGGCCAGGAATTCCGCTAGGCTGCGATTTCAGCAGGAGGAACCCATGGCATTGCTTAGCTCGTTGGCCGCTGCGGTGGCCCTGGCCACCCTTTCCCAGACCCCCCCGGCTCCCCCCCCAACCCAGCCCTTGCCCCCGGCCCCGGTCCACTGGGAGGGGGCCAGTTATCTGCCGGACCCCCCGGATCCCATCCTGGAAGAGCTGGACCAGGCTGCGGAGGCCCAGCTCAAGGCCCTCTCGGACAGCCGCGAGGAAGCCCAAAAGGCTGACAGCGCCGAGCGCAAGCGCAAGAAGGCTCAGCGGAAGGTCCTGCTTGGGTCCCTGCCCCCGGAGCAGATCCCTGCGTCCCCGGAGGCCTTTGGGGCGCCCTTCTTCTTTCCCCCCGTGGCCCAGTACCTGACGGGGACCTGTTGGTCCTTCGCTGGGACCTCCTTCCTGGAGTCCGAAGCCCGCCGCCTCACGGGGGTCAAGGTGAAGCTGTCGGAGATGCACACGGTCTATTGGGAATATGTGGAGAAGGCGCGGCGCTTCGTGCAGCAGCGGGGGTTCTCGCATGTGGAGGAGGGCTCCCAGGGGGACGCCGTGACGCGCATCTGGGCCCAGTACGGGGCCATGCCCCTGGAGGCCTATCCGGGGGTCCTGGCGGAGGACGGGCGCCACAACCACGCGAATATGGTCAAGGAGCTCAAGGCCTACCTGCAATTCGTGAAGGAGGAGGACCTCTGGGACGAGACCCTGGTGCTCAAGGGGGTGCGGGGGATTCTGGATCGTTACCTGGGCGCCCCTCCCACGGAGTTCAAATACGCTGGCAAGAAGTGGAAGCCACTGGACTTCATGACCCGGCACCTGAAGATCGACCCGGCCGCCTATGTGGTCCTGGTGTCCACCACCGCCCAGCCCTTCTGGAAGGCCGGGCCCTACGAGGTGCCGGATAACTGGAGAGAGGCCAAGGACTACCTCAATGTGCCCCTGGAGGAGTTCTACGGGACCCTGAAGGCCGCCACGGAGGCGGGGTTCACGGCCGTCTACGGAGGCGATGTCTCGGAGCCCGGCAAGAACCCCCGAGAGGATGTGGCCTTCATCCCCGAGTTCGACCTGCCTGCGGGGGCCATCAACCAGGACTCCCGGGAGTACCGCATCTTCTCGGGCCTCACCACGGATGACCACGGCGTCCACATCCTGGGGCGGCTGACCCTGGGGGACCACGAGTGGTTCCTCATCAAGGACTCGGGGCGCAGCGCCCGGAAGGGCAAGCACCTGGGCTTCTATTTCTTCAGGGACGACTTCATGAAGCTGAAGATGCTGACCCTGATGCTCCACCGGGATGCCCTGTGTGGGAAGTTCCAGCAGCAGTTCCCGGCGGCCTGTGGGGCGGGGCCGACACGCTAGAGGGTCTCCATCAGGCCCACGACCAGGAGGTTCAAGGCCAGGAGGAAGCCCACCAGGAGGCGGTTCTTGCGGCGGGCGGAGAGCAGCCTCTTTCGGGCCTCATCCAGACTGGGTAGCGCCTGCAGGCGTCGGATTCGCTGGTCCAGGGAAGGGTGGGTGAGGCTGGGGCGACGGCGGGAGGCGTTGGAGCCCCGGGTCAGTTGCTCCAGGGCGGACACCATGGCGGGGGCATTGCCGTCCAGCAATACCACGGACGCCAGGTCCGCCTGGAACTCGAAGCGTCTCAGGAAGAACGAGAACACCAGCACCGTGTACAGCAGCAACAGCCCCATGAGGGCCACCGTGGAGGCCATGCTGCCGGGTTCGGTGACACCGGGGCTGGCGAAACTCAGGGCCAACATTCCTGCGGCCACGAAGATTGCCGTGGAGATGCCGAGCAGGAAGTTGTAGGCGTGGTGGTGCAACATGCCGTGGCCCAACTCATGGCCCAGCACCGCGGCCAACTGGTCCGGCCCCAGGCTGCGCAGCAGGTGGTCAGTGACGAAGAAGCGACGGTAGCCCGGCAGCAGCCCGGACATGGCGGCGTTGGCCACCCTTTGCCCCCCGGTGCTCCAGACGGTGACCCCCGACAGCCTCACGCCGGCCTTGGTGGCCAGTTCATTGAAGCGGGCCTGAAGTTCAGCCCCCTGGGGGACCTCCTCCAAGGGAACGGACGGATAGAGCAGCCGCACCAGGGCGGGGCTGAAGGCAATCAAGAGCAGGAAGATCCCCGCCGCCAGGAGCATGGCCATGGCGGGGTGGCCGCTCATGAGTCGGGCCGTCTCGGATAGCATGAGGGCCTGGACAAGATTGAGATACAGCACCTGGGGCCCCAGCATCACCAGCAGGAACCTGGAGGTCTGCAGGATGGTCTCGCGGGCCTGGAAGGGGCGTGCCAGTTTGGCGGCCGCAAGCCGGGCATTCTCCAGGCGCAGGACCACAAAGGCCAGCAGCAGGGGCAGCAGGGCCAGGACATCGGACACCAGGAAGAGGAAGCCCCTGGGGCCCGGGAACCAGGGCCAGCCGGCATACTCCAGGCCCAGCAGGAAGGTGGTCACCAGGAGGGCCAGCCCCGCCGATCCGAGGGCCGAGGTGGTGACCCGGCGCAGGCGGCCCAAGGGGCCCATCTGGGGGAGGCGCCGCTGGAGGCGATGCAGGGCCACCAGGAGGGCTGTGACCAGGGCCAGGAAGAGGAAGGCCACCAGCCCCCGGGTGCCACCTGCTTCGTGCCAGGGCTGGGGATCTCGCAGGTGCAGAAACAGCAGCGGCAGCACCAGCAGCAGGGCCAATCCCATGAAACCTCCGGGCCGGGGTTGGAAAATCCGGCTTTTTGGATTATAGTGCCCGCCGCCATTCGGGCAAGGCTTCTCTCCCCCTGGTTGGGGCGGCCCGTGGCATTGGAGGTATTATTGAAAGCTGACAATCCCGAGGTGGGCTTGGTTATCGCGTTGGATGGACCCGCTGGAACTGGAAAAAGCACTGTAGCGCTGCGGTTGGCAGAGGACCTGGGCATAACCTACCTGGAGACCGGCGCCCTCTACCGGGCAGTGGCCCTGCAGGGGATCGAGGCCGGGGTCGACCTGGGCGACGAGGAGCGACTGGCAGAACTGGCTGCGGGCCTGGACATCGGCTTTGAGATGCTGGATGGCGTGAACCGGGTGAAGGTGGCCGGGGTGGATCGCACCAAGGATCTACGGCGCCAGGAGATTGGCGTGGGGGCCAGCAAGGTGGCAACCCTGCCCAAGGTTCGGGCGGCCCTCCTGGACCTTCAACGGGCCTGGGGCAAGAAGGGCGCCGTGGTGGCGGAGGGCCGGGACATCGGCACGGTGGTCTTCCCCGAAGCCACCGTGAAGATCTTCCTGACGGCCTCGGCCGAAGAGAGGGCCCGGCGGCGCCATCTCCAGCTTCGGGAGAATGGCCAGGAGCAGCCCTTTGATGAGATCCTGCGGGGCGTTCAAGAGCGGGACAGGGACGACTCTACCCGGGCCACCGCCCCCTTGAAGATGGCCGACGAAGCGACCCTCATTGACTGCACCAACATGACCCCCGAACAGGTCGTGGCCACGGTGCGGGCCCTCGTCCCCGGTACCGACGACAGGGTGCCCTGGCCGGGGCGCGGGGTGGCCGGATATCACTCCGGGCTGGTGGCCATCCTGGGCCGCCCCAATGTGGGCAAGAGTACCCTGCTGAATGCCTTCGTGGGCAGCAAACTGGCCATTGTGACCCCCAAGCCCCAGACCACCCGACATCGCATCATGGGCATCCTCACGGGGGACGATTTCCAGGTTGCCTTTGTGGACACCCCGGGCATCCACGAGAGCACGAAGATGCTGAACAGCAAGATGGTCCAGGCCGCCTGGAGTGCGCTGGAAGAGGTGGACCTGGTGTGCCTCGTGCTGGATGTGGAGAAGAACGCCAGGGACGCGAACCGAAACCACGAGAACAACCTGGCCATCATTCGGCGGGTTCGAGAGTCGGGCAAGAGCCTGATTCTGGTGCTGAACAAGATTGATCTCATCGCCAAGGACCTGCTCCTGCCCCTGATGGCGTCCTACGCCCAGGAGGAAGGGGTGGTGGAGATCATCCCCGTCTCTGCCAAGAAACTGGACGGAATCAAGCTTTTGCTCGAGGCCTTGGTGAAGCGACTCCCCGAGCGGGAGGCCCTGTTCCCGGCCGAGCAGTTGACCGATCGCAGCGACTACTTCCGCTGGTCCGAGACCATTCGGGAGAAGGTGCTGCTGCTGACCCACCAGGAGATCCCCCATTCGGTGGCCGTGACGGTCCGGGAGAGCGACTACCGGGAAGGCCCCAAGCCGCTGCTGGTCATCAATGCGGCCATTCATGTGGAGCGGCCCTCCCAGAAGGGCATCATCATCGGAAAAGGGGGGGCCATGCTGCGCCAGATCGGCGAGGCGGCCCGGCACGACCTGGAGGCCGAAGAGGGGCTCCAGGTACACCTGGCTCTCGTAGTCAGGGTTGAAAAGGACTGGTCCAAATACGAGGCCGGTCTCAAGAAGGTCGAGTACCAACCGTGAGCAGAAAACTGGTAGCCATCATCGGACGCCCCAATGTGGGCAAGTCCACGCTCTTCAATCGCTTCCTGGGTCAGCGCAGCGCCATCGTGGAGGACCAGCCCGGGGTCACCAGGGACCGAAACTACGCCGAGGTCTGCATCAACGAACGACACATCGTGGTGGTGGACACGGGGGGCTTCGACCCGGAACCCTCGGATATCTTCCTGGAGGGCATGAAGCAGCAGGTCATGCTGGCGGTGGACGAGGCGGACATCATCCTGGCCTTGTTTGACGCCAAGGATGGCCTCACGCCTTCGGACCAGAGCATGGTGGACATGCTGCGGGGCTGCCCCAAGCCCATCCTCTGGCTGGTGAACAAGGCAGACAACGACATGGTCGAGCACTCCGCCGCGGAGTTCTGGTCCCTTGGCATGGATGAGCTGCACTTCATCTCCGCCTCCCACGGCAAGGGCTTTGGCGTGCTGTGCGACCGCATCATGGAGCTGCTGCCCGAGCCCACCCCGGACGAGTTCCAGGCCGAGGCCTCGGAGTACGCCGATGCCACCCGGGTGGCGGTCATTGGGCGCCCCAACGCCGGCAAGAGCACCCTCATCAATCGCCTTCTGGGCGAGGAACGGCTGCTGACCAGTGATGTGCCGGGCACCACGCGGGACTCCATTGATACCCTGCTGACCATGCCCGACGGGCGGCGTTATGTGTTCGTGGACACCGCCGGCATCCGTCGCAAGAGCCGCATCATGGACCGCATCGAGAAGTACAGCGTCTTCCGCGCCATGACCGCCATAGATCGCTGCGAGGTGGCCCTGGTGATCCTGGACGCCAGCCGCGAGTTGGCCGACCAGGACGCCCGCATCATCAGCATGGTGACGGACAGCGGCCGGGCCCTGGCCATCGTGGGCAACAAGTGGGACCTGGTGGACAAGAACCACAAGACCGCCACCTGGTACGAGAAGGACCTGCGCGAGCGCCTGCCCGACTCGGCCTTTGCCCCGGTGCTGTTCATCTCGGCCCTCACGGGCCAGCGGATCAACAAGATCGTGGACCTGGTGGACCGCCTCAAGGCCTCCTGGACCTCCCGCGTGAAGACCGCCGAGGTCAACCGGGTCCTGGTGGACGCCCTGCGCCGCAACCCGCCGCCCGTCGTGAACAATGTGGGGCGCCTCAAGTTCCTCTTCGCGGCCCAGGTCAAGACCGCCCCGCCGGCCTTCGTCATCTACTGCAATCATGCCACTGCGGTGCCCATGAACTACCGCCGCTACCTGATGAACCGCTTCCGAGAGGAGTGGGCCTTCGAGGGGGCCCCGGTGCGCCTCTACTTCCGCGGCCGCAAGAAGCCTGGAGATGAGACCGTCCGCAAGTCGGACCAGCCGATTCTGGCTGAAGAGCTGCTGCAGGGACCGCCGCCGGAGGCCTGGGCAGACGACATCCCTGACGAGCTGCTGCTGGACGACAACGCCTGGGAGTCAGAAGACGAAGGGTCGTTTTAGGTTGGGATGGGGCCGGTCCTCCAGGGTAGGGGGCCGGCGCGGGGGAAAGCGCAGGGCCCGAAGCTGGGCGGCGCTGACGGTTATCGACAGTTTGGACGCCAGACCCAGGCGTCGCAGCGTGATTCCTGCCAGCCGACCCTCCGAATCAAACAACGGCGAGCTGAACAGCGCCCCGATGGGAATGCAGAGGAACTCGTAAAGAGGCGCCTCGCAGAAGGCGCGGCCCTGTTGGTGGAAGATGGAGGGAAACTGCCCCCGGGGGTTGTCCACCGAGAAGTACAGCTCGGGCTCGATCCCGCCTGCGCCCGCCAGCTCCGGTGCATCCCCGGCGACCAGCTCCTCGGCGCACTCCACAAAACCCAGATTCAGCTTCTCGTTCTGGAACCTCCGCCGGGGGGTGCAGCTTCGATTCCCAGGCCCCTTGAGCACCAGGATCTCGGCCCCCTTGGTCAGGTCCAGGGAGTGCATGAGCACCACCCCATGGACCGGGTGGCGGAAAGCCACCGCCTGACCAACCACCGAAATCTGGGTGTCCCGGGAGAACTCGCTGCGGGTCGGGATCACTCGCGCCTCAAGCTCCCAAAGGGACCCTACAATCCTCTGGCGCAGGGACTCCATCCCTTGGAAGGACAGCAGCACGGAACCCTCTGACGCTTGAACTGTCTGGGAGAGGGCCAGCAGCAGCAGGGAAAAGCCCAGCAGAGGCCAGCGGGGAGTCATTTGAGTTCCAGCATCCGCTGAAGGGCCAGGCGGGCATCCCGGGCCTGGTCCTCAGGGACGAAGACCTCGCAGCAGGCGGGAAAGCTGTCCAACACGGTCCACAGCTTCTCCAGGGTGGTCTTGTACATGTTGGGGCACATGGAGACATCCAGGGGAATCACCCGGCGGTCGGGATAGTCCCTCGCCAGGCGTTTGATGAGGTTGACCTCCGTCCCGATGACGAATTGCTCGCCGGGAGCGGCCTTGCGCACGCAGTCCACCAGGTAACTGGTGGAGCCAGCGCCGTCGGCCAGGGCCACGACCTCGGGCATACACTCCGGGTGAACCAGGATTCGGGCCTCCGGATAGAGGGCCCGGGCGGCCAGCACATGGTCTGGCTTGAACCAGACATGGACATGGCAGTAACCCCGCCAAAGCACCAGGCTGACGGCCCGAAGTTCGTCCGGCGTGAGGCCTCCGTCGGGGGCGTGGGGGTCGTAGACGCAGAAGTCGTTGAGGCCCAGATGGGCCGCCGAATTCCTGCCGAGGAACTCGTCCGGGATGAACAGCACGGGCCGCCCCGTAGAGAAGCCCCACTTGAGGGCGCGCACGGCGTTGGAGCTGGTGCAGACCATGCCCCCATTTCGGCCGCAGAAGGCCTTCACCTCAGCGGAGCTGTTCATGTAGCAGATGGGCACGGGGGCCTGGCCCCAGATCTCCGTGAGGTGGGCAAAGGCCGCGGCCAGATCCTGCCCATCCACCATGTCCGCCATGGGGCAGCCGGCCCGGGGGTCGGGGATGAACACGCGCTGCTCGGGGGCCACCAACACCCTGGCCGCCTCGGCCATGAACTGCACCCCACAAAAGACCACCAACTCGCTCTTGGAGGCAGCGGCGGCGCGGCTAAGCTCAAAGGAGTCGCCGATGTGGTCCGCCAGGTCCGTCAATTCCATGCGTTGGTAATGGTGGACCAGGAGGGTCAACCGGGAACCAAGAGCCTGCTTCTGTTCCAGAATTCTCTCAGTGAGTTCCCGGTTGTTCATCTTGAGGGGCCCTCCCGCGGGTTGTCAGGACTAAAGCTTGGAGAGGATCTCGGCCTCGATGATCTTCTTGAAGGTGGCGGCTTCCCGGTCAGCGGCCTGGAACTTCCGGCCGTTGAGGTAGATGGAGGGGGTCCCGCGCACGCCGGCGGCTTCGCCTTCCTTCATCTGGGCATCCACGGCGGCCTTGTAGGCGCCGTCATCCAGGGCCTTCTTGAACTTGTCCACATCAAGGCCCAGCTCGCCGGCATATTTGTCCAGGTCGGGACGGGTCAGGGCCTTCTGGTTCTCGAACAGCTTGTCGTGCATCTCCCAGAACTTGCCCTGGGCCTCGGCGGCCAGGGAGGCCTGGGCGGCCAGGTGGGCGTCCTTGTGGAAGGAGAGGGGGAAGTTGCGGAATTCCAGCTTGGCCTTGCCAGGGAACATGTTGAAGACTTCGTATTCAGTCTTGGTGATGCGGCTGCAGAAGGGGCACTGGAAGTCGGAGAACACAGTCAGCACCACGGGGGCGTCCGCGGGACCCTTGAAGGGAGCCGGGGCCTTGAACTCGAAGACGGCCTCATCAAGGGGCGTGAAGACCTTGCCGGCTTTGACGATCTCGTCGTAGACGGAGGCCAGGGCGGTGCCCTTCTCGACCAGAGCCTTGGCCTTGGTCATCTCCTCCTGGATGATGGGTTCAATTTGCTCGAAGGGAAGGGCGCCGCGAAGTTGACGACCATTGATGTAGATGTTGGGAGTACCCCGGGCGCCCACTTCGCTGGCCAGCTTCACATCGTCGTCAATGGCCTTGGCGCAGGCCTCACCGGCAAAGTCAGCCTCGAACTTGGCCATATCCAGGCCCAGGGTCTTGGCGTAGCCCAGCAGGTCTTCCTTCTCAAGCTTTTGGTTGTTATCAAACAGAACCTTGTGCAATTCCCAGAACTTGCCCTGGGCCCCGGCGGCGCAGGTGGCCTGGGCGGAGATGCGGGCGTTCTTGTGGAAGGCCAGGGGGTTGTTCTTCCAGACCTGACGGACGCTGTCACCGTACTTCTCGAGGATCTGGTCCATGGTGGGCTCGACGCGCTTGCAGAAGGGGCACTGGTAGTCCGAGTAGACCACCAGGGTCACCAGGGCCTCCTTGGCGCCGCGCATGGGCTCATCCCCGCGGAGGGCAAGCTTCCACACGGTATTGTCGACCATGGCCCGGGCAGAGGGGGCCGGCCGGTCCTTGGAGGACGCGGCAAGTTCGGGCCGGGCCCGACGCAGAGCCTCTCCAGGAAGTTCCGCCTTCTCCTGGCCAACCAGCTTGTCGGCCTTGAGCTTGTCCACGACCTTCACCACCAATTTGTCCGTGTCGATCTTCTCGGCGACCAGGGTGGCCAGTTTTTCGTAGTCAATCGAAGGAGGCTCGACCTTGGGGGCAACCACGGGGGCGGCCTGAACAGCAGCAGCCTGCTGGACGGGTTCCTGTTTCTTTTCGCAACAGCCGGCCGCAGCGAGGGCCAGGGCTCCAGTGAGGACAACCAGCTTCGTTCCGCGCATCGTTCACACTCCTTTGGTATTCCAGGTTCTGACAGTCCAGTGCCCGGGATTCCAGGCGGGGTAGAACATAAACCGGTGGGAGGTATTTTTCAAGCGCTCTAAAAGTTACATAATGTGCCTTATCAGACATTGAGATCTGGCAGGGAAGGTGGCCTCCCCGCGATTTTGCTTGGCCCCGAGGCCCTCAACGCCTATGTTCGTGGTGCTTCAACGGCGGAGGCCAAAATGGATCAACCCCCGTTCCTCTTCCAGGGCGACCAGCAGTTCAACCTGGTGCTGACGCTGCTCAAACGAGTGCTCCACGATCTCAATAATCCCATCAGCACCATAGACAGCAGCGCCGGGTTTCTGCTGAGCGTCGACGCTGACCCCGACCGCCGCCGCCGCATGTTGGAAATAATCCAAGGAGAAACTCGCCGGCTGAAGTCCATGACCGCCGCCATGGGACAATTGACCCGGGTTGAACCCCCCAGGCCCCGACCCTCCAGCATCCAGTCCCTTCAGAACCGACTCACCCTGGACCACAAGGCCAGCCTGGACGCCAGCAATATTCATCTTCAGTTCCTTGCGCCCGAGGACGCCGGTCCCCTGGAGGTGTTCACGGACCCGGCCCTGTTGTCCTTCATCGTTGGAAACCTGCTGGCCAACGCCCGGCAGGCCCTCAAGGCCGCTGGCATCGGAGGCAAGGTCCTGGTGGCCTTTCTGCCGGGTCCCGACGCCATGGAACTGGAGGTCAGCGACTCCGGCCCCGGGATTGCCCCGGCCCTCCGACCCCGCCTGTTCGAACCCTTCTGTTCGGGGCGCGAGAACGGCCTCGGCCTGGGGCTCTATGTGTCTGCTCAAGCTGCCGCCGCAATGGGGGCCGCCCTTAGCCTGGTGGAGGCCCAGGATGCCTCGTTGGGCGGGGCCCGCTTCCGCTTGCGAATTCCCAATCGGGCACTATAATCGCCCCCACAAATCCAGCCCTGTGGGCGGTTTTTGTCCACAGACATATGTCAACTAGGACGGGATGGTCAATTGTCGCGCTACCTGAAAGCCCTTCGGCACGACCCCTTCTTCCTGGTCTCCTGCATCTATTGGTTCTGGGTCCTGGTCCTGCTGCTGCCAAGCATGGCCCTGCTGCCCAATGCCAACACGATGGTGGGGACGGCGGCGGCCTCCCTGGTGCTGTCCTTCTTCGGTCCGGTGCTGGTGGCCCACTTCAACCCCACCATTAGAAACCCCGTGCGTTTCCTCCTGGGGGTCGCGGGGATCTCCGTGGCCTTCTCCCTGGCCGGCGCTTACATCCCCGTGGTCCACCCCCGCACCTTCGAGATTGAGCTGCTGGCTTTTGATCGGCTGCTTTTTGGCACCAGCGCGGCCGAGTTCTTCTCCCGCTGGAACTTCCTGGGCCTGAACGAGGCCCTCCAGGTGGCCTACTCAACCTACTATTTTCTCCCCCTACCCCCTCTTCTCTTCCTGATGGCCAAGGGGCGTCACGAGGACCTGGAGTACTTCATCCTGGCGCTGGTGCTGGGGTTCTATGCAAGTTTCGTGTTGTATGTGATGGTGCCCGCGCGCTCTCCCTATGTGGTGGACCTGTTGCAGTCCGGACTGCCCGCTGTGGCCAGGACCTTTCAGTTTGAGGGCCCCCTGGAGCTTGGGCCTGTGGGTTCCTTCATTCGGCATTTCCTGGACGGTGTGGAGGCCAATAAGACGGACTGTTTCCCCAGCGGTCACACGGGCCTGTCGCTGATTTCGCTGGTGCATGTGGCCCGCTTCCTGCCCCGCCTGCTGCCCCTTTATGTGGCCCTGGTGGGCTCGATCATGGTGGCCACGCTGCACCTTCGTTACCATTATGTTCTCGATCTGGTGGCGGGGATTTTCCTTTGCGCCGCAGTGGTCTTTGTTGTAGACAGGATCCGTAATCAGAAGGTCCCTGGCCCAAGCCATCTCTCAAAGGGGGAATGAAAATGAGGATAGCCAAGCAATTGTCGGTGTTCCTGAAGAACAAGCCCGGGACCCTCTCCGGCATCTGCGAGCTGTTGCACGAATCGGGGATCAACATTCTGGGATTCTCAGTGTCCGACTCCGTGGATCACGCGGTTGTGCGGATGGTGGTGTCCGACCCCCTGCGGGCGCTGCATCTCCTGGGCGACTCGGGCATTCTTGTCCTGGACAATGATGTCCTGTGCGTGCCCCTGGACAACGAGCCGGGCCAACTGGCGAACCTGTCCAACAAGCTGGCGGCCAACTGCATCAACATCGAATATGCCTACGGTGGAATCGACGAAGCGGCCAAGACGGGCGTGCTGTTTCTGCGGGTGTCTGACACCAAGGCGGCGCTTCAGGCCATCTGTTCCTGAGCCCCTCGGGGCTTTCCATCCCTCAGCTAATAATCCTTGCGCTCAAGCATGATCTCCTTGGCCCGGTCGGCGATGGCCTTGACCACCCCGGGCTTCTGGGAGAGGGCCATCAGGACCTTGGTGGGCAGCACCGTCAGGAGGCGCTCCTGGGCTGGCTGGGGGGTGGCCGGGTGAAGCAGGAGGTTCAGCGCCACGGAGGGCATGGTGGACCACTTTCGGCTGCTCAGCAGAAAGTCCAGGGCATCCTTACTGAGGGTGGTCATGCGGCTGATGCGGCGAACCTCGGCCTCGGCAAGATCGGGGTTCTTGAGCACCCAGATCTGAATAGATGGGTCGGCATCCTGGATGAGGATGCTGCGCTCCCGGGGGCCACCTGAAATGGCAACCTGCTTCTTCTGGGAGGAGCTCATGGCGCCGACCTTGGCGGCCAGCTTTCGCAGCGCGGCTTCCCCACCGGCATCGGTGCCCGTGGGCGCGGCCTCGGAGCCAGCGGCAGCCGCTGTAGCATCGCCGTCCTTGGATTCAGCCCCAGGCGCGGGCGCCCCCGCGGGTTTGTCCTCTTCTTTGAAGAACTTGGGGTCCGAGACAAACAGCATGGCTGCCATGGAGGGCACCTTGGACTGGGCCTGGCTGGGCGCCTCGGGGCGCTCCACGGGGGGGGTGGGCTCCTTGGTTATCTGCTGGGTATTCTGCGCCTTGGGCGGGTTGCTGGCCGCCGGTTCGGGCTTGATCCCTGCCAGGTTCAGGCCAGGGCGAACGCCTGTGACTGTGGGGGGAGAGTTCCCCAGGCCAACCTCCTCGGAGAACTCGTCCCGCTGGGGCCCTTTGAAGTCCGACTGGTCCACCGGGGTTGTGGCCATCTTGCCGACGGATCTGGGGGGGGCTGGGGGGGCGACGGGCGCTTCAGGGGCGGTGGGCCCGGGGGCGTCGACTCCGTCTTGTCGGCTGAAGCCAAGGAAGGCCCCAGGGGGCTCGGGGGAGAGGTTCTTGATGGGGAAGCGCTTGGTGTACTCCTCGCCCTTCCCTTTCAGCCATTTGGTGTCAAGGTTCTCAGGGAGCAGCAGTTCCCAGTAGTCGTCGAAGGCCCCAACCACCTTGGCCTGAATGGCCACACCGTTACCATCCGGCAGGTTGAAACGGACTCGGACTCGCTCTTCGGGAGAGAGGGCCACTCGGGTCTTCAGCAGGAACCTGTTGCGGGACACGAAGGACACATGGGTCCTAACGAAGTCAGCGGGTTCCTGGAAATCCACGATAAAGGCCTTCATGGACCTAAACCCCCTCAGGTTGGGGACGGGTGGCCGCGGCCTGGAACTTCTGGACTATCGTGGCCAAGGGGGTGCCGGGGGTCATGATGTCCGTGACGCCCGCTTCCTTCATGGCCTGGAAGTCTTCCTCCGGAATGATGCCTCCCAGCAATACGGGAATGTCCTGGGCACCCTGGGCCTTCAACAGGCGGGTGATCTCTGGCACGAGATGGCCATGGGCCCCGGACATGATGGAGAGACCGATGGCATCCACGCCTTCTTGAATGGCGGCGCCTACGACCATCTCCGGGGTCTGGTGAAGCCCCGTGTAGATGACCTCCATGCCCGCATCCCGAAGAGCCCGGGCCACCACCTTGGCGCCCCGGTCGTGGCCATCAAGGCCGGGCTTGGCTATCAATACCCTGATCCTGGTCTGGGACATTTTTGCAAGACCTCCAGTAGCGGTCCTCCGTGGGGTCACCGCAACGGCCTTCAGTATGTTGCTTCACCCGGGGGAATTCAATTTGTTTTTGGGACCACAGGTGCCCCGGGACCTTGGGGGGCGGCGACGGGCGGAATCAGGCTGTTGCAGACACTCCAGCACTCCTGGGCGGCCGTCATCCGGGCCTCCTCCAGAAGTTCGGCGCGAAGCTCCTCCCGCATCAGGGCGCGCTCCCGCTCGTAGACCGCGGGGGTCAGGTGCCGCAGCACCTCTTCGGCCTTCCAGCCGGCCACCTCGGCCTTGAACTCGTTGTGAAAGCGGGCCAACTCGGCGGCGATGAACTGGCGGTCTTCCCGGCTGCGTTCCTGGGCAAAGGGCTCCTCATCGGCGCAGGCTCCCAGCAGCCCCAGCAATCCTGCCAATGCCATCGCCAGCTTCCTTGAACTACCCATTTGGTCTCTCCTATTTGCGGCCCTGGGCCACACCGCCCGGGGCTCCCGAGCCGTTCAAACGATGGTCGTGCTCCAGGATGCTCCAGTAGAGGGCGGAGGCCAGGTCCTTCTGGTACTGGGGGTCGGCCAGCATCCGCCCCTCCTTGGGATGGGACAGGAAGCCAAGCTCCACCACCACGGCGGGCATTTCGGCGCCCCGAAGCACCACGATGGCCAACTCCTTGACGCCCCTGTTTTTCATGTTGCAGCGCTTCACCAGCAGCCCCTGCATGATGGCGGCCAGATCATAGGACCGAAGATGGGCCGAACTCTGCCAGAGGTCCTTGACCACCGCAGCGGTCCCCTCGTCGTCGCAGGAGGCCAGGCGGCCCTGGCGATGAATCTGCTTGCGGGCCACGCGCTCGCTCTCCTCGAGGGCGGCCTCGGGGCTGAGCACATAGGTTTCGGCGCCCTGGGCGTCGGCGTTGAAGCTGGCGTTGCAGTGGATACTGATGAAGAGGTCGGCGCCGGAGGAGTTGGCCAGGGCCAGGCGCTCGGCCAGGGGGAGATCCCGGTCGTCCTCACGGGTCAGGAGGACCTCCACGCCGCTCTTCTTGACGAGCAGGCCGCGGAGGTACTTGGCCACCGCCAGGTTGATGTCCTTTTCGTAGACGCCGGTGACCCCGAGGGCGCCCAGGTTGGAGCCGCCGTGACCGGGATCGATGACCACCTTGTGGACGCTGCTGGTGGGGTATTCCTTGGCCTCGAGGGAGGCCGGCCACGCCAGCACCCCAAGGAGGGCAAGAGCAAGCAAGGGAACCACGGGGTAATACACAGTCTTCACCACCTACCTCCGGGAGCAGAGTCGGACGGTGGAAAGTCTAGGTCCGAACGGGGCCAAGACCAAAAAAGCATTCATTCATCAAAGGCGCAGACCCTCCGGCCAACGGGCGCCGTGGAGGAACTCGGTGGCGGAGACGCGGCAGCGGCCCTCAATCTGGACCTCGGGAACGCCCAGGGCGCCCTCCCCGCAGGCCACACACAGGAGGCCGTCGCGGAGGCCCAGGAAGGTCCCCGGAGGGGCCGTCAGGTCCAGGACTGTGGGCAGAGGAAACAGCTTGAGGACCTTGCCCTCGGGGCTGCAGGTGAAGGAGCCCGGCCAGGGATGAAAGGCGCGCAGGCGGCGGGCGATGGTCTGGGCGGACCAGGTCCAGTCGATGCGGCCGTGGTCGCGCTCCAGGATGGGGGCCAGGGTGACCTTGCTCTCATCCTGAGGGACAGCCACAAGGCTGCCATCCTCCAGGCCGTTCAAGGCTGTCACCAGCAACTCTCCACCGGCCTGGGCCAGGCGATCCATGAGGGTCTCGCCGGTGTCGTCCGGCAGCACCGGGTAGGAGCGCTGCAGGAGGATGGGCCCCGAATCCAGGCCCTCATCCATGCGCATGATGGTGATTCCCGCCTCCGGGTCTCCGTTGGCGATGGTCCACTGAACCGGCGCCGCGCCCCGCAGGTGGGGCAGCAGGGAGGGATGCAGGTTGATGCAGCCGAAGCGCCCGAAGTGGATGACCTCGGGAGGGAGGATCTTGCCATAGGCGGCCACCACCAAGGCGTCCGGGGACACTTCCCGAAGCCAGGCCAGGAAGTCCGGGCCCAGGCGCCCCGGCTGCTGCACGGGCATGCTGCGATCCAGGGCGAAGACCTTGGCTTCGGGGGGGGCGGGGCAGACACTCCTGCCCTTGGGCTTGTCCGGTCTGCAGACCACTCCGGCCACCTGGTGCCGGCTTGCCAGCAGGACCTCCAGAACCTCCACGGCGAAGTGGGGAGTGCCCAGGAAGACCACTCTCATGCCTGGGCCTCGCCCTCGGGCTCGTCCCCGTCGGAGTCAGGACCCTTGGCGGCGTCCTCCCTGGCCTTGCGGTTGTATTCCCGGACCAGGAACTTTCTTTGGAGGAGGCTGACCCGGTTGATGAAGACGACGCCGTCCAGGTGATCCAACTCGTGCTGGAGGACCACGGCGTAGAACTCCTCGGCGTTGATCTCCAGCGGGTTTCCGTCCAAATCCTTGGCCTGAACCGTGACCTTGGCCGAGCGCTTCACCTTGCAGGAGATGCCGGGCAGGCTAAGGCAGGCCTCGTCCCAGACCACTTCCCCGTGGCGCTCAGTGATGAGGGGGTTCACCAGGACCTGCTTGCTGCTCCCCTGCTGGTCGGTGCCTGCGGTCATGTCCAACACGACCATTCGAAGGGAACGGCCCACCTGGGGCGCGGCCAAGCCAATGCCCGAGTTGTCGTACATGGTTTCGAACATGTTCTGGGCCAGGGTCTTGAGATCCTCGTCGAAGACCTCCACATCCTTGGCCTTCTGGGCCAGTACCTCGGCGGGCCAGGTAACAACGGGCAACACTGGCATGACTACACCCCCATCCCCTCGGAGTCCTTGGTGGACAACCCGAGACCGTAAAGCGTTCTCAGACGACGATCGGAGAGCACCCGAGCCGCCTCAGAAATGGAAAATCTGACCTGCCGAAGGCCCTCATCGTCGGCCTGAACCGCGCCCCCGCTCTGCAGGTCATCCAGAAAGGCCATCAGGGAGGCCGCCCGGCGCACCACCTCGTCCCGGCCACTCTCAGGCCCCAGGCCAAGGATTTCGAAGTAACTGCCGTAGCGGGCCAGTTGCAGCAGGGCCGCATACTGCCCCGAGCTGACGGCGAGTTCCTGGTTCGGGCTCATGCTTCCGTCTCTTTTTCGGGCGCGGCCTGCTTCTGGATCTTCCAGCGGGTACCCTCCGGGCCATCCATCAGGAGGACCCCGGTGGCCAGCAGGCTGTCCCGAAGGCGATCCGATTCGGCGAAGTTCTTTTCGGCCCTGGCGGCGGTGCGCTGGGCAATCACGGCTTCCACCTGGGCGGGGTCCACGCCAAGGCGGGCGCAGTCCAGGTCGCGGATTCGCAGGAGGGCGGCCTCAGGCGCCGAACCCAGGACGCCAAAGATGGTGGCAACCTCGGCCAAAAGGGCCTCGACCTTCTTGAGGGCCGCCAGCCGGCCGTGGGTCTTCTTCTTCAGCTTCACGGCCTCGTTGGCAGCGCGCATCAGATCCGACAGATGCCCCAGGGCAGCGGCGCTGTTGAAGTCGTCCTCCATGGCGCCGTTGACCCGGGTCAGGAACTGATCCAGCACCTCGGGGAACAGCATGGCGCCCTCTTCGGGGCCACCCGCGGCAATGGCCCCGCGCACGGCGGCGAGGGTCTCGTAGAAGTACTCCAGGCGAGCACTGGTCTCGTCCAGATTCTGGCTGCTGAAGTTCAGGGGGCTGCGGTAGTGGGTGCCCAGAAGGAACAGTCGCAGGGCCTCTTCGTGGTACTTGTTCAGGACCTCTTCAATGGTGAAGAAGTTGCCCAGGGACTTGGACATCTTCTCCTGGTCCACATTCACGAAACCGTTGTGCATCCACCAGCGCACGAAGGGCATGGTGCCGGAGGCTGCCTCGGACTGGGCCAGCTCGTTCTCGTGGTGGGGGAAGACCAGGTCCTTGCCGCCACCATGGATGTGAAAGCCGGCCCCCAGGTACTTCATGCTCATGGCGCTGCATTCGATGTGCCAGCCGGGGCGGCCCTTGCCCCAGGGGCTGTCCCAGGAGGGTTCGCCGGGCTTGGCCGGCTTCCACAGCACAAAGTCCATGGGGTTGCGCTTGTTGGGGTCGTCGTCCACGCGGGCGGAGGCCCCGGCCTGCATGTCGTCCAGTTTGCGCCCGGACAGCTTGCCGTAGGTGGGCCAACTATCGATGTCGAAGTACACGGTGCCGTCCACATGGTAGCCATGGCCATTGTCGATGATGTGCTGGATGGTCTCGACGATGTCAGCCATGTGGTCCGACACCCGCGGTTCCATGGCGGGGGCCAGGCAGCCCAGGCGGCCCATGTCCCGGTGGAACAGGCCGATATTGGCCTCGGTCAACTCCCGGGCGGTGATGCCCAGTTCATTGCTGCGCTTGATGATCTTGTCGTCCACATCGGTGAAGTTGCGCACATAGTTGACCTGGAAGCCCCGGTGCCGCAGGTAGCGGTAGATGAGGTCAAAGGCCACATAGCAGCGGGCGTGGCCGATGTGGGACTTGTCGTACACCGTCACCCCGCAGACATACATGCCCAGGGGGGTCTGGGGCTGGTGCTCCAGTTCTTCCTTCTTGCCCGACATCGTGTTGTACAAGCGAATGGCCATTCCAAGGTCCTTTCCCAGGGGTCGCCCAAGGGGGCAATCAATTTCCGCGCGTGAAGATAGGCGCAAAGGCAGGAAAAATCAACGAATGTCCACTTGGATTGGGCCGTTTGGAAGGGTTTGGGGTGTTGGGGGTGTTTGGGGTGTTGGGGGTGTTTGGGGTCCGACCGGACGGACGGGGCCTAGGGCCTTCAGGCCTTCCACCCCAACACCTTCCACCCCAACACCTCACACTCCGACACCCCGACACCAAACACCTACCTGTTCCCCCTTGAACGGCCCCCGTGCAGTACCTTGCGAGATGTGACTAATAGCAAGCCCCAGGGGGAGGGAACCGGCCTGCCTGGCCCGAAGCGCCGGATGAGGGCCTGCTTTGGGTCGCTGGCTCGCAGCCAGGATCAAGTTCCTGCATTCTTCCGGCGTGCTCTTCGGAAGACCAGCAAGAGGCCAAGCAGCAGGGGCAGGGGCCATGGGGCGGAGTTGGGGTTGGGACCCAGGTTGCAGGAGGAGCCGGAGGAGGCACGGCTTGGGTCGGGGTCCGCAGTAACGACGGCATCAGGCTGGGCGTCGTCGGCGCTGTCTGTCAGCACATCCTCCCCCTCCCCTGCCGCGCACCACTCGGTACACCACTCGCCCTCGGTGGTCAGCTCTTGGAAACCGGCCGGGGCCGACACGAAGACCGTGAAGCTGATTGCACCCTCTTCATCCTCAAAAAAGCAATTCGGGGTGTCGTACAACAGCTCTTCGGTCTTGCTAAAGGCCACAGCCACGCCCGACTCCGGAAAGATGTGGCGCTCCCCGGGGCGCGCGGTCCAGATCTCTGTCTCCCCCACGGTGAACGAGGCCCCCTTGCGCAGGCTGCACTCGCTTTGTTCACAGCACCCAGGGCCGCTGGCCTGCACCCCGAAGGAATGGGATCCGATGCTGCCGGTGCCGCCCTGCGCTACCTTCACCAAGGGGGGCGCGCCCGGGGCCATCAGGGCAGTGGAGCGGACCTTTGGGATTCCACAATTGTGATAGGTGCAGGCCAGGTCTCCGGCTTGGGCAAACTGGCCAACCTGTGGTTGGAAAAGGATCGCTTCACGCCCGTCGCAGGAGGAGGGTCTGGGCAGCGGCAGGCCCTTCAGAGTCCAGGCTGTCCGTAGGGCCTCGCAGTCCAGG
>CAZMEC010000029.1:0-17020 GCA_964565265.1 uncultured Myxococcales bacterium
AGGGGGATCCATGCGTACCAACCGTTCCTTCCTGGACCGCCTTCGGGGCAGCCTGGTGGTAAAGGTCTCCAGCGCTGTCCTGGGCCTGGCCATGTTCCTGGTGGCCATTCAGGGGCTGCTGTCCTATACGGCGGCCAAGAGCATCCTGCACGACGAGATCTACGGTGAGTTGGAGAGCACCCGCGAGACCGTCAAGAAGCAGATCGTCGGACTACTGGGCGTGGAACTGGCTCGCACGGAGATGCTGTCCCGGGAACCAGAGGTGACGCAGGCCCTAGGTCTCCTGTTCGAATACGACGCCGGCACCAAACCCCTGGACAACGGCCCCTTTGACACCAGCAGCCAGGCCTACCAGGAGCTTTTCAAAAGACTTGAGCCCCCCTTCCGGAACCGCCTGGGCAACGAGGGCATTGAAGATGTCATCCTGGTCTGCGCCCAGCACGGTCATGTGATGTTCAACCTGGACAGGGATGGCGACCTGGGCACCAACCTGCGCAGCGGCCCCTACAAGAACACCGCCCTGGCCAGGCTCTGGATCAGGGTGGTCCAGACCGGAAAGCCCTCCATCGAAGACTACTCGTTCATGAATGGCCCGGAGGCCGAGCCTGACCTGTTCATGGGCGCGCCTGTGTTTGATGACCAGAAGCGCCTGATAGCCGTGGTCATCAAGGAGTTCTCCTCCAAGCCCCTGAACGAACTACAGGTCCAACTTGCTACCCTGGGCAGCTCTGGGGAGATCGTCCTGGTGGGACCTGACCAGACCTTTCGCAACAGTCCCCCTCGAGCGGGGGCGGGGGCCATGCTGAAAAGATCGGTCCACACCGTCGCAGTGGAAGAGGCTCTGCAAGGACGAGCGGGCATTACCACCTTCCTGGACTACCGCGGGGTGGAGGTTATTGGGGCCTACACCCCCCTGGGGCTGACGCAGGAACTGGGCACCGGCTTCGAGTGGGCCCTGGTGGCCAAGCAGGATGCCTCGGAGGCCCTGGCGCCCCTTGAACTGCTGCTTGAGCGCACCGCCGCCACAGCCCTGGTGGCCATCCTGGTGGCTATCTTGGCGGGCCTCTTTCTGGCCCTGTCCATCACCCGCCGGGTCACCCGGCTGGTGGGGGTCGCGGACGGCATCGCCGGGGGGGATCTGGACAGCGCCATCGCCATCCCGGGCACGGACGAGGTAGGACAACTTGCCCAGGCCCTATCCCAAATGCAGGCGGGGCTTCGGGAGGGCCGGCAGCAAAGCCTGCAGGCCGAACAGGCCCAGCGGCGCGCGGCCACCTACACCAGAAACCTCATTGAGGCCAACCTGGACCTGCTGGTCACCATCGGGGCTGACGGCAAGATCACCGACGCCAACCGGGCCACCGAGGAGGCCACAGGCCTGGACCGGTCCCAGCTTGTGGGCACGGACTTTGCGGACTATTTCACAGTCCCAGCCAAGGCCCGGGAGGGCTACCAGAAGGTCTTCAAGGAGGGACAGGTCCGGGACTATCCGTTGGAGCTTCGCCACCGCAGCGGCAGGACCCTGCCGGTCTTGTACAACGCCTCGGTGTACCGCGACGAAGAGGGGAAGGTGGCGGGGGTCTTTGCCGCCGCCCGGGATGTCTCCGAGTTGAGCGCCGCCGACTGGCTGAAAACCGGCCTGGCCCGCCTCAATGATGTGATGCGGGGGGAAGACGACGCCACCCGCCTGGCCAACAAAGTCATAGGCGAGTTGTGCAGCTACCTGGACGCCAAGGTGGGGGTGCTATACCTGGCCCAGGAAGACGGCCAGGACGCAGGTTCCCTGCGGCTCATGGCCAGCCACGCCTACACCCAACGCAAGAACCTGGCCAATCAGTTCCGGCCCGGAGAGGGGCTGGTGGGGCAGGCCGCCCTGGAGGGCAAGCAGATTGTCCTGGACAACGCCCCCGAGGACTACATCCGGGTGGTCTCGGGACTTGGCGAGGCCAACCCAAGGCACATCTGCGTGACCCCCTTCATGTTTGAAGGTCAGGTGCGTGGGGTAGCCGAGATCGCCACCCTGGGGCACCTGGAGGCGATCCACTTCGAATACCTGAACCAGGCCTGCCAGGCGCTGGGGGTGTCCTTTGAGACCACTCTCTCCAGGACCAGGCTGGCCCAGGAACTGGACCGCTCCAGGCAGATGGCCGAGGAACTGCAGGCTCACCAGGAGGAGTTGAAGACCCTGAACGAGGAGTTGCAGGCCCAGACCGAGTCCCTGGTGCACTCCGAAGAGAAGCTGCAAGCCCAGCAAGAGGAGTTGACCGTCTCCAACGAGGAACTGGAGCAGAAGAACCAGTTGCTGGAGCGCCAGAAACTGGAGGTGGAGACCGCCCGCCAGGAGATCTTCGACAAGGCCGAGGAGTTGGCCCTGGCCAGCAAGTACAAGTCCGAGTTCCTGGCCAACATGTCCCATGAACTGCGCACGCCCCTGAACAGCCTGCTGCTGCTGTCCCGTCGGCTGGCGGACAACGCTGAGGGGAACCTCACCGCCGACCAGATGGAGTCGGCCAAGGTGGTCTATAGCTCGGGCAGCGACCTGTTGGGGCTGATCAACGAGATCCTGGACCTGTCCAAGATTGAGTCCGGCAAGATGGAACTGACCCACCAAGAGGTGGAACCCCAGGAGCTGGCAACCTCCCTGCTGGAGATCTTCCGCCCCGCGGCCCAGGCCAAGGGTCTGGACTTCCAGGTGTTGCTGGACGGGGGGCTACCGGCCACCCTTGAGACGGACCAGAAACGCCTGGCCCAGATCCTGAAGAATCTGGTCTCCAATGCCCTCAAGTTCACGGAGAAAGGGACGGTCACCGTGCGCTTCCATCGCCCGGCGGTGGCCACCAATCTGCACCGCAGCGGCCTGGACCCGGCCCAGGTGCTGGGCATCTCGGTGACGGACACGGGCATCGGCATCGCGCTGGCCCATCACAAGCTGATCTTCGAGGCCTTCCAGCAGGCCGACGGGAGCATCTCCCGCAGGTTCGGAGGGACAGGCCTGGGACTTTCCATCTCCCGCGAGTTGGCCCGCATCCTCGGGGGCGAGATTCAGCTTGTGAGCCAGGAGGGCAAGGGCTCCACCTTCACCGTCTACCTGCCAATCAGGCGAAGGACCGAGGACCAGCCCACCTCCGCAAATCTGCCCAAGAGCTTCCAGGCTCCTGAGGGCAAGACCCCTGCCAAGCCCCCAGAGGGCACCCCTCACAGGCCCTTCGGGCTGGTGCCTGACGACCGGGACAAGCTGGCGGACGAAGACCGCAGCATCTTGATCATTGAGGACGATGTGGAGTTCGCCCGGACCCTCAAGAAGCATTGCCAGGGCAAGGGTTTCAAGTGCCTGGTGGCCACCAGCGGCGAGGAGGGCCTGGAGTTGGCAAGAAGGCACCTGCCCAAGGCAGCGCTGCTGGACCTGGGCCTGCCGGGCATTGACGGGTGGGCTGTGCTGGGCTCCATGAAACAGGACATCAAGATCCGCCACATCCCGGTGCACATCGTGTCCGCCCAGGACCCCAGCAATCGCTCCCTGCTGCAGGGCGCCATCGGACACCTGCGAAAGCCCCCCTCCCCAGAGGAACTGGACCAGGTCCTGGCAACCATTGAGAGGACCACCAGCCGCAAGGCCCGGCGGGTGCTGATAGTGGAAGACGATGTGGCCCTGCGGCAGCACACCATGGAGCTGGTCCAGGCCAAGGATGTCCAGGTGGATCAGGCGGCGGGGGCCAAGGAGGCAATGGAGGCCTTGAAGGCCAGCGCCTACGACTGTGTCATCCTGGACCTGGGCCTTGCGGACATGGACGGCCTGGAACTGCTGAAGAACCTCTCCAAGGATCCCACGGTGCCCCTACCCCCGGTGGTGATCTACACGGCGCGGGACCTGAGCCGCGAGGAAGAGACCAAGCTTCGCGAGTTCACCAACTCCATCGTCGTGAAGGATGTGCGCTCCGAGGAGCGTCTCCTGGATGAGGTCTCCTTGTTCCTCCACCGGGCGGTCAGGGACATGCCCCAGGTCCAGCAGCGCATCATCCGCCAACTGCACAGCACCGACGGCGCCCTGGCGGGGAAGAAGGTCCTGCTGGTGGACGACAATCTGCGCTCCGCCTTCGCCTTGGCCAAGATCCTGGCGGACAACGGCATCAAGGTGCAAAAAGCCGAAAACGGTCAAAAGGCCCTCAAACTCCTGGCTGAAGATCCAGAGGTGAACCTGGTGCTGATGGATGTGATGATGCCCGTCATGGATGGCTATGAGGCCATCCGCCAGATCCGGGCCCAGGATCGCTTCGCCAGGTTGCCCATCATCATGCTGACCGCCAAGGCCATGGCGGGGGACAGAGACAAGTGTCTGAACGAAGGCGCCAACGACTATCTGTCCAAGCCAGTAGATGTCGAGCGGCTGCTGTCCATGATGAGGGTCTGGCTGTCCCGTTAGGAGATGCCCCCTTTAGGGAGTGGAGCCAAGAATGAGCACCGTGGACCTAGAAGTCATTGAGTTGGACCTGCTGCTGGAGGGACTGTTTCGGCGCTACGGCTACGATTTCCGGTCCTACGCCCGGGCCTCGTTGGAGCGCAGGGTCAACAACTTCCTGCCCACCTGCAAGTGCGCCAACATCTCCGAGCTTATCCCTAAGGTCCTCCGCGATGAAAAGCTGTTCTCCAAGCTGGCCCAGAACCTGTCCATCACGGTCACCGAGTTCTTTCGTGACCCCTTCGTATTCAAGGTAATGACCGACAAGGTCATCCCCCTCCTCAAGACCTGGCCCCATGTGAAGATCTGGCACGCCGGCTGCGCCACCGGAGAGGAGGTCTACTCGCTGGCCATCCTGCTGCAAGAGGCGGGGCTGTACGACCGGGCCACCATCTACGCCACGGACTTCAATGACTCGGCGCTGGCCAAGGCCCAGGCCGGCATCTTCGAACTGGGCCAGATGAAGGACGCCACCCGCAGCTACCAGGAGGCAGGGGGCAGCGGTTCCTTCGGCGACTACTATCACGCCAGGTATGACTCGGCGATCCTGAGCGCCGGCCTCAAGAAGAATGTGACCTTTGCCAACCACAACCTGGCGGTGGACGGCGTCTTTGGAGAGATGCACCTGATCATCTGCCGGAATGTGCTGATCTACTTTGACCGGGACCTTCAAAACAGGGCCCTGAGCCTGTTCTCGGACAGCCTGGTGCATGGGGGCTTCCTGTGCATCGGCACCAAGGAGAGCCTGCAGTTCACCTCGGTGGCCAAGGGCTTCCAAGAGCTTGATCAGCGGGCCCGAATCTACAAGAGGATCAACGGGAAGTGAACCTGGGCAACAAGAGCGCAGTGAAGGCAGTGGTCCTTGGGGGTTCGGCGGGGTCCGTCTCCCTGGTCCTGGACCTGGTCAACGCCCTGCCCGCGGACTTCCCCCTGCCCCTCATCGTGTGCTTCCACCTGCACCCCAATGATGGGGGCCAGATGGCCGCTCACCTGGGTGACAGAGGCCCCGTCAAGGTGCTGGAGGCCTGCGACAAGATGCCCATTGAACCCAACCGAGTCTATGTGGCGCCTTCCGGGTATCACCTGTTGATTGAGCGCGCCCACACCTTCGCCCTCTCCACCGACCCCAAGGTGCACTATTGCAGGCCCGCCATTGATGTGCTGTTTGAATCCGCCGCGCTCGCCTACGGGCCCGGGCTGCTGGGCGTGCTGCTGTCGGGGGCAAATCAGGACGGCGCAGCGGGGCTTGGCCAGATAAGGCTCAAGGGGGGGCAAACCGTGGTGCAGGACCCCCGCACCGCCACCAGCCCCGAGATGCCCCAGGCGGCCATCGCCGCTGGGGTGGCCCAACTCGTGCTGACCCCGAGGGAGCTTTGCCTCTTGGTCGCGTCCCTTGGCCAAGACAGGGACCTGAAGAAAGGCGCTGCGTCATGATCCAGAACCAGTCGATTCTCATCGTAGATGACAGGCCTGCCAACCTCCTGGCCCTGGAGAAGACGCTCTTGCCCCTTGGGGTGGCGGTGCAGCAGGCCACCTGCGGCAATGACGCCCTGGCGGCCACCTTGAACCACGACTTTGCCCTGGCCATCCTGGATGTGCAGATGCCGGAGATGGACGGCTTCGAGTTGGCCGGGCTATTGCGCGGTGACGAACGCACCAGAAGCCTGCCCATCATCTTCTTGACCGCCGACTTTGGCAGCGAGGACAAGCTCCTGCGGGCCTACCAGGCCGGTGGCGTGGACTTCATCATCAAGCCCTACGACGAGCGCGTGCTGTTGGCCAAGGTGCGGGTTTTTCTTGAACTGGACCGCCAACGCCGGGAACTGGCCCTGTACCAGCAGCACCTCGAGCACCTGGTGGCCGAGCGCACCCTCGAACTGCGCCTGGCCTCGGACAAGCTCCACTACCATGCAGAGGAGGCCGTGGCGGCCGCGGAGGAGAAGGCCAGCATCCAGGAACACCTGGCCAGGAGTGAGCGCCGCTTCAAGACCTTCTTCGAGAACGCCCAGGTGGGCATGTATCGCTCGCAGATTGACGGTGGCCTCTTTTTGGATGTGAACCACAAACTGGCCCAGATCCTGGAGACCACCAAGGAGCACCTGCTGTCCCAACCCGCCACCGGCATCTGGGCCCACAGTCCAGACAGGGACCAGATGATCAAGGAACTGGAGGCAAACGAGGGCTTCATCAGCAACTACGAGATCACTGTGGCCACTGGCACGGGTGGGCACAAGCCAGTCCAGCTTGCCGTCAGGTTGTTGCCTGAAGAGGGAATCCTTGAGGGCACCGTCGTGGACCTGACTGAAAGAAAGCAGGCCGAAGCCCTTCGGGAGAGGCTGGAGGGCCAGCTTCGGCAGTCCCAGAAATTGGAGTCCCTGGGGCAACTTGCGGGCGGCCTGGCCCATGACTTCAACAACCTGCTGATGGGCATCCTGGGCAACGCGGATCTGGTCCTCCACGAACTGGGCGAGGGGCACCCCCTGGCAGAACCCCTGGGGGAGATCAAGAGCGCGGCGGAGATCTCAGCGGCCCTTACCCGACAACTGCTGGCCTTCTCCAGGAAGCAGGTCATCAACCCCCAGGTGGCCGAGGTGGATGACCTGGTCAAAGACATCGCCCAGATGCTAGGCCGCATGGTTGGAGCCAGCATTGAAATCCAACTGGATCTGCAGGCCACTGACCTGCGTGCCAAGGTGGACAAGGGGCAGATCCAGACCATGTTGGTGAACCTCGCGATCAATGCCAGGGACGCCATGCCCGACGGCGGCATCCTGAAGATCAGCACCACCGAGGTCACCCTGGACCATGGCACCTCCTGCCTGCGGACCTGCACCGAAAAGACCAGGTTCATTGATATGGTGGTCAGCGACACGGGCTGCGGCATGACCGAGGAGGTCTTGGGGCATGCCTTCGAGCCCTTCTTCACCACCAAGCGTGAAGGTCTCGGCACGGGGCTTGGGCTGGCAACCGTCCACGGAATCATTTCCCAGATGGG
The DNA here is from genome assembly GCA_964565265.1 of uncultured Myxococcales bacterium. GTDB lineage: Bacteria > Myxococcota_A > UBA9042 > CAIXZC01 > CAIXZC01 > CAIXZC01. Next base: position 7,452 of record CAZMEC010000029.1, read on the forward strand.
TGGTACTGTGGACATTTCCTCCAAGCCAGGGCTTGGCACCAGCGTGTTCATACTGCTGCCGGTCGAGGATCCCTCCGTGGAGAACGACAAGGAGGATAGGAGGCCCGATCCGCAGGTGGGCAACTCTGAGGTCGTGCTGTTGGTTGACGATGAAGACCTGGTGCGCAGACTGGTCCTCCGGGTCTTGAAGAAGTTCGGCTACACGGTGCTGGAGGCCCATGATGGCGCCGAGGCCATTGCTGCTTCAAAGAATTTTTCCGGAAAGATCGACCTGCTGATGACCGACCTGGTGATGCCCGGAATGAATGGCAGGGAACTCGCAGACAAACTGCTGGAGCAGCGGCCAGGGCTGGCGGTCCTGTTCACCTCGGGCTTCACCGCCGACGATGTCATGAAGCGGGGGGTGGAACTGGAAGCTGTAGACTTCCTGGGCAAACCCTACCTGCCCGCGGACCTGGCCACCAAGGTCCGGAGCATCCTGGACCGCCCCGTCCGCGCCCACTCGAAAAAGCGCCTTTGACGCCCTGGGGCAAGCCCAATTATCAGCAACACGACGCCCAGCAGTAGCAGAGGTTCCAGGGGTTGACCGGGGCCGTTGCCCAGGGCACACAGGCCCCCTCCCCCGCCGCCCCCGTGTTCACCATCACCATCACCATCACCACCACCACCACCATCCACCTCACCGGGCACGGCCTCGGTGGCCTTGCCGTCTTCCAATACCAACTCCGCACCCAGGGTCACCGCCCCGTCGGCCACCAGCACCAGGTCCCCCAACACGCCGCCCGGTTCGTCGCCATCGGCCTTCAGGTCCCCGTCCACATCGATGAAGGCCTTCAGGCGGTAGCTCTCGCTGGGCAGCCTGATAAGGAACTCCAACTCCCCGGCGGCGGGCGGCCAAGCCAGCTCAATCATGCCCTCGTAGGTGGGGTCCGCCTCCGTCTGGGAGGCCAGGCTGGCGAACAGGCGCAGCTTGCCGCCCAGGGCGCCCGCATAGACTGCCCGCCCCTTCACCGCAAAGTCCTGGCGGGCGTCACAGGCGTCGCCCTTGCCGTCGCCGTCGGTGTCGATCTGGTCCAGGTTGTCCATCAGCGCGCAGTTGTCGCAGGCGTCCCCCAACTTGTCCTGGTCCTGGTTCTCCTGGGTGGGGTTGGCCAAGGCGGGGCAGTTGTCGCTGGCATTGCCGACCTTGTCGTTGTCCGAGTCGTCGTCGCACAGGTCCCCCAGGGCATCGCCGTCGGCGTTCTCCTGGAGGGGGTTGTACAGGTCCGGGCAGTTGTCCTGGGCGTCGGGCAGGCCGTCGCAGTCGGCGTCCCCGGGGCACAGGCCATCTTCCACCAGGGACGAGTACCACACCCGGGCATCGTACAGCACCCACAGGCGGCCGCGGTGGTACAGGGGGCTGCCCTCGCCCAGGAACCTGGCGACCCCACAGGCCTCAAAAACCTTCTCCCAGCCAGACACCTGGGCGTTGGACGACCAAAGCTGAGGAATGGGGCTGGCGGGGGGGCAGATCTCCCCCTCCTTGTAGCCCACCACGGCGTACCCAAACAGCCAGATGCTCCCGGCCACAGAGATGGCCTTGGAGCCTGCGCGGGGGGTCCAGGTGGCGGCGGCGGTCACGAGGGTCCAGGTGGCGCCGTCGTCGCTGACCCACACATCTCCGTAGTGAGGAATGTTGCCGCGCTCGGAGGTCTGCAGGACCCCTCCCAGCAGATAGACCCGCCCGTTGTGGACCACCAGGGTCTCCCCGGTTCTCTTGCCAAAGGCGGCGGCGTCGGTGGCCAGGTCCCAGGTGGCCCCGGCCCCCGAGGTCCAGACCTGCCGATTCCAGGCGTCCACCGCCAGCAGCTTTTCCGGCAGCGCCACCAAACTGGATGGGGCCCCCATGGGGAGGTTGTCCGTGACCTTGGTCCAGGTCAGCCCGTCGGCGGTCTTCCAAAGGGACAGGTCCTGCTGCGGGATGCCCAGGTTGTACCATTCCTCCTGGGGCAGGCTGGCCCAGTTCTCGGGCAGCCGGTAGGTCTCCACCACCAGGACCCAAAGCTCGCCCTGGTAGGCCGCGGACAGCCAGGCCCCGGCGGTGCCCCAGGGCTGGGTGGCCTCCTCCCGGCGCCAGGTCAGCAGGTCCTCTGAGGACCAGATGCGGTTCTCAAAACAGTTCCAATGCCACAGCCCATCCCCGCCGTTCTCAGTGGCCGTGATCATGGGCCGGCAGTAGGCCCCCGCGACGGGTACCTCCACGGGGACGCTTTCATAGGTCATGGTGAAGACCCGATCCCCCAGCGTACCCAGGTATCGCCCCACATCCTTGCCATTGTTGATGGGTATGTCGGTCCAGTCTTCGCCGGGGGGCCCGGGGGGCGGCGGGGGCGGTTCCAGGGGCAACTGTGGCAGAGGCGGCGGCTCGCCTGGGTCTGTGACGGCGCCGGGGTAGTCACTCGCATCCCCGGGGTCACTGCCTGCGCTGGCCTCATCCCCGTCCAGGAAGCCGTCTTCGTCGCTGTCCTCCAGGTTGGGATCGCTGCCAAGGGCTGCCTCTTCGGTGTTGGACAGGCCGTCCCCATCAAAGTCGCCGGGGCCATCCCAGGGGTCCGTGGGGCTGAAGCCGTTGGCCGTCTCCCAGGCGTCCTCGCAGCCGTCCTGGTCGGTGTCCGTCCCCACCGTCACGGTGAACTCCACGCTGGGCCCGTTGGAGGCCACGAATACCTTGATTTTGTACTCGCCAGAGGTGGCAAAGGGTCCCACCTTCAGCCACGCCAGGCCCGCCCAGTCGGTGGCATTGGTGCCCTGCTGGTCGGAGCGCCGCACGGGGGCCCCGGCCACCACCTCGTAGTCCTTGTCCTGAACCCGCACCACCAGGGGAATCTGGGAGGTGGCGCCCACAGGCAGTACCTGTTTGTCCCCGGAGACCTTGGTCACTTTCAGGCTGGCCAGGCCCCAGGTCTTCTGACCCAGAAGGCCAAGGGAATACAGCCTGGGCAGGCCGGCGCGGATCTCGTCTGGCGTCAAGAAGCCCGTGCTCAGGTGCAGGGGCCGCGCCTTGGTGCGGGGCCAGTGGCGGGAGGTGATGGCGTCCGCGTGGGCCCGGTCCTCCCACAGCACCCGCTGGTCGGCGCCGCCGTCGTAGAGGTGGCCGAAGTAGAACGAGTAGCCGCTGTAGCCGCCGTACTGGTCCGGGTTGGGGACGCTGGCGTTGGCAAGTTGGTCGGTGAGGGCCCAGGACTCCTCCACCAGGGTGGCGAACTCGTCCAGGTTCTCGCTGCCGCAGACCCGCACCCAGAGGGCCACATCCAGCAGGAAGTCGGCATTCTCTTCGGTGAGGTTGGCCACGGAGTCGGAGATGAAGCCGTCCAGGATGTCCAGCACCACGCCCAGGTGAGCGCAGTCCCCGGGCTCGGCCTCGGAGCCGGGTTCCAGGTACTTGTCCAGGGCGGCCGCCTTCTGGGCGGCGGCCTCCAGTTCGTCATTGAAGGCCAGGGCCGCGTCAATCTCCATGGCCAGACCGTCGGCCCTGCGGAAGACCTCTTCCAGTTCGTACTTGACCTCGATTCGCAGCCCCAGGTACTCGTCCAACTGGTCGCCAAGGGTAGCCGCCAGGTCGGCGGTCTCAAGCACCGAGATCCCGTCGGCCCCGAAGGGTAGTTGGGCGCTGGTCCGGGCGGGCTTGACGCGGGGCTTGTCGGCGTAAAGGCCGGGGGGGACCGTGCCAGCGTGGCTATCGAGGAAGGCCAGATAGGCGTCCGCGGCGGTCTGGGCGGCGGCCAGGTCGGAAACCAGGGCAGCCAAGGTAGTGGCCCCTGCGTCAAAGGCCTGATCAAAGCGCCAGGTCTCGTCCTTGAAGCTCTCCAGCGTGTCGAAGCGCAGGGTCTCCAGGCTGCCCCGGGTCAGGGCGAACACCAAGTAGGGCTGCCGGGCGTCGGTGGGGGTGGCCTTGGCGGTCTGCCACTCGCTGAAGGTCATGCTGGCTACGGCCCGGTCCCAGCTCTGGTCCAGGGTGGCCAGGCGGCCCAGCAGGCGCTTGGGATAGAGGCTGGCGTTCTCCACCCCCGAGGCCCCCGTGAAGCCCTCGCCGCCGGACACAATGCTGGGGCCGCTGGTCTTGGCCAGGTCCGTCACGAAGGGGTGCACGAACTGCTCGGCCATGCCGTCCCACAGGGCCCACGCCTGGTCCTCGGAGTAGATATTCAGCAGGGGGTCGTAGGCGTTGGCGGCAGAGCAGTCCTCCAGGGCCAGGGGGGCGCCGAAGTCCAGGTTCAGGTAGGCGTTCAGCACGGGCGTCAGGGCGTTCTTCCAGGTGGTTTCCAGGGTCGCCAGGGAGGCCAGATCGGCGCGGTACTGGACGCCCCAGTCAGCCTCCAGGGACAGGCAACGGGTGTGCAACTGGTCGTAGGAGTCCTGGTCCACCGGGGTGGGTGTGGTGATGGCGGCGTAGTCCTGGGCGGCCCGGGTGCAGGCCGCGTTGCCAGCCTCCAGGGCCGCGTCATAGGGCAACTCGCCCGCGTCAAAGGCGCCCTTGATCGCGTCAAGCAGGTCGTGGAATCCGTTAGCGCCAAACGCCGGGCCGGGCTTGGGCGGGGTGGGCAGCCCCATGCCCTGGGCCAGGGAGGCCTTGCTGACCACGATCAGCTCCTCCAGGCGGCGCAGGTCGGGCATCATGGCCCGGACTGCCAGCCTGATCTTGCGGGCCTCCCCGAAGGCCGCCACCGTCTTGGCCCGGGTCTCCTGCAGCTTGGCCAGCAGCAAGCCGCCGGCCTTCATGGTGTCGTAGTTGATCTCGACATCGTTGGTGTCCTCCACCAGGTTGCCGATCAGCTCGGAGAAGTCCTTGATGGCAGCCCAGACCTTGCCCTCATAGATGTTGCCGTAGATGTCATAGATGCCCTTCAGGGCGTTGTAGGTGGCCTTGAGGGCGCTCAGGTACATCCCCCACTCGTTGTCCTCGACCAGCTTCTCCATCTCGCCGATCTTCTTGATGACCTCCTGGTACTTGAGGCGCAGCTCCCAGAGGGCGGCCTCCCAGGTCTCGGCCTTCAGCTCCCTGGGCAACTCCTTCAGCGTCGGCGCCACATAGCCGGCATCCTCGGCCCGGGCCTCCAGCACCAAGGTGGTGAAGTCCGTCGCATAGCCCGTCAGGTTGGTAACGGCCGACCGCACCCTGGCCCCGGCGTCCTCGAAGGACCCTGCGGCCAGGCTGGAGGAGGCCTCGTTCATGAGGGTATTGACGCCCCCCACGGCCGAGTCCACGGCCTCCCCCGCAGCCTGCGCGGGCAATGGGGCCAACAGCAGGGCCAGGGCCAACAGGACAGCATTGAAGGACCGCTGGAGTGCATTACGATGCATGGGGGCCTCCTCTGGACAGGTCAGGGGTTGGTGAGACGGCAGTCAGTCTAGTCGAGTTTGGCGCTGGGCTCCAGCGGAACTCCTTGGAAAATGGGGGACGGGGGGTCCATAAATCCACTTGACCAATACCCGGCGCGTGTCCAGCATTGTGGGCATTGGTTGACCACTAAACGGGAGAGAAGCCATGAAGAAGATTCTTGGGATTTTCGTTGTGTCCGTTCTTCTGTCCGCCTGTGGCGGCGACGGCGGGTCCAAGTCCAAGGTGACCCTGGACGCGACCCAGCAGGCCCAGGTGGTGGAGAGCTCGGGCAATGTGGTGGAGGCCGGCCTGGCTCTTTCGGCCCTGAAGAGCAACCCCGGCGAGGGCAACACCTTCACGGCCCTGGGCAATGTCTACGCCAACGCCAGCCAGCTTTGGGGCACCAAGATGGCGGCCCAGGCCACCACCTCCAAGCCCACCCTGGACACCGTGGGCAAGGCCATCACTGAGGGCTGCTACACCGTCAGCGGCAGCACCACCACCTACGACTGCAATGAGGGCGGCACCACCATCGTCGGCACCATCATCATCAGCGGCGACAATGTGGTCATCGACCTGACCATTGGCAGCTATGGCGGCACCTTCGTCTACAAGGGCGACATCACCGTCACCACCAGCGAAATCGACGGCTGGATCTCCTTCACCATGGACCAGAACCAGGGCGGCATGGACATCTCCTACGACATCGAGATCACCTACAACTCCGTGGTCTTGGACCAGTCTGGCTGCCCCATCAGCGGCTCCCTCCTGGTTGATGTCAATATAGAGACCTCCGGTATCGAAGGCATGCCCTCCGGCTACGCGCCCGAGTACCCCAATGTGGAGGTCGTCTTCGGGCCCCTCTGCGGCGATGTGACGATGTACTAGACTTCAGTCTGCCAGTTCCCCCTCCGGCTCCCCCTGCCTCAACCGATAGAGATGACCCTCCTCCAGCACCCAGGTCTGGGTGCTGAGGGCCTGGTCTGGCCAGCGCACCGTGACCTCCGCCCGGCAGTGGGCCCCCAGCCCAAAGTGCAGGACCAGGTCATCCTGAGTGCCGAAGTGCCCATGCCCGCCGTCCACCTCCCGGGTCTGCGTAAGGTCGCAGGTGCGGACCTGGACCCGGGCCCCGATGGCCGCACGGTTGCTGCCGGAGCCACCGATCAGCTTGAGTTGAAGCCAGTTGCCCCCCGCGTCGGCGCTCAGGTTCTCGAAGAAGCGGAGTTGGGGCGTCTCGTAGCAGTCATCCAGGTAGTCGCCTCCGCAACGAAAGCGGGAGTGCCCGACCACCAGGTCCAGATCCCCGTCCCGATCAAAGTCCGCTGCCACCACGCCCGAGCTTCGGAGGTGGTCGAAGTAGTCCGCCAGGGCCACCCTTTCAAAGACGCGGGGGCTCTTCTGATGAAACAGCCAACCGCGGGTGTAGGGATAGTCCGACGAGCCGATGTAGACATCCAGCCAGCCGTCGTTGTCGAAATCGAAGACGGTCCCCGCCATGTCGCCATTGTCCCAGACGGGCCCCGGATAGGGACGGACCAGCCCCGTGACCTCATTGCCCGGGCGGTCGAAGCGCAGGGGGGTCTGGCCACTGTTGAACAACAACTCAGCGGGGTCGGAACTGCCGCCCACATCCCAATGCACGATCTCACCGGTCATGAGGTCCAAGCGCCCGTCGTTGTCCACATCGGCGCAGGTCGTGGCGGCGCTATTGCCGCCCAGGACCCAGGGTTCCCGGTCGGTGGCGTGGTTCCAGCGAAAGATGTCGGCGTCCGTCTCGCACTTGAAGTACACCGGCTCAGGGACGGTGGCACAGTCCCGCGCGTCTCGGTGCAGCTTGCAGAAGCAGCGGGCCGATTCGTTGTCCGTCCAGTCCTGCCGGTGATCGTAGGCATAGCCTGAGGCCACGCTGTGGTTGGTGAACTGCACCTGCCCTTCGGGGCTGCGATTGCCCAGCCAAAGATGATTGGGCCGGCGGCCGTAGGAGGCCGCCAGCAACTCGGGGGTCCCGTTGTCGTCCAGGTCGCAGGCGGCGGCGGACCAGGCCCAGCTATGCCCCAGGGCGTTGTTCAGGTTGGCGATGGGTGGCTGCCAGGGCTTGGTCTTCAGCCCCACCGTCAAGGTCGCATCCACAAAGCGGCCGCTGCCATCGCCCTGGTACAGCCGGTCCTGCAGCGGCTGGTTGGCCCCGCCAACCATGTTGTGGGTCATCCACACATCCAGGAAGCCATCCCGGTTGAAGTCCACGAAGGCCACGCCGGCGGGCACAGCGTAGAGGCCCTCGGCGCGCAGGGCGCTGTCAGCGGGGCCCGGCAGGAAGGTGCCGTCACCCTGATTCAACATCAACTCGGTGGTCTCCTGGCCGGCCTCCAGTTTATGGATGGCCGTGGCCACCAGCACATCCAGGTCGCCATCGTTGTCCACATCGCCCGAGGCCAGCACATCGCCGGGCAGGGCGCCATTGGCGGGTGTGGCGTGGCGGGCGGTGAAGAGGCCGCTGGCTTGGGTGACATCCTCGAAGCCGCCCTGGCGGTTGTTCCGCAGCACCCAGCGCTGGCGCTGCCCCCCAGCCTCGAACTGCTCCACTCCACCGCCGTTGCGCACCAGCAGATCCGCCCAGCCGTCCCCATCCAGGTCCGTGACGGACAGCCGCGTGCCCTGGACCTTCAAGCCCGCCAAGCCCCACTTGGCGGTGGCCTCCCGGTAGATGGGGGTGCCGGGGGCCCAGGGGATGGCCTCCCCGCAGCCGGCAAGGTCGCAGGTGTCCAGCGTTTCCGGGGGCAGGTCCGTTCCCAGTTCGGTGAGACCGTCCCTGGCCTGGGCGGCGTCGCCGCCGACCACCTCGGAGTTGCCGTCCGGCGCAGAGGAGGCGCCGCCCTCGGCGCAGGCAAGGAGACACAAGGGAAACAGCACCAGGCAGCGGCGTAGATCCATGCGCGACCTCTCGACTAGCGGGGTTGATGGCCTGACGCTAACCGATCCGGGTTGGATTGCAAGGAGTTGGACTGCGCCAAAAAGGCAACCCCCTCCCTGGCGGTCGGGGTTCGGATTGGTTGGTGGGCTATTTGAGGAAGTCGGTCGCAGACATGGCGGCGATGGTGCCGTCAGCTACCGCCGTGGTTATCTGCCGGTGGCGCTTCACCCTGCAATCTCCCGCAGCAAACACCCCTGGAACATTGGTGGCAAGGTGTTCGTCCGTCAGGATCTCGCCGCGCTCGTTGCAGGCCACCTGGTCCCTGAGGGATTCGGTGTTGGGGACATACCCTATGAAGATGAAGGCCCCGGCGGCAGGGGTCCGAGTGACCTCGCCGGTCTTCTTGTGGGCGGTCACCACGGCCTCCAGCCCCTCCTCGCCTTCGAAGCCCAGAACCGTCTGCTCCATCAGGAAGCTGATCTTGGGGTTGGCCCTCGCCTCGTCCACCGCCCAGGCCTGGGCCTGGAAGTGGTCGAACTCGTGGATGATGGTGACCTTGGACGCGTACTTCGTCAGGGACACGGACTCCTCCAGGGCCGAGTTGCCGCCGCCGATGGCGACGATCTCCTTGTCCGCGAAGAAGTCCCCGTCACAGGTGGCGCAGTAGGAGATGCCCTTGCCCCGAAGGCGGGTCTCGGACTCCAAACCCAGGGTGCGGGACCGGCCCCCCGTGGCCAGGATGACCGCCCGGGCGGTGAAGACCCCCTCCCCTTCCACCTCCACGCGCTTCAGCGGCGAGGCAAGGTCCAGGCTGGTGATCTGGGCCTGGGTCAGGACCGTGCAGCCAAAGGCCCGGGCCTGCTTGAGCATGGTCCGCGCCAACTGGCTGCCGCTGATTTCGGGGGCCCCGGGGTAGTTGGCGATCTGGTGGGACAGGATGACCTGCCCCCCCGCGCTGCCCGAGTCCAGCACCAGGGTCTTGACCCGGGCCCGGGCAAGGTACAGGCCCGCCGTCAGGCCCGCCGGCCCACCTCCCAGCACAATCACATCAAAGGCAGTTTCCATGGGGCACCTCGCCTACTTGGGGAAGACCTCATCAAGGATGGTGGTTACCTGGGGCTTGGTCTGGATGCTGCTGGTGGCCTTGACCACCTTGCCGTTCTTGAAATAGACCACAAAGGGCAGGCCATTGAAGGACCGGCACTCGGGCAGGCGGCGGATGTTCATGCCCACGGGCTCGTCAAAGGGCAGGTCCCGGAAGGCCACCTGGGAGTACTTGCCCTCCAGGTTCTCCATGAC
>CAZMEC010000029.1:17120-20551 GCA_964565265.1 uncultured Myxococcales bacterium
AGGGCAGGTCCCGGAAGGCCACCTGGGAGTACTTGCCCTCCAGGTTCTCCATGACATCGTAGACCGGGATGCACATGGGGCCCATGCGGCCGCAGCAGATCATGACATTCTCGTTCTTGGCCAGGGTCTCTTGGAATTCGGAATCGGTGGTGATGTGTTTCAGGTTCGTGTCAAGCATGGTTGCGTCTCCTTGTTCTCTGGTTTGCTGCCTGCCCTTGAGCTATCGGCGAGCCGTCAACGAGGAGACTGACGGCGCGAAAAGGTTACAGGTGCCGCCTTTGGGTTTTGACAGGGACCTGCCGGTTCTGTTACTCAGCACGGATGAGCCAAGAGTCATCAAGTGCCCGTTTTACCTTGCTTCCCCTTGCCCTGCCCCTGCTGCTCCTACTGCTGCTGGTGGGGCTCCCTCGCTTCAATCGCGAAGACCTGGGCCTGGTCCACCTCCAGGGCCACCAAGGCGCCCCGGGTGACCAGGTTCGCTACATCGATATGGTGCTGCATTTTCGGGGGCAACCAACGGAGCACGCCCTCAAGGCCCCCTTCGTGTACCGTCCGCTGGTTCCGTTCCTGGCCTCCTGGCTGCCCCTGCGCGCTGACACTGCCATCAATGTGCTGAACCTTGCAGCCCTGGCAGGCGCACTCCTGCTGCTACTCGGGCTGCTTCGTCGGCTGGGTTTGGGCAGACCCGCCACCTTCCTAGGTGGGCTGCTGTTCGTGGCGTCCTTCCCGGTCTTCTACTACGGCACCATCGGCTACCTGGACCCGGTGATGGTCTTCGTGCTGACTCTTGGCCTGCGCTTCATTCTGGCGGGGCAATGGCTGGCCCTGCTGGGGACCCTGGCGTCGGGGCTCTTCGTGAAGGAGAGTGCCCTGCTCCTGCTGCCCGTGGTGGCGGTGGCTCTGGCCCTCGACAGGTCCGCTCCAAGACAACGGCTGGGCTGGTTTCTGGCTTCCCTGGTGGTTGCAGTCGTGGGCCTCTCGGCTGCCCGTCTTCCCCTGCCTGTCAGCGAACCCCATGGCTGGCTGCCCGAGTCGGCCTGGCTGCGCGTCAACCTCGCTCGCCCAAGATGCTGGCTGTCTCTGCTGCTTTCGTTGGGGCTACCCGGGGCCTTGGCCATCCACGCCATGATTCAACAGACCCGCAGCCCGGTGCCTCCACTCCTGCCTCAAAGGAGTCTTTGGCCCCTGGTTTCGGGCCTGCTTGGGGCCCTGGCACTGGCGTGTTACTCGCTGGTATCCGCCTACACTGACGGGCGCTTCATTTGGCTGGCCTGCCCCTTCAGCATTCCCCTGGCCGCAGCCTGGCTGGACCAGCGTCTACCTAAGACGCGATGATCTCCAACACCTTGTCGCCGAACTTCTGGGCCTTGGAGGGCCCTATGCCGGCTACCTGCAGCAGGTCCTCCAGGGTGGCGGGGCGCTCTTGAGCTAGCTCCCGGAGGGTGCGGTCTGTGAGGATCTGGAAGGGCGGCACATGCCGGCGCTTGGCTTCGGCCAGACGCCAGGCTCTAAGCTTCTCGAACAACTGCTCGTCCTGATCCAGGGGCTGGTCGGGCTGCACGGCGGCGCGGCGGGCCTTGGAGGGCTTGGCGGCCTTCTCGGCTTTGGCTTTGGCGGGGGCCTCGGGGGCGGCCTCCGGCGCAGCCCCCCGGCTGCGGCGGCTGACGCTGGCCCTCGCCTTGGTGGCCTTGGTGGGTTTGGCGGCCCCGTCTCCAAGCGAGGACAACTCCAACGACCCCACGATGGCGGCCCCGGCGTGGCGGCCCTGGGCCTCCAGTTCGGCCCGGCGGAACCGAATGGTGTGGCCCTCCCGCACGAAGCTGTCGTCCAGCAGCGAGAGGAGGCCGCCGCGGACCATGGCCTCCAGCAACTTTTCGAACTGATTGCGGTCCAGGCGGCGCCCCTCGGCGCAGTCCGTGAAGAGCTGGCCCGTGGTGGCGCCGTTGCGCAGTTTCAACTTCTCCAGGACCTCCAGCATGACGGAGCACTCCTTGGCGTCGGGGGCCCGAAAGCGCCCCGCAACGACCTCGCCCGGGGCGCAGCAGTCGCACAGCCCGCAGGGGTGGCCGTCGTCGCTCTTGTCACCGAAGTGGCGCACCAGGGCGCCCATGCGGCACTGGTTGCCCTCGGCGAAGCCAAAGACCAGTTCAAGCTGCTCGGAGCGGTATTTCTTCTGAAGCATGTAGGAGGCCTGCCAGCGGTCGTGGCCCCGGGTAACCAGATCATCGCTGCTCACCCCCGCGCCCCCGTGTATCCACAATTTTTCCAGGGCAGCCTGGAACTCCTCCTCGGGCTTCTCGAAGCGGGCCTGGAGAGCCTCCCTGGGTTCGGGCTGGGGGCCCAGTTCGAGGTACAGATCCTTGAGGACGCCCACCTCGGGGTAGCCCTTCTCCAGGAAGAACTTCTGGAGGTGCCGGTCGGCGTAGGAGTGCAGCAGGATGGCGCGGCTGGGCTTGCCGTCGCGGCCCGCGCGGCCCACCTCCTGGTAGTAGCCCTCCAGGGTGGAGGGCATGGCGGTGTGGATGACGGTGCGCACATCGGCCTTGTCCACGCCCATGCCAAAGGCAATGGTGGCCACGATGACCTGGAGGCGGCCACCAAGGAACGCGCTTTGGACCTCGTCCCGGTCCCGGGGGGGCATGCCGGCGTGGTAGGCGGCGGCGGGCATGGCGGCGGCCAGGAGTTGGCCCAGTTCGTCGGTCTTGGCCCGGGTGGGACAATAGACGATGGCGGGGCGGCGGGCGGGGTCGGCAAGCAACTCGGCCACCAGTTCGTTGCGGGCGGCGGGCTGAACCTGGACGATTTCGATGCCGATGTTGGTGCGGCGGAAGCCGTGAATGAAGCGCTGGGGGTCCTGGAGGGCCAACTGTTGGACGATGTCTTCCTGGACCAGCGTGGTGGCGGTGGCGGTCATGGCGATGATGGGGGCGGGGCGCAGGATGGGGAGGCGCTCGCCCAGCAGGCGGTACTCGGGGCGGAAGTCGTGGCCCCAGTGGGAGATGCAGTGGGCCTCGTCCACGGCGATGAGGGCCAGGGGACGGCGGGCCAGGAACTCGGGGAAGCCGGCCACCGCCAGACGCTCCGGGGCGATGAAGAGGAAGTCCAGGTCCCCGGCGAGATAGCGGCGGCAGACCTCCCGGGAGTCCTCCCGGCTGCGGCCGCTGTGGATGCGCTCGGCGCGAAAGCCCATGGTGGCCAGCTTTTCGACCTGGTCTTCAATGAGGGCGATGAGGGGCGAGATGACCAGGGTGGTGCCGCCGCGCGCGATGCCGGGGAGCTGGTAGCACAGGGATTTGCCGGCGCCCGTGGGCATGACCAGCAGCGTGTCCTGGCCAGCGACCACGGCCTTGCAGACCGCCTCCTGGAAGGGGCGAAAACCGGAAAAGCCGAAGCGTTGGGCAAGGATTCGTTTCATGGCGGCGCCGAAGGTA
>CAZMEC010000030.1:0-20383 GCA_964565265.1 uncultured Myxococcales bacterium
ACTTCGGGTCCTATCTGGCGGTGCGCTATCTGTGGGACAAGGCCAACAAGGGCTCGGCCACGCTGTCCTTTCTGCCGGTGGACTCGGACCGCTTCCGCCTGGGTCGCAACTGGGATGTGTCCTGGGGCGGCTCCAACACCTTCCCACGGAACTTCCGCAAGGGCATGGTGCCGGGGGCCAAGCTGGACCTGACCTATGGCCCGGTGACCGCCTTTGTGGGGGCCAAGACGGCCCTCATTCGGAGCCCCTCTGAGACCGTGCTGGACAACCCCGGGGGCAACACCAACCAGCTGGTGGAGCGGGCCTACTACGCGGGCCTGGCGGGGCTGGCTTTGCAGCTCCCGGCGGGGTTCACGGCGGGGCTGCAGGGCGGCGTCTTCCAGAAGGGCACCAACACCCGCGCCACGGTCCTGGGCAAGCCCATCACCGCTGGGGGCGGCACGGCCATCCTGACCTGGGCCTCGGGGGCCAAGGTGGGCGATCGCATGGATATCCGCCTCTACTATGAGGACCCCACAGCCAATCCTCTGGCGCCGGTGGCGGGCCTGTACGAGGGCGACCTGGGCTTGGAGGCGGCGGTGGAGGGCACCATGCTGGTCCAAAGCCTGGAGGACCCCAGCCAGAACCACAGCACCGTCAACGAGATCGCCCGGGCCGGGGCCGCCAGTGCGGGCTTCCGCTACGGACAGTTTCGCACCCACCTGACCCTGGTCCTGCGGGACCTGAACTTCATCGTCTTCAATGTGCCCGGGCTGGTGCCCTATCAGGCCCTGCCGGCCAACACCGAGGTCCAGCCCGAGCTGTTCGGGCAGCTCTCGGCGGACTACTTCTTCCCCAAGCCGGGGCTGACCTTCGGGCTGTCCGGGGGCCTGCTGCGGCCCGCCACCTACGAGGCCACAGTCCAGGGCAGCACCTATAGCGGACCCTACGCCTCGGAGATGGCCAAGGGCATCCACAAGCTGGTGGTCCGGGGCTCCAACTCGGGGGACTGGTCCATCCTGCCCGCGGGCATGGACGAGGAACTGGTGGGGATGTTCCGGGCGGACCTCAAGTGGAACCTGGGGACGGCCTTCTCCTTGCTGGCTGAGGTCTCCTACACCTACGACCCCAACCTGGCCCAGGTCTTCCTGAACGACATGGGCCACGCCGAGCGCCTCTTCGACGAACCCAACTCCCTGGGCCTGGGCCTCGTCGGCGAGATGGTTTTTTAACTAGGGGAGGTGGCTATGAAGTCTGTGATGGCGATGCTGACCCTGCTGGCCCTGGCGGCCCTCAGTGCCTGCGGTGATGACGGCGGGTCCGAGACCGTCTACAACTGCCAACTCAACGACGACCAGGGGGCACTGCTGATTTGCTTTGAGCCCGAGTTCGCCAGCGAGGTTGAGTTCAACAAGACGGCCTCCATCACCCTCAACGGCGGCAGCGGGAAGATCGGAACCTGTGAGCCCAACGAGGGGGCCTGCCCAGCGGACGGCAAGGAGTGCGGCACCCTCGAAGACGGCGAGCCCATCTTTGTCTACGGCAACCACAAGTGCACCGTGCTGAACTGATGGCCCTGGGGGAAGGTGGCGCAAATGTCCCTACCGAATTCCCTTCCCCCGTGGGGGAATGTGGCGCGAAGCGCCGGATGAGGGCACGGCAATGTCCACTTCCAAAGGCCCTTCCCCCCGTGGGGGAAGGTGGCGCGAAGCGCCGGATGAGGGCACGGGTTCCATCTCCAACCCGCACTTCGCCCTCTCCCTAACCCTCCCCCCCAGGGGGAGGGAACCAACCCCGGCCCTCTGGACAGGCCTCCGGGGTCGGTTCCTGTCGCGCCCACGATTCCCGCGAGCGAGTAACACCCAATGGCGTGAGCGGGTAGGGAACCGCCCCCAGGGGGGCTTGCCCGCTGGAGAGGCTTGGGTTACTGTGCCCGCCATGAAGAATGACCAGACAGTTGAAGTCTATGTGAGCTGCCCGCTGGGGTTGGAAGAGGCCCTGGCGCGGGAGTGTGAGGAGATTGGGGTGGCGCGGCTGCGCCTGGACAAGGCGGGGGTCTTCTGCGAGGCAGACCTGGGCCTGGCCATGAGGCTGTGCCTCTGGTCCCGGGTGGCCAGCCGGGTGCTGTGGCCCCTCTATGGCGGCTGGGTCTCCAACCGGGACCAGCTCTATGCCGCGGTCAAGTCCGTGGCCTGGGAGGACCTGTTTGAGGTCACCCAGACCTTCGCCGTCTCCAGCAACTGCCGGGAGGTGGAGTTCACCAACGCCAACTTCGCGACCCTGGTGGCCAAGGACGCCATCGCGGACCGCTTCCGGGAGCGCTGCGACGGCCTCCGTCCCTCCGTGGACCGGGTTGCGGCGGAGATTGAGGTGGACCTGCACCTCAACGGCAAGCGCCTGGACCTGTCCCTGGACCTGGGGGGCGAGGGCCTCCATCGGCGGGGCTGGCGGCGGGACGGAGGCCTCTCGCCCCTGAAGGAAAACCTGGCGGCCGGCATCCTGGTGATTGCGGGCGTGAACCAGGCCACTGCGGCCCCCATCATGGACCCCATGTGCGGCAGCGGCACCTTCCTGGTGGAGGCGGGCCTGATGCTGTGCGACACGGCCCCGGGCCTGCTGCGGGAGCGCTTCTCCTTCATGAACCTCAAGCCCTTCCAGGCCCCCCTGTGGGAGTCCCTGCTGGCCGAGGCCCGGGCCCGGGACCGGCGGCAGACCCTCACGGGAATCAGGCTCTTTGGGCGGGACCAGGACCCGGCCATGATAGAGCGCAGCGCCTCCAACCTGGAGTCCGCCGGGCTGGCCCATCTGGTCCACCTGGAGGTGGGAGAACTGGCCACTGCGCAGGCCCCCGTCACGGGCCCCGGGGTGCTGGTCACCAACCCCCCCTATGGCCAACGAATGCAGCCCGACACGGACCTCTTCCCCCTGTACAAAAGCCTGGGGGACCTGCTCAAGAAGGCCTTCCAGGGCTGGGACGCCTGGGTCATCACCACCATGGGGCCCCTGTCCAAGTCCGTGGGCCTCAAGACCAGCGCCCGAGTGCCCCTCTTCAACGGTGCCATGGAGTGCCGGTTGCTGAAGTTCCAGATGTACCAGGGCAGCAAGAAGGCCGCCGTCCCCCAAAACGGTTGAAAAGCGTTTCCGCGGGTGCTAGCTTGCCCGGGAACTGCCTGGAACGGGCTTGAGGGACGGGGGCGCGGATGCTGTTTGGCAGCGAAAAAGCAACCCTGATTGTGGGCCACTTCGGTAGCGGCAAGAGCGAGGTCTCGGTGAACCTGGCCCTGGCTGCGCTGCCGGTGAAGACTGATGTGACCCTGGTGGACCTGGACCTGGTGAACCCCTACTTTCGCTCCCGGGAGGCCGCTGCCCTGCTGGAGCAGGCGGGGGTCCGCGTGGTGCTGCCCGAGGCCCGCTACCTGGACGCCGACCTGCCCATCCTGGTCCCCGCAGTGCGCGGTCTGCTGATGGCGGGCAGTTCCTACGGAATCATTGATGTGGGTGGTGACGATGTGGGCGCCCGGGTGCTTGGGGCCCTGGAGGATGCCCTCGTGGATGCCCCCGTGCGGGTGCTCATGGTGCTCAACCATTTGCGGCCCTTCTCGGACACCGTGGCCGGCTGCCTGCGCATGCGCGACGCCATCGAGGCCTCGGGGAAGGTGCGGATCACGGGCTTCGTCTCCAACGGACATCTGATGGAAGATACGAGCCCCACGGAGATCCTGGAGGGGCTGGCGCTGGGCCTGGCGGTGTCCCGCGAGGGTGGCGTTCCCCTGGAGTTTGTGACGGCCCCGGAGGCCCTGGCGCTGGAACTGGCGCCCCAGCTTCCCGTGCCCGTGCTGGCCATCCGCCGGAACCTTCTGCCGCCCTGGCTCAAGGATCTGCCGCTGGCGTCAAGAAGGCCCAAACCCCTGCTGGGGTTGTAGGACGGTAACTAAGGAGGCGACTCATGCCCAAGGTGACGGTGGACAGGGAGAGGTGCAAGGGCTGCGGACTCTGTGTCGCGGCTTGCCCCCAGAAGGTCCTGGAGATGTCCCGGGAGATCAACTCCAAGGGCTACTTCTTCGCGCGGCCCGGGGTACAGCCCCACTGCATCGGCTGCAGGATTTGCGGAATGAACTGCCCGGATCTGGCCATTGAGGTGGCGGTGAACGGCACCAGATACAACTTCTTCGACTATTGAGCCGGCGAAGCAGGGGGGCACATGGCAAAGAAACTCATGAAGGGGAATGAGGCCATCGGCGAGGCCGCCATCGCGGCGGGTTGCCGGGCCTACTTCTGTTATCCCATCACGCCTCAGAACGAGGTCGGCGAGTACCTCTCCAAGCGCATGAACGAGGTGGGCGGCGCCTTCCTCCAGGGCGAGAGCGAGCTGGCGGTGTCCTACATGATCTTTGGGGCCGCGGGGGCCGGAGCCAAGGTCTTCACCACCTCCTCCAGCCCGGGCATCAGCCTCATGAGCGAGGCCCTGTCCTACATCGCCATGGCGGAGATCCCGTCGGTGTTCGTGAACATCATGCGGGCGGGGCCGGGGCTGGGGGGCATCCTCCCGGGGCAGGCGGACTACTTCCAGGCCACCAAGGGCGGGGGGCACGGGGACTATCGGCTGTATGTGCTGGCGCCGTCGTCGGTGCAGGAGGCCGTGGACCTGATGATCCTGGGCTTCGAGATGGCCGAGAAGTACCGCAACCCGGTGATGATCCTGGGGGACGGCATGACGGGCCAGATGATGGAGCCCGTGGAGCTGCCCGAGACCTACTCCGAGCGCCACACCTGGGCGGGGCAGGAGGCCTGGGCCACCACCGGCGCCACGGGGCGCGAGCGGCACCTGCTGAACAGCCTGGCGCTGGACCCCCAGAAGGGCTTCGAGCGCAACCAGCGGCTGGCGGCCAAGTACCGCCGCATGGAGGAAGAGGATCTTCGCTATGAAGAGGTGGGGACGGAGGGGCCCCTGGATGTGCTGCTGGTGTCCTACGGCACCATGGCCCGCATCGCCAAGACCGCCATGCTGGAGCTGCAGGCCCAGGGCCTCAAGGTAGGCATGCTGCGGCCCATCACGCTGTATCCCTTCCCCTTGAAGCGCATCCGGGAACTGGCCAGCACCACCAAGCTGGTGGTGTCGGTGGAGATCTCCATGGGCCAGATGGTCGAGGATGTGGAGCGGGCCGTGGCCGAGCGGGCCCGGGTGGCTCACTACGGCACCGCAGGCGGCATCGTCCCCACGCCGGCCCAGGTGGCCGAGGGCGTGCGCAAGCTACTGGAGGACGGCAATGGCTGAGGCAATCTTCAAACGCACCGAGTCCATCTCCACCAAGGTCATGCACTACTGCCCGGGCTGCACCCACGGCATCATCCACCGGCTGGTGGGCGAGGTCCTCGACGAGCTGGGCCTGCGGGAGAACACCGTGGGCGTGGCCCCCGTGGGCTGCAGCGTGCTGGCCTACAACTACTTCACCTGCGACTTCCAGGAGGCCGCCCATGGACGCGCGCCGGCGCTGGCCACGGGCATCAAGCGGGTGCGCCCGGACCTGACGGTGTTCACCTACCAGGGGGACGGAGACCTGGCCTCCATCGGCACGGCGGAGATCATCCACGCCGCCAACCGGGGCGAGAAGTTCACGACCATCTTTGTGAACAACGCCATCTACGGCATGACGGGCGGCCAGATGGCCCCCACCACCATGCCCGGGCAGCGCACCACCACCAGCCCCGTGGGTCGCAACACCGACGCCACGGGCATGCCCATGAAGGTGTGTGAGCTGCTGTCCGCCCTGGTCACGCCGGCGTACATCGCCCGGGTGACCGTGGCCACCTCCCGGGGCATCGTGGACGCCAAGAAGAAGATCAAGCAGGCCTTCCAGTACCAGAAGGAGGGGCGCTGCTTCTCCCTGGTGGAGGTGCTGTCCACCTGCCCCACCAACTGGGGCCTCACGCCCGTGGCGTCGCTGGGCTGGGTGAACTCCAACATGCAGCCCTACTACCCGCTGGGCGTCTTCAAGACCCCCGAGGAGGTGAAGCATGTATAGCGAGATCATCTTCGCGGGCTTCGGCGGTCAGGGCATGATGCTGGCGGGACAGATCCTGGCCTACGCGGCCATGCAGGCGGGCAAGTTCGTGCTGTGGATGCCCTCCTACGGCCCGGAGATGCGGGGCGGTACGGCCAACTGCGCGGTGGTCATCGGGGACAGCCCCATCGCCTCGCCGGTGGTGCCAAGCCCGGACAGCTCGGTGGTCATGAACAACCCCTCCCTGGAGCGTTTCGGCGCGGTGACCAAGGCGGGGGGCCTGCTGGTCATCAATACTTCGCTGGTGAACCTGCCCTTCGAACGCCCCGACCTGCGGATAGTGCGGGTGGCGGCCAACGATCTGGCCATGGAGTGTGGCAACGGCAAGGCCGCCAATATGGTGGCCCTGGGGGCCTATCTGGCGGCCAGCGGGATTCTGGAACTGGCCCCCGTGGCCGAAGCCCTCAAGGAGAAGATCGGCCACCGCAAGGACCTGCTGGAGGTGAACCTCAAGGCCCTGGAGGCCGGCTACAAGGCGGTCAAGGGAGCCTGAGGGACGGAGGCGGGAAGCCGCGGGGACGGAGGCACCGGTCCCGGACAACGAATTGTGAGGTGAAGACCATGAAGATACTGTTGGACGGACGCCAGATTGAGGCCCGCAAGGGCGAGACCATTGCGGTCGCCGCAAGGCGCGCGGGGGTGGTCATTCCCACCCTTTGCCACCACGAGGCCCTCAAGGGCTGTGGCAACTGCCGGGTCTGTGTAGTGGAGGCCAAAAAGCCCGACGCCACCGAGTTCAAGGTGGTCACGGCCTGCGTCTTCCCGGTGGCAGAGGACCTGGAGGTGCGCACGGACAGTCCCACGGTGGTGGCCCAGCGGGCCCAGGCCATTTCGGGGCTGCTGGCGCTGGCGCCGGACGCGGAGGCCATTGTGGCCCTGGGGCGGGCCCATGGGGTGCGGCCCCCGTCCCCCACGCCCCCTCCTGAGGCAGGCGCCCTGGCCGGCTGTGTGGGCTGCGGGATCTGTACCAGGATTTGCCAGGGGCTGGTGACCAAGGCCATCTTCCCCGCGCTCAAGGGCGACGCCCTCCCCGCCGGGACCCCCTACTGCAAGGCCCCCGAGGCCTGCATCGGCTGCCTGTCCTGTGCGCGCAGCTGCCCCACGGGCGCCATCAAGTACCAGGACGACGGCAAGACCCGGAGCATCTGGGGCCGGACCTTTGCGGTGGTCCCCTGCCACACCTGCGGCGCCTCCACCGGCATCACCGGCGAACAGGCGGCCTGGGTGGCCAAGCGCAAGGGCGTGATTGAAGCCGACCTGTTGGTCTGCGTGCGCTGCAAGCTGGCGCGCACCGGCAAGACCTTTTCCGATATCCAGTTTTAGGGGGCATGCAATGAAGAAGACCTACACCGTGACTCCTGCCCTCTGTGTTGGCTGCAAGACCTGCGAGATGAGCTGTGCCTTCGCCCACCCGGTGAAGGGCCAGCCTGGGGTCAGCCGCATCCGCATCGACGCCGACCTCCAGGGTCGCCCAGGCCTGTCCAAGGTGGTGGTGTGTCTGCAGTGCGAAGAGGCCGCCTGTGTGGCGGCTTGCCCCGCAAACGCCCTGTGGAAGGACGCCGAGTTGGGCGTCATCAAGCACCTGGAGGAGCGCTGTATCCACTGCGCCTCCTGCGTGGCCGCCTGCCCCTTCGGGAACATGCACTGGGAGGCCAAGGTCCAGTTTCCCCGCAAGTGCGACCTGTGCCTGGGGGACCCCAAGTGCGCCCGCTTCTGCCCCACCGGCGCGCTGCGCTACGAGTGAACCCATGACCGCCGACGGGTCCCAAAAAGACGAACTGGTGGCCGAGTATCGGCGCTGGCTGGAGAGCGCCTTTGGCTTCTCGGGCCATACCCTGCGCGCCTATTTGACGGACCTGGAGCTGTATGCCCAGTATCTGGTGGGCCAGGGCAAGACCCTGCTGGAAAGCAGCCGGGACGATGTGCGGGGCTTCATTGAAGAGCAGGCCATGGAGAAGGCGCCCGCCTCGGTGGGGCGGCGCCTGGCCTCGCTGCGGAGTTTTTTTCGCCACTGCGTCAAGAAGAAGCTGCTGGAGGCGGATCCCAGCGCCGGGGTGCGAAGTCCCAAACTGCCGGGGCGCCTGCCGCGGGTCATGGGCATCCCCCAGATGGCCTCCATGCTGGAGCTTCCCAATGAAGAGGATCGGGGGCTGCGGGACCGGGCGGTGCTGGAGTTGTTGTACGGCAGCGGGGTGCGCGTCTCGGAACTGGTGGCCCTGAACGGCGCCGACCTGAACCTTCGCAGCGGGGAGCTCAGGGTCCGGCGGGGCAAGGGCGGCAAGGACCGGCTGGTGTTCATCGGGGCCAGCGCCGTGGAGGCCCTGGGGCGCTACCTGGAGAAGCGCAGCCCAGGGGAGGAGGACCCCATCTTCCTGGGACCCTCAGGGCGGCGCATCTGCGACCGCACCATCCGGCGCATTGTGGAGCAGTACGCGCGGCTGGTGTTCAACCACGCCAGCCCCCACACCCTGCGGCACAGCTTCGCAACCCACCTGCTGGAAGGCGGGATGGACCTGCGGCTCATCCAGACGCTGCTGGGGCACAAGACGCTGAAGACCACGCAGAAGTATACGCACCTGGGCATCGACGCCCTGTGGCAGTCCTACATGAAGGCCCACCCAAGGGCCAAGAGGGACGGCGCCACCCCCAAAGACTAGGAGCACGCACATGGACAGAGGGCCCAATACAGAGCTGCTTGGTACCACCATCCTGGCCCTGAAGGACGAGAACGGCCTGGTCATCGGCGGCGATGGCCAGGTGACCTTTGGCGACACCATCTTGAAGGCCACGGCCAAGAAGGTGCGACGGCTAGGGGACGGCAAGGTCCTGGCGGGCTTTGCTGGCTCCACGGCGGACAGCTTCGCGCTCTTCGAGCGCTTCGAGGAGAAGTACAAGAAGGGCGGTGGGCACTTCATGAAGGCCGCCGTGGATCTGGCCAAGGAGTGGCGCACAGACAGGGCCCTGCGGCAACTCCAGGCCATGCTGGTGGTGGGGGATGCCCAGAACCTGCTGATCCTCACCGGCAACGGCGATGTGGTTGAGCCCGAAGGGGGCTTGGCCGCCATTGGTTCGGGAGGGGCCTATGCCCTTGCGGCCGCCAGGGCCCTGAAGAAGCACAGTCAACTTGCTGCCGAGGACCTGGTCCGCGAGGCCCTGGGGATTGCTGCGGACATCTGCATCCACACCAACCACAACTTTCACATTGAGCGGCTGTAGACCGCTGTTCGGAGCAGGCCATGGACAAGAAGGCAATCGAAGGCAACAGCCTGTCGCCCCGGCGGCTGGTGGAGTATCTGGACCGTTACATCATCGCCCAAGGGGAGGCCAAGAAGGCCGTGGCGGTGGCCCTGCGGAACCGCTGGCGGCGCCTGCAGGTGACGGGGGACATCAAGGATGAGATTACGCCCAAGAACATCCTCATGATTGGGCCCACGGGCGTGGGCAAGACGGAAATTGCCCGGCGTCTGGCCAAGCTGCTGGGCATGCCTTTTGTCAAGGTTGAGGCCTCCAAGTACACCGAAGTGGGCTATGTGGGCCGGGATGTGGAGAGCATGGTGCGGGACCTCATGGAACAGGCCGTGGCTTTGGTGAAGCGCGAGCGGGAGGCGGGGGTATCGGAGGCGGCGGAGAAGCGCGCCGAGGAGCGCCTCCTGGACCTGTTGGAGACCCGGCCGAGTTTCGAGGAGGTGGGGACGGAGGAGGGCTTCGAGCGCCGGCGCCGAAGCCGGGAGAAGACCCGCACGCTGCTGCGCAACGGGGCCCTGGCGAACCAGGAGGTCTCCCTCGAGGTGACCCAGCCAGCTCAGGTCCCTGGCCTGGAGATCTTCGGGGGCCCCGGCATGGAGGAGATGGGGCAGCGCCTCAAGGAGATGATGGGTGGCCTGGTCCCTGGCACGAGCAAGCTCAAGAAGCTGACCGTGCCCCAGGCCCTGGCCCAGCTTCGGAGCGAGGAGGCCGGGCGCTTGGTGGACCAGGAGTCCGTAGTGGAGGAGGCCAGGGCTCGGGTGGAGCAAAGCGGCGTTATCTTCATTGACGAATTGGACAAGGTTGCCGGGGGGAGCCAGGGGGGCCGCGGGGGCGGCCCGGATGTGTCCAGGGAGGGCGTCCAAAGGGATCTCCTGCCCTTGGTGGAAGGCACCACGGTGAGCACCAAGCACGGTCCCGTGAAGACCGACCATGTGCTGTTCATCGCTGCGGGGGCCTTTCATGTGGCCGCCCCCGGGGACCTGATCCCAGAACTGCAAGGGCGCTTCCCCATCCGGGTGGAGTTGAAGAGCCTGGGCGAGGAGGAGTTGTTCCGCATCCTTACGGAGCCAGAGAACAGCCTGCTGCGGCAGTACACGGCCCTGCTGGCGGTGGAGGGCGTGACGCTTTCCTTCACTCCCGAGGCCCTGCGGGCCCTGGCCCGCTATGCAGAGCGCGCCAACACCAGCCTGGAGAACATTGGGGCCAGGCGCCTTCACACGGTGATGGAGCACCTCCTGGAGGAGATCTCCTTCCACGCCTCCGAAATGCCGGGCCAGCAGGTCGAGATCACCGAGGCCGAGGTGGACCGTCGCCTGAGCGCCATCTTCGAGGATCGGGACCTGGGGCGCTTCGTGCTTTAGAGCCCTTTTGCTTCAGTAGCTGATCTCTTCTTCCACGGGGCGCTGGCCGCGCCAGGAGAAGAGGCTGACTGTGGGGTGGGGCTGGCGGGCGGGGTAGTCCACTCGGGCGAAGGTGAGGAGGGTGCGGCTGCCCAGTTCGGGCATGTGGAGGCTGATGAGTTTGGTCCAGGTGCCGGTGTTCAGGTAGAGCCTTCCCCCGGGCCCCTTTCGCAGCATGGCACCATGGCTGTGTCCCATGATCACCGCCTGAAGCGCAGGGTTGGCCTCAAGGATGCCCAGGGCCTCCTGGGACTGGTCGTGGTAAGGGGTCAGTTCGTCCCGCAGCGCCCCAAGGGTCCGGGCCAGGTCGCCCCCTCGGCGCCGCGCTTCCCAAAACCTGGTCTTGGCGAAGTAGTAGATGCCCTTGAAGGTCATGGGGGCCGCAAAGGCCGTGTCCGTAAGCCAGGCCAGGGCCAGGTAGCGCCCAAAGGGATAGACCAGATTGATGTAAGGGCGGCGCTCCTTGAAGGGCAACAGGACCTTGAGCAGGAACACGCTGCCCCAGGGGAGGTTCAGGATCTCCTTGCCGTCGTCGTCCTTCACGAAGAGGGTGCGCAGGTTCACCCGGTTCAGGGGGTCGAACTGGTTGCCGTGAATGACCCGGACCCCGCCGGGAAGGTCGTAGTGGGGTGAGTAGATGCGAAACTCCAGGTTGGCTCCGTCCCCCGGGGCTTCCCCTGGGGCCTGGCTGGATGCTCCGTCCCTGGGGTCCAGGGCTGAGGCCAGCAGATCCTGGACCTCGGGGAAGGCCACCTCAAGGTCGTGGTTCCCCATGATGTAGGTGATCTTACGGTCCTTGCCCTTCAGGAAGCGCCGCAGAGCGGCGAAGAAGCGAGGGTGCCCCGCGATGATGCGCCGGCCCTTGGCCACTGCCAGATCGCGGTCGATGTGGTCTGGGAACTGGCCGTCTATTTCGACCTTGAGGAAGTCCAGGATGTCTCCGTTGAGTACCAACTCCAGGGGCCGCGAGCCCGCCCTGCCCTGGCAGTGGAAGTCCAGGAACTCCTCAAACTGGCGGTCGAAGTGGAAGTCCTCAAAGGGGTTCAACTCTCCGGCTGTGGTGCCTGAGCCCAGGTGAAGGTCAGACACGACCAGCTTTCTCAAGGCCCACCTCCGGTCAGGAGTCAGCGCAACCTGTCAATGGCGGCCTGGACATCGGCCCGGGCTGGGGTCCCCATGGGGGCGTGCTTGAGGTACTCCTTGTAGTACTTGGCGGCCAGGTCGGAGAAGCGCTCTTCTTTGTAGATATTCCCCAGGAAGCGGTAGGCGTCAGGGTAGGCCTTGGCGTCCGCCCCCACGCTGTCCAGGAAGTACTGCTTGGCCTCTTTTTGCTTGTTCTGCAGCAGGTTGATCTTGCCCAGATAGAAGTAGGCGTGGGCCTTGTTTGAGCCCGCCTCCAGGGTCTCCTTGTAGTACTTCTTGGCGTCCTCGTAGCGGTTGATGTGGAACAACGAGTCCCCCATGGCCAACAGCAGGTCCACCCGGTGGGAGTCCATCATCACGGCCTGCCTGAAGTCCCCCAGGGCTTCGTCGTAGTAACCCGTGTCAAAGTAGATCTTGCCCCGCATGGCGAAGATCTCGGGGTCCTTCTTGGAGTCCGGGATGGTGCTGTTCTCTCGGTACTGCTTGGCAATCCTGTTGAAGTGGGTGAGGGCCAGCTTGCGCATGGCCAGGCCCTCCTTCCCCGCCACCTTGCCGGAGAGCTGGTACAGGACCTTGGCGTTCTCCACCAGGTAGTCCACATTGTCCGGCGCCAGCTCGGTGGCCTTGGTGAGGCTCTCCAGGGTGCAGTCCAGGTCCTCCAGTTTGCGGCAGCAGAGGCCCAGCAGGTAGTGGACCTGGGGGTCGTCGCTGCGGATGCGGCGGGCCATCTCCAGGTAGCGCCGGGCGCCAAAGTAGTCCTCCCGGCCGAAGTAGATCTCCGCCAGATTCCGGGCGGTCTGGTAGTCCGAGGGGTCGTCCTCCAACACCTGCCGCAGCACCTCCACGGCGTCATCCACCCGGCCCATCTCCCGCAGGGCCATGGCGTAGCCAGGCCGCAGCTTGGAGCTGATGAGGCTCTTCTTGGCCAGGTAGTCGAAGTGGGGCACGGCCTCCTTGTAGTTGGCCAGGCGCGTCAGCACCTCCACCAGGGAGAGGCGCACGGCGTCGTTCTCGGGCAGCATGGTGTGCAGCTTGCGCAGCGCCCCCGCAGCCCCCGAGTCGTCCTCCATCTGGAGGTTGATCTGCACCAGCTTTTCCAGGATCTCCTGGTTCTTGGCGTGGTAGCGCTCGGCCCGGAGGAGGACCTCCCGGGCGTCACCGGGCTTCTTGAGGGCCAGGAAGATGTCGACCAGCCGCATGGTGGCCAGCAGGTTCTCGGGCTCCACCGTGAGGGCGTCCCGCAGGTAGTTCACCGCCGAGTTGTCCCGGCCCGTCTCCTTGGAGAGTTCGGCCAACAGCATCAGGAGTTCCGTGTTTCGCTGCTGCTTGTCCAGCACGGACTGCCCCACCTGGAGCGCCCGCTCGTACATGCGCGAGTCCTTCAAGGACTTGATGAGCAGGAGGTTGTGCTGGAGGGTATCGCAGGTCTTGCAGGTGCTGAGGATGGTCAGGGCGCTCTCGGGCTTGCCAGCTTCCAGGTAGAGGTCCGCCAGGTCCAATACCATGTCGTTGGCGTCGCCGTTCTGTTTGACCACCTTCTCCAATACCTCTTGGAGCTTGTCCTTGCCCGCCGCGCCCTTGCGCCGCAGGGCCTGGACCATGAGCCGGTAGGAGTCCATCTCCATGTCCGGGTTCTTCCGGTCCGCCGCCAGCTGCTTGATGAGGTCGGCCAGCCGCACCACCTCGTCCCAGTTCTCCTCCTTCATGGCCACCGTGGCCAGGTCCCGCAGCACATTGGTGTACTCAGGGAACTCGCCTTGGATCTCCAGCAGCAGGGCCTTGGCTTCCAGGGTCTTGCCCTCGCCCAGCATCATCTGGGCCCGCAGATAGCGGCCAAAGATGCTCTTGGGTGAGGCCTCCAGGTAGAGGTCCGTCTCCTCGGCGGCATCCTTGAGGCGGCCCGCTCCGAACAGCAGCATGGCGTGCAGCAGGCGGTCCTCCCGGAGGACCTCCGGGGCCATGGTCTTGGAGGCCATCAACTCGTCCAGCCGGGCGTCCCTCTTTTTGAGGTAGGCGTCCAGCTTCTCTGCGGCCTCTTTGCTCCGGCCCTCCACCACCAGGCCGATGGCGTCCAGTTTCATGGCGGAGAGGCTCTCGGGGAGGGCGTAGCGCTTCCTATACTTGCCAAACAACTCCTCCAGGTCCTTGTGCTGGGCGTACTCCCGGGGGTAGGCCAGGTTGAACCAGGCCAGCACCCACAGGACCTCGTCCTCGATCCGGGGGTTGTCCCCGGTGTTCATTTCGCGCTTCTTCTGGAGGCTCTCCACCCGGCGCCTGTACTCGTCCGGGGTGGGGTACTCCATGGGGCCCCGCTTGTGCTCTACTACGATCTTGGCGGGGGCCTCGGCCACCACGGCGGCGCGCTTGCCCTCGCCGAAGATCTCCAACAGGGTCTCCAGGGCCCCGGAGAACACCAGGGCTGCCGTGCCCATGACCAGGCCCATCATCACCAGGCCCAGGACCAGCCAGGGCGAGGTCTTGACCTGGCGTCGGCCGCGGGAACTGGAGCGAACCTCGCCGGTGGTCTCCGTGCGCTGGGCTGTGGCAGCGTTGGTTTGCACATTGAGGGACTGGGTGGTGTCCTCCACCCCGGGGATCTCCACCACGGGGTCAAAATCCAGCTCCATGCCGGCCAGGCCCTCGGGGACCTCTGACACCATGGGGCGTTTCTGTTCGGGCCCATCCAGGCCGTCCAGCTTGTCGAAGTCCAGCTCCTCCATGTTGAAGGGATCGCCACCCAGGGCCGCGGGATTCTCCAGCCCGGCGCCAGCCCTGCCACCGCCCTTGGGGGCAGAGGAGAAGCTCTTGGGTGAGGAGGAGTAGCTCGGCGAGCCTCCGTCCCCGCCACCGCCACCGGAGGGGATGCCTTCGCCGCCCGGGAGGTCGTCGAGCAGGGCGTTGAAGTCGATGTCGTCTGCGGAGGGGCCGTTGTCCTCTGGGCCGCCGATGGTCTGGCGCTCAATGCCCAGCTTGGCCTCGGCGCCAACCAGGGGGGCCCCGGCCTTGGTGGTCAGGGGCTGGGGGGCGCCCATGGTGCTGAAGACCAGGTCCGCCTGGGGCTCGTCGGCGAAGGCCCGCACGGCGGTCTTGGTGGAGGGCGCCGGGGCCCCTTCTTTGGCCTTTGGGGCAGCCTTGGCGCCCTTGGAGCCCCCCGACCAGGGGGACTCGGCGGAGCTCGAGCTGCCAAAGCTGTCCAGCAACTCCATGCCCTCGCCGGTGATGTCCCCGGGGGCCAGGTTGTCGGGATGTTCGTTCCTGGGGGGTTCGGCCTTGGGGGCCTTGGATACCTGGGCCTGGGTCTGTTGCTGGGGCTGGGGCTGGGCCTTGGCCTTGGGGGCCCCTGCCCAGGGGGACTCGGCGTTACCAGCCCCAGAGGGGGGCGCCGTGGAGGTCGGGGGCGCCACCGGGTCTTCCTGCTGGGGGAAGGCCGAGGCCACCATGGTCTGGCCGAAGGCGTAGAGGTCCTGGGTGGACTGGTCCTTCTTGTCCGGGGCCATGCCCAGTTCGGACATGAGCTGGTCCTCCTGGGACAGAGGGGCCACATCCACGGCCTTGAAGCACCTGGGGCATCTGACATTGCCCCCATGAGGCGGGATGCGCGACTCGTCCACATTGAACTCGGTGGTACAGCCAGGACACACGATCTTCATGCCGACACCTTCCAGTCAAGAATGGATCGGGCCAAAAAAACCCAGGCGGATGTTAGCACTGCGGGAGGTGGCGGTCAAAAAGATGAATTGGACCCCACAGGGCCCGGGAAGGGGGCTCTAGAGGCGGTAGCCGGCACCGAAAACCAGGTTCAGGTAGGGCTCGGCCAGGTCCGGCAGGTTGGAGGCCGGATAGTGGTCCGTCCAGTTGTCCACGCCGCCACCCATGCTGAAGAACAAGGTGAAGTCGGGGGCAATGGCGAACTCCGCGCCCGCCTTCAGGACCACTGGCAGGCGCAACGAGGTGACCTCCCCAAAGACAATGGCCCAGGGGACGGAGACTCCGGCGGTGAGGTGATGCTTCCCATCCAGCACGAAATCGTAGCGCACCCCCGGGCCCCCGAAGTTCAGCCCCAGGGCGCTGTCCGGGTCCACCGGAATCAACAGGCCCGGGTCCGCCGTGGCCGCGATGCTGTGGTCACCGTTCTCGTAGAACAGCCACTTGATCTCAGCCCCGCCGCCGAAGCCGAAGACCTCCCCGGCGGTGGCGCCGTTCCAGGCGTAGAAGAGGTGGAAGTTGGGGGCAACCTCCAGCTTGTCAGACAGGGGCATGTGGTAGGCGCCTCGGATGCCCGGGTAGCCCAGCTCCGCCCGCAGGGCGTTCTGGCCCAGGGGCAGGGGGCGGGCGCCCGTCACGGAGAGTTGGTGCTGGTCCGAGGGCCGGGCCGTCCGGCTGAGCTTGCTGGTGGTTCCGACCAGCTTGCCCTCGGGGGGTTCGGGGGCCTTCTTGGCCGGGGCCTTGGTGGCTTGGGGGGCCTGGGGGGCCGCCTCGGGGGCGGGCTCCTCGTCCTTGGGGTCATAGGGGCCGGAGGCCTCCGCCTCTTCCTCTGAGTCCACGGGCTCCACGGCCTGGGCCACGGTGGGGGTCTCCTGGGCCCGGGCCTGACCTGAGAGGGTCAAGAAACCGGCAACCAGGGCGAGAATCAATCTGCAAGACAGCTTCATGGCGGTGCTCCAGTGCGACAAACCAGCAAACATTCTACACCCTCGATCACGGCCGCAAAAAAAACGCCCTCAAGACCCTTCTCCAAAACCCGCTCCCTTCGAAACATTGAGGAACCTGGGAGGTGTGCAAGCATGGCAAGAATGGAGCTGGTGGAGGCGGAGAGGCTGGGCCTGCTGGATTTCAACGGCCTGGTCCGAGACCTGGGGTCGGGCCGGGCCGGCGCCATCCAAGGGGCGGGCTTCGAGCTGCGCCGGGAGGCGGGGGTCTGGATGCTGGTGCCAGCCCCCGGGCAGGCGGTCACGGTGGGTGGGCGACCCTGTCCCTCGGGGGGTCTTTCCCTGGCCACCCCCTGCTTTGTCAGATCCGGGGGTGGCGGGGTGGCCCTGTGCCCACTGCAGGACGGGACCCTGCGACTGGGAGAGCTGCGCTTTGCCTCCCGGGCCATGGCGCGGGCTGTGTTCCAGGTCCTGGCGGCGTCGGCCAGCACCCACCCGGTGCTGCTGGAGGGTCCCTCGGGGGCAGGCAAGGAACTGCTGGCCACGGCCGTCCACGCCTGCGGCCTCCAGGCCCCCGGGCCCCTGGTGGCGGTGAACTGCGGGGCCCTCTCCCGGGAGCTGGCCCTCTCCGAGCTGTTCGGTTGCGAACGGGGCGCCTACACCGGGGCCGTCCGGGACCGGCGGGGGCTGGTGGCGGAGGCCCACAAGGGCGTGCTGTTCCTCGACGAGGTCTCGGAGCTGCCCCTGGAGACCCAGGCGGCCCTGCTGCGGGTCCTGGAGGGCGCCCCCGTGCGGGCCCTGGGCTCGGAGCGCCCCCGGGCCTGGACCTTTCGCCTGGTGGCGGCGGCCAACTGCTCCCTGGGCGAGCGGGTCGCCAGGGGACTCTTTCGCGCCGATCTCCTGCAGCGGATCTCCGTGCTGCGGGTGAGGGTGCCGGGGCTGGCTGAGCGCCCCGAGGACCTGCCCGTGCTGTGGAGGCACTTCGCCGGCCAGGAGCTCCCAGCCAGTCCGGGCCCGGAGGCGCTGCGGCTGTTGGTCCGCTACCCCTGGCCTGGCAATGTTCGGGAGCTGCGAGGGTTCATGGAGCGCCTCAAGGTCTTCGGGGCCGGCGTGCCCGCCCCCCGGGTGCTGCTGGATCTGCTGCTGGAGCAGGGGAGCCTGGCGCCGGGCTCGTCGCGGTCCGAGTTGCTGCGGGTGGCGGGGCTGCCCAGGAGTACCTACTACTACAGGCTGAAGCGAAGCCGGGAGAGCGCGTGAGGGGCGGAGGGACCGGCGCCCTAGTCGAAGACCACGCCCCAGGAGGTGCTCATCATGGAGCGGCCGGGGGTGGGGAGGGCCTGGAGGGTCTTGTTGCCCGTGCTGTTCTCACCATCCTGGGGTTGGATCTTGTCGCTTTGTTCACCGATCTGGCCCGTCTGGACCACCAGCTCCAGGGTGCCGCCACTGGTGCCGCCAAAGGTGGGCGAGCCGGTGGTGGCCTCGGGGGGCAGGCCCGTGGGGTTGCTGGGAGGGGTGGCTCCCACGCCCGTGGCCCAGGGCAGGTAGTTGTTCAGGGAGTCCGTGCAGGAGGGGGTCTGGAGCAGGGAGAGGCCGTAGACCTCAGAGTTCTCGAAGCTGCGGTAGAGCTCGATGTCGTCGGTGGTCAGGAAGCTGCCGTCCAGGTCCAGGGCGGCCTCCACATCGTCCGTCTCTTCCAGTTCGTGGCCCGTGAAGTGGGCGCCCCAGAGGCGGCCTTCGCCGACGCCGCAGGAGCCCTCTCCGGGCAGCAGGGTGGTGAAGTAGGCGGCGCTGGAGAAGACCAGGGGGCCGGAGGTGAAGATCTCGTTGGAGGCGAAGGCGTATCTCCAGTTCACCAGGGCCGTGAAGGAGTCGTTGCTGCTGTCCCAGGACTCGGTCAGGGACATGATCTGATCCGGCCCGACGCCAACGCCGGGGGCATCCAGGGTGGGGTCGCCGGTGGCGGCGATGACCACGAGGCGGCCATTCATGTAGCCGTGGGCCAGGGCCGGCGCATTGGTCAGGGGGCGCCGTTTGGCGAGGCCCGCGGGGTTCAGGTGTTCGTCCGGGAAGGCGTCGGCAAAGAAGACCAGGCGCCAGTCGGAGGGGTTGGTGGACCGCAGATCCAGGCGCCAGAGTTGGCCGCAGGAGTCCCCCAGGAAGGCCCTGGTGGCCAGGCCCCCGGCGGAGGCGTCAAAGGCCGCCACATCACCCACCATGGGGCAGTCCAGGCCCTCGGTGTTGTTCTGGGCAGGGGAGTCGTCCACCACATTGCCGCAGTCGTTGCAGAAGGCCTGCACCAAGGTGCCGCTGTCCAGGTCGATGACGAACACCGCCAGGCCCGCGCTGGCGTCCCCGGTCACGGCGTCGCCGCCACCCACGATGACCACGCCCCGCTCCTGGAGCTTGGAGCTGAAGCTGAAGTAGGCGCTGACCACCGCGGGGGTGCTGACGGTGTCCCCCAGGAGGGCGAAGTCCGTGGAGGGAGTGCAGCCCTCCAGCCCCTCGTTGTCGTTGAAGCAGCGCTGGGTCTCGGAGATTTCCCATTTGAAGATGGGGGTGGTGGGGTCCGTCACATCGAGGGCGAAGAGCCCCCGGCCCCCCTCCCCATAGCCCATGACCAGGATGGAGCGCCAGGCCTCGATCTCGTCGGCCAGATCCATGGAGGCCGAGTCCTTGACCACGCGCAGGTCCTTGACCACCGGGGAGCCGTCCAGCAGGGTCACCTCACCCTGGGACAGGTAGTCCGCCAGGCCCGCCACGGCCTGGGGCATGAAGGCCCAAAGCTCAGTGCCGTAGTCGGCCTCGGTGATGGAGTCCGGGTCCCGGTCCACCCGGAAGGCATGGAGGAGGCCGTCGGCGGAGGCCACGAAGAGGGCGGTGGGGCGCTCAAGGAGGGCGGGCAGGGCGCGGTAGCCCATGAAGGAAGGCAGGGGCAGGTTCAGGGAGTAGAGGTCCGTGGTCAGGGCCGGCTGGGAGTTGTAGATGGAGCCCAGCCTGGTGTCCTGCCTCCGGCTGTTGGCGTCTGCCCGCAGCAGCCTGATGAGCTGCTCGCGGTACAGGGCCCGGATGGCCGGGTCGGTGGCGTCGCCAAGCTCGCCGCCGTCCAGGATGGGGTTGTTGCCGCTGCCCAGGGCCAGGTCCAGTTGGGGCAGGGTGCCCGTGTCGGGAATGCCCAAGAGGTCCGCGGTGATGGTGTCGTTGTCGATCTCCAGGGGTTCAAGCACACCAGCCACCTGGGTGTAGATGAGGCGGGGGTCGGATCTCTCATTCAGGGCCTGGCCCAGGGAGAAGGACTCGCACAGGGAGGCGCCGCCGGTCCAGCCCGTGGGGTTGCAGGTGCTGTCGCAGCGGTAGATGTACTGGTCCAGGTGGCCCTCGTTGTCCAGGGGGGAGCTGTCAGAGGGCGAGTAGGAGCCAAAGAAGCGGTACTGCAGATCCCCCTGCTTGAGGGTGCGGTTCGTGTAGGCGGTGTCAATGCCGGAGGTGCCCGGGGGGGTGAGGCGGTTGGCGATGATCTCCAGGGAGTATTGCAGCTCGTCCTGGTCCTCGGCGAAGTAGGCGCCGATGGTGCCGCCGGCGACGGCGATCTCGTCCAGGCCGTCAAAGTCCTCAATGGGCGCCTGATAGGAGACCACGAAGACCATCACGCCTTCGGCCAGCAGGGCCGCGGCAGCCTCCGCCGGGGAGGGGTAGCCCAGCAACTCGTCGGGGAGGTCCGAGAGCCCCGAGGTGATGATCACCACGGCCTTCTGGCGGCAGTTGTAGTAGGGGTCACCGTCCCCCGTGCCCTCGTCGAAGGGCATGAGGTCCGGGTCCGTCTCGAAGAGCGTGGCCAGGTCGCTGAGGGCCGAGCCGAAGCCCACATTGCCGTAGGGGCGGGTGTTGCTGATGGCCTGCTGGACCA
>CAZMEC010000031.1:0-12901 GCA_964565265.1 uncultured Myxococcales bacterium
GACCTGAAGCTCCAGGGCGACTCCCGCAAGGTGGCCGACAAGACCATCATGGCCGAGCCCCTTCGCAAGGCCCTGGGCGGCAGCCTCAAGTCCCTGGAGGATCGCCTCCGGGCGGCCATGGCCATGATGACGCGCCTGGGCAACCTCTTCCCCATTGAGCGGGTGAAGATCGTCAACGGCCGCGTGGAATACGCCAAGGCCGTGGCCCCCGAGGACCGCCTCCTGTCGGATGTCTCCCGGTTCTACGCCGAGATGGAGAAGCTGCCCGGCGGCTCCTCCTTCAACCTCAGCGCCAGCTTCATCACCCCCGACCTGGGCGGCGAGGTGGCGAACCGCATCCAGGCCCGCGTGAACCTCATCAACGGGGATCTCAGCGGCACCCTCGAACTCCCCGCCTTCCCCCTCCTGCCCTACCGCTTCCTCATGCCCGCCGCCGTGGTGCTGGGAGCCCAAAGCCGCATCGCCGATTCCAAGGTCGAGTTCGTCTACCAGGGCGAGCGGGAGCTGCTGTCCATCTTCGGGGACCTGAACCTGGAGCACATCTCCATGAACGCCCCGGCCTTCTCCTCCCTGCCCCTGCGCAACATCTCCGTGGCGCTGTCCCTGGGAGACAGCCCGGCCCAGGCGCTGGAGGCGGATCTGGGGGCCCACACCCTGGACCTGGGGCCCCGCTGCTTCGCCCGCCTGAACGGTGGCCCCCGCTGGAAGCTCAGGGCCCGCATCGAGTACCCCACCCCGGACTTCCCCCGCATCCTGGGGGACCTCCAGTTGGAGACCACGCCCTTCCAGCAACTGCTGGACACCATGCCCCCGGCCATCCTGGGGGACCTCACCAAGCTTCGGGTCCAGGGCTACATCGGGGCCTCTTTGAACCTTGAGGTGGACAGCGCGGACCTCTCCAAGACGGTGTTCGACTTCTCCTTCACAGAAAAGGACCTGGAGGTCATCACCTACCCCCCCACCCTGGACATCCCGGGCATCAACCAGCCCTTCTCCCATCGGGTCCGCACGGGGGACTCGAAGGACCGCGTCATGCGCGTTGGCGAGGGCGCCGACTGGGTGTCCCTGGACGCCATCCCCCCCTGGATGGTCCTGGCCGTCAGCACCACCGAGGACGGCAGCTTCTTCCGCCACCAGGGCTTCAACGCCTTCCAATGGAAGATGTCCATCATCGACAACCTCCAGGAGGGCCGCTTCGCCCGGGGCGCCAGCACCATCAGCATGCAGCTCGTGAAGAACCTGTTCCTGGGCCCGGAGAAGACCGTGTCCCGCAAGCTGCAGGAACTGCTGCTCACCTGGCTGCTGGAAAAAGAGGTCTCCAAGTCCCGCATCATGGAGGTCTACCTGAACATCATCGAGTGGGGTCAGGATCTCTACGGCCTCTCCCAGGCCTCCTGGCACTATTTCGGCCTTGACCCGTCCAAGATCTCCGTCTCCCAGGCGGCCTTCCTCACGGCCTTCATCCCCCAGCCCCGGCCCTTTGACCAGCGCTTCAAGGAGGGCTTCAAGGAGGGTGGCCGGGACTCCGCCTGGCGCAAGTGGTGGGCCCGGCGCCTCAACCTGGTCAAGCGCATCGGCAAGTTCATGGTCAACAACTGCGACCGCCTGGACAGCAAGTGCCCGGGCAACGCCTCCCCCATGTGCGGCCGAATGGCCAAGATCTGCGGCGGTGATCGCAGCCTCTTCTTCGAACTGGACAACCTCAAGGACCTGGATCGCATCGTCACCGAACCCGGCGACCCGACCCAGCGCCGGGAGGCCGCAGGCTACAACGCCGTGGACGACAACCAGGGCGTGGTCGACTTCTAGCCACCCCAAGGAGCCCCCATGCCAAGATTCCGAAACCCCCGACCCCCCAAGCCTGGGCAGGCAAGGCCCGGTCACTTCCGCCTGGCCCTGGGCCTCGCCCTGGCCCTGGCCTTTCTTTTGCTGGCCGCCCTCTTCTCCCTGAGGGCCGTCCTCCTGCCCTTCGTCATCGCCTTCATCCTGGCCTTCGTCTTCGAGCCCCTGGTCACCAGGATGGCCTCCCACCGGGTCCACCGGGTGTTGGGCGTACTGGTCATCTATCTGGGCCTGGCCCTGGGCGTGCTGGTCTTTGCCCAGTTCCTGACCCCCATCATCAAGGCCGAGTCAGGCCGCGTGGTCCAGGCCACCAAGGTCATCCTGGGCAACACCCCCGGCATGTACAACCGCCTGGAGCAGCGCGTGGCGGACCTCATCGAGACCCTGGGTGGCTCGGAGATCCCGCTGCTCATCCCCGATGTGACCACGGGCCCCCACGCCACCTATCAGCCCGCCACCGCGGTCGCCCCGAGGCTCCAGCCCACGCCCCAGGCAGCCCCCGTCCCCAAGCCCGGTCACGCCCAGCCCGACCCCAGCACCACCAGCGCCGACGGCAGCCCGGGCCACCTGAACCTCAAGGAGAAGGCCGTGGAGGCCCTCCGCAGTGGAGTGTCCCGCCTGGGCGCCTCCCTCCTGTCTTCCTTCATTCAGCTCTTCCAGGAATTCCTGGCCGGCGTCTTCAGCGCCCTCCTGGGCCTTCTGGTCATCTTCATGGTGACGCTCTACCTGCTGGTGGACGCGCCCCGCCTCAAGACCCGCATCCGCGCCCAGGTCCCCCGCACCCTCCTGCCCCACTACGACGAACTCCTCCAGCGCCTGGACGCGGGCCTCTCCGGCGCCATCCGGGGCCAACTCCTCATCTGCCTCGTGAACGGCCTGCTATCCCTGGTGGGCTTCCTGATCTTCCTTCCCGACTACGCCGTGGTCCTGGCCGCCTTCGCCGCGGTGCTCAGCCTCATCCCCATCTTCGGCACCATCCTGAGTTCCATCCCGGTCATCCTCATCGGCCTCACCATCGACCTGGGCACCGCCCTGGGTCTCACCGCCTGGATCCTGGGCATCCACTTCGTGGAGGCCAACCTCCTGAACCCCAAGATCATCGGCACCCAGGCCAAGATCCACCCGGTCCTGGTCATCCTGGTCCTCATCGCCGGCGAAAGATTCTTCGGCATCAAAGGCGCCCTCCTGGCAGTCCCCGCCATGTCCGTAATCCAAGCCCTCGTCCAGTTCACCTGGGCCCGCCTGAAACCCCAACTCCACCGCCACTGGTCCTAAGGGGTCTCCGGGGCCCCCTCTCGTAGTGCTTCACCCCGGCCTTTCCTTCTGCTAGATTCCCTTGGCTGTCTAACCTTTGGAGGCAAAGATGTCCTACGCCATCAGCACCGTCCCGACCCCGGTGAACGAACCCATCAAGGGCTATCTGCCTGGGTCTCCTGAACGCAAAGCCCTGGAAGCGGCCCTGGCCACCGTTGGCAAGGGCGGCTATGACATTCCGCTGTTCATCGGCGGCCGCGAGGTCCGCACCGGCGACACCGCGCTCCTGGCCTGCCCCCACAAGCACACCATGAAGCTGGGCGTGTACCATCGCGCCGGCGTCAAGGAAGTGGAGGCCGCCGCCCGCGCCGCCCGCGAGGCCGCCCCCGCCTGGGCCGCCCTCCCCTACGAGCAGCGCCTCTCCGTGTTCCTCAAGGCCGCCGAGTTGCTGACCGGCAAGTACCGCTACCTGCTGAACGCCGCCACCATGATCGGCCAGTCCAAGAACGCCTTCCAGGCGGAGATCGACAGCGCCTGCGAGCTCATCGACTTCTGGCGCTTCAACCCCTACTACGCCACCCGCATCTACCAGGACCAGCCCATCAGCGCCCCGGGCATCTACAACCGCGTCGAGTACCGCCCCCTGGAGGGCTTCGTCTTCGCCGTCACCCCCTTCAACTTCACCAGCATCGCCGGCAACCTCCCCGCAGCCCCTGCCATGATGGGTTGCACCGTCCTGTGGAAGCCCGCGTCCTCCTCCGTGCTGTCCGCGTGGTATGTCCTCAAGATCCTCGAAGAGGCCGGCCTCCCCGCGGGCGTCATCAACATGATCCCCGGCTCCGGCGCCAAGGTGGGCGACCCGGTCCTGGCCCACCCGGACCTTGCGGGCATCCACTTCACCGGCTCCACCTCCGTGTTCCAGGGAATGTGGAAGACCGTGGGCGAGAACATTGCCAACTACCGTTCCTACCCGCGCATCGTGGGCGAGACCGGCGGCAAGGACTTCATCTTCGCCCACGAGTCCGCCGACGAGGACGCCCTCATCACCGCCGCCATCCGTGGCGCCTTCGAGTTCCAGGGCCAGAAGTGCAGCGCCGCCAGCCGCCTCTATGTCCCGGAAAAGATGTGGAAGCGCATCCAGGGCCGCCTCGTGGACCAGATCGAATCCATCACCATGGGTGACCCCGCGGACTACCGCAACTTCATGGGCGCCGTCATCGACAAGGGCGCCTTCAACTCCATCAGCGGCTACATTGAAGGTGCCCGCAAGGCCAAGGACGCCAAGATCATCGCCGGCGGCAAGACGGACGGAAAGAAGGGCTGGTTCATCCGCCCCACCCTCATCCAGACCAGCAACCCCCGCTACCGCACCATCTGCGAGGAGATCTTCGGGCCCGTCCTCACCGTCTACCCCTACAAGGAGAAGGCCCTCCAGGAAACCCTGGCCCTCTGTGACACGGCCAGCCCCTACAGCCTCACCGGCGCCATCTTCGCCCGGGACCGCCTGGTCATCAGCCAGCTCACGGACGCCCTGGCCAACGCCGCGGGCAACTTCTACATCAACGACAAGCCCACCGGTGCGGTGGTGGGTCAGCAGCCCTTCGGTGGCGCCCGGGCCTCCGGCACCAACGACAAGGCCGGCTCCTACCTGAACCTCCTGCGCTGGGTCTCCTGCCGCGCCATCAAGGAAAACTTCGCCCCCCCGACGGATTGGAAATATCCCTACATGGCGGAATAATGGCCAGACCAATCCCCGCAGCGACCATCTAGCGTCACTTCATGTTTTTGCCAACAACTTGTTGATTGATTTACAGTTTGACTGTCAGAGAAGTCGAGATCACATCGTAGGAGCTCTCGAACCTGCCGGCCCCCACGACATGCTGGGGCAGCGGCGCCTCGTCGGACAGGGGGAACTGGATGGCCACCTCACTCTCGCCCCGGCCCACATTCCGGGTCTCCTGCCAGATGTGGCTGTAGGAAGCGGTCAACTCGAAGCGGCCCCAGTAGAGAGTGGCCCCCGTCCCCAGCCCCAGGCGGTTGAACGAAGGGAAGTCTATGTTGGTGAAGGCCCGGGGCATGGCGCCGGTCTCGTAGTAGCCGCCCAGGGAGAAGCCCAGCAACTCCCAGGGGCGACAACTGCCGCCCAACCGGAAGGACCAGGAGTCATTGAAATTGCGCTTGATGACGATGGGCTTGAAGTAGATGGGGTTGGCATTGCTGACGCCGCTGCCCACCAGTTTCATGTAGCCGTCCACATCCACCCGGAACTCCTCCAGCGACGACCAGCCCTCCCAGACCACATTGCCCTCCAGGTCCCACAGGTCCCAGCCCCGCGGGTCCGGGCTGGCATAGCGGGCGCCCAGGCGCGCCACCATGGGCAGGGTGAAGCGCAGCCGCGCGGGCAACTTGGTGACGGTGTTGCCCTGGCCATCGAAGGGCACCAGGCCCTCGCCGGTGCTGACCCCCGACTCGTACAGCGCCCCGATGGTCTCCCCCGCAAAGTCCAGGTCGATGTCGCCCCGGGCGTCAATGTCCGTGGTGGGCAGCTTGAAGGATGCGCCCAGGGTCCAGTTGGTAAGGGGCCGCCACATCAGGCCCGCCGTGGCAAAGAGGCCAAAGCGGTCGCTTACATCAATGGTGCTGTAGGTGTCATAGGATTCGTCTGAGTACTTGATCTCCTCGTCGAACCACCCGTTCACCGCGATGGTGAACTTCGTCCGCTGGAGGTCCACCCAGTGCAGCGCAAGCCCCACATCCAAATCCTTGCGGGGGCTCCAGGCCAGGGCCGCGGTGTAGTACGCCAGCACCATCTCGCTGTCCACGGTCATGTACTTCGCCACACCCCCGCGCCCATAGTCGATGGCCCCCATGGCGCTGGGCCCGTAGGCCCCCAGGGCCACCCTGAGATCGGGATGCAGCACATCCGTGGAGACCCCCACGAAGGGCGCGTAGAACCACCCCGCCTTGTTGCTCTCCGTGGCCCCCCGGCTGCCGTCCGACAGCAGGGGCGAGAAGTCCAGGTTCTGCCGGCTGAGGTTGTGACTGTAATACAGCACGGTGCCCCGGTTGGCCGCCAGGCCCGCGGGGTTGTACTGCAGGGCCGTAAGGTCATTGGCCTTGGCCGCAAAGGCCCCGCCCCGGGCCAGCGCCGCAGCGCCGTTGTCCGGGTGCTCGAAGCCCCCCGCCCAAAGCGCGCCGCCGTCCACCAAAGTCAGCACCAAGGCCGACGCCATCATTAGATATTTCAGGTCTCGCATGGCTGCTCTTCTCTCCCCAAAAAAGGGCGTCCAATCCACGGTGTCCGGGGAACATAGCACTCCCAAAGGGACCTCGTAAACCCCCGCCCATCAAAAGAATCTGCTTCCCCGTTTCGCGCTTCCTTCGAAACTACTTGCAAGAACCGGCAAGTGCTTCGTAAGATTGCCGGTAATTTGGCAAACGGATTTTGAGCCAAGAACTTTCAGGGGGTAGATTATGAGAACTTCATTCCAGGCCATTCGTAACACCATCGGCCTTCTGGCTGCTGCTTTCATCCTTCTGCCGGCCTGCGGCGGCGGCGACGGCGACAAGGCGCCCACCAAATACTCGGAGCTCGAGTTCGACCCCGGCACCATCTGCCAGAAGACGGGCGCCAACGACCTCCTCACCGCCTGCCGCTACACCTTCAACCAGGGCCAGGTCATCCCGGGGGGTTCCGCCGTCTTCGACCTCAAGATGCTGAACTCCGGTCAGCGCGACCTGGAAGTCCTCAGCATCGAGCTCGACTACGAGGCCCCCGAGGGCGCCGTTGAGGCCGTCCCCGCCTTCGCCCTGACCCTCCCCACGCCCGTGCAGGCCGCCTTTGAAGGTAACGAGTCCTTCATGGTGGCCCCCGTGTCGGCCTCCGACTCGGACTTCGCCAAGGCCATCCAGCTCAAGGTGACCTTCACCCGCTACGACGACGAAAAGGCCCGCAGCGCCAAGCTCCGCATCTTCGTCCACAGCAAGGCCATCAATGTCCAGGACGGCGAACTGGTCATCGACCTGAAGCTGTCCGAGGGCGGCGCCGAGATGAAGGTCTCCCCCGAGATCCTCGACTTCGGCCAGGTCTTCGTGGGCGATGCCCCCTCCAAAAATGTGACCATGTTGAATGTCGGCTCCAGCGCCCTGGTGGTCTCCGGCTTCACCCTCACCGGCAACCCCGACTTCACGGTCATCATCGCCGGCCAGGAGTACCCCCTCTCCCAGGAGACCCAGGACGGCATCACCCTGGAAAGCCCCATCGAACTGGCCCCCGCCTCCACCTTCTTCCTCAAGGTCAAGTTCGCCCCCTCGGACGACCAGAAGGCCGACGGCGTCCTGACCATCTTCAGCAACGACCCCACCAAGGCCAACGGCACCGAGGTCCTCCTGAAGGGCAACCAGACGGGCCCCTGCATCTCGGTGAACCCCGCCAAGATCACCTTTGGTCCCCGCTACCCCGCCGAGATGGCCACCCTGCCCCTGGAGATCAGCTCCTGCGGCGACGCTCCCCTGGAGATCTACGGCATCGCCATGACCCCCGAGTCCTCCCCCGACTTCGGCGTGGACACCAGCACCCTGGAGCACGACCCCATGGATGAAGACCCCCTCATCGTGCCCGTTGGCTCCAAGGTCCTGGTCAACATCCAGTTCACCCCCGATGTAGAAAACCCCCTGGACGGCGAGGGCCTGCCCATCATGGACCTGGGCACCATCATCATCAGGAACAACTCCTTCTATCAGAACAAGGATGTGGCCGTGGACGGCTTCGGCTCCCCCGACATCTGCCCCACCGCCATCATTGAATGCGACCAGGGCTCCGAGGTCATCCCCCAGACCGCCCTGAACCTTCACGGCGAGAACAGCTTCGCCGTGACGGGCACCATCCAGAAGTACCTCTGGGAGGCCGCCCAGCCCAACGGCTCCCAAAGCGTATTCGAGCCCAACGAAACCTTCCCCAACCCCAAGTTCGAGGTGAATGTGGCGGGCAAGTACACCTTCTACCTCACCGTCTGGGACGAGAAGAACAACGACTCCTGCTTCAAAGCCGAGTACGAAGTCACCGTCATCCCCGACGAGGCCATTCACATTGAGTTGCTGTGGGTCACCCCAGGCGACGAGGACGAGACCGACGAGGGCACCAACGCCGGCTCCGACCTGGACCTGCACTTCGCCCACCCCTTCGCCGGCATGGATGACATCGACAACGATGGCAAGCCCGACCCCTGGTTCGACCAGCCCTTCGATTGCTACTGGTTCAACGCCCACCCCAAGTGGAACTCCTTTGATCCCGCGGTGGACGATGACCCCGGCCTGGACCGTGACGACATCGATGGCGCCGGCCCGGAGAACATCAACCTCAACATCCCCGAGAACAACACCGTCTACACCGTCGGCGTCCACTACTGGAATGACCACGGCTACGGCGAGGCCAAGGCCACCCTGCGCGTCTACATTTACGCCCAGTTGGTCTTCGAGGTCTCCGGGGTGACCCTCAAGGAATTGGACATGTGGGAAGCTGCCACCGTGGCCTGGCCCTCCGGCCGGGTTCTCTCCATCGTCAATGGCAGCGGCCAGTACAAGATTACCTCCGGCTACGCCTCCCCCTTCTAGGCCCCCCGCGGCCCCCCTTCTGCGTCCAAAAAAAACGATTTGACGCCCTTCCAAGCCGCTGCGTATAATCCCGCGTTGCTTTGTACGGCCTCTGCTGGGCCGCTTCGTTTAGGGGGATACCATGATTCAGTTGACCAGGCTCTTCAGTGGATTGGCGCTTCTCCTGGCCGCGGGACTTGTGGTCCTGCCGTCCTGCGGCGGCGACGACGGCGATGGCGAGGGTGGCGGACAGGTGAAGTACTCCGAGGTCGAGTTCGACCCAGGGAACATCTGCCAGAAGACCGGCGCCCTCAGCACGCTGACCTCCTGCAAATACACCTTCAACAAGGGTCAGGTCCTGCCCGGGGGTTCCTCGGTGTTGGACCTCAAGATGATCAACACCGGTGGAAAAAACCTTGAGGTCCTGGACATCAAGCTTGAGTACACCGCCCCCAGCGGCGCCACCGAGGTTGTCCCCGCCTTTGCCCTCACCCTCCCCGGTGAGGTCCAGGCCGCCTTTGAAGCCAAGGAAGCCTTCCCGGTGGCCCCCGTCTCCCAGCCCTCCGAGGACTACGCCGGGGCCATCCAGATTCGCGTCACCTACACCCGCCATGACGATGCCCTGGTTCGCAGCGCCAAGCTGCGCATCACCGTGGACGGCGACGCCGTGAATGTGAACGACGGCCAGATCCTGGTGGACCTCAAGATCTCTGAGGGCGCCTCGGAAATGAAGGTCACCCCCGAACTCCTTGATTTTGGCCAGGTCTTTGTGGGCGAAAGCCCCAGCAAGAATGTGACCATGCTGAATGTGGGCTCCTCCAACCTGGTAATCACCGGCTTCACCCTCACCGGCAACCCCAACTTCACCGTGGTGGTGGCCGGCGACGAGTACCCCGTCTCCAGCGAGACCGAGAACGGCATCACCTTTGAGAAC
This sequence comes from uncultured Myxococcales bacterium, assembly GCA_964565265.1. GTDB lineage: Bacteria > Myxococcota_A > UBA9042 > CAIXZC01 > CAIXZC01 > CAIXZC01. The sequence goes on from CAZMEC010000031.1 coordinate 9,623, forward strand.
CCCGTCGAGCTTTCTCCCACCTCCACCTTCTTCTTCAAGGTCAAGTTTGCCCCCGTGGACGACCAGAAGGCCGACGGCGCCCTGACCATCTACAGCAACGACCCCAGCAAGGAAGGCGGCACGGAAGTGCTGCTCAAGGGCAATCAGACGGGCCCCTGCATCTCCGTGAACCCCGCCAAAATCAAGTTCGGCGGCAAACGGATTAGCGACCTGGCCACCTACCCCCTGGAGATCACCTCCTGCGGGGACGCTCCCCTGGAGCTTTACAGCATCGCCTTCACGCCCGAATCCTCCGCCGACTTCGGCGTGGATACGGGCACCCTGGACCACGAACCCCAGGACGAAGACCCCGTCTCCGTGCCCGTGGGCGGCAAGGTCACCATCAATGTGAACTTCACCCCCGATGTGGAGAACCCCACGGACCCCGATGGCAACCCCATCCCGGACCTGGGCACCCTGGTCATCAAGAACAACTCCTTCTACCAGAACAAGGACATCGAGGTCAGCGGCTTCGGCGCGCTGGTCATCTGCCCCTCCGCCATCATTGAGTGTGATCAGGGCGACGAGGTCATCCCCCAGACGGTCCTCAAACTCCACGGCGAAAACAGCTACGCCGAGTCCGGCACCATCTCCCGTTGGCTTTGGGAAGTGGAGCAGCCCAACGGCTCCCAGAGCGTGTTCCTGCCCACCAACAGCTTCCCCAGCCCCGAGTTCGAGGCCAATGTGGCGGGCAAGTACACCTTCTACCTCAGCGTCTGGGACGAGCAGAATGTCGAAAGCTGCATCAAGGACCAGTTCGAGGTCACGGTCATCCCCGACGAGGCCATTCACATTGAGTTGCTGTGGGTGACCCCCGGGGACGAGGACGAAACCGACGAGGGTGACAAGGCCGGCTCCGACCTGGACCTGCACTTCACCCACCCCTTCGCCACCATGACCGATGTGGACGGGGACGGCAAACCCGACCCCTGGTTCGACCAGCCCTACGACGCCTTCTGGTTCAACGCCCACCCCAAATGGGGCTCCTGGGACCCCAATGTGGACGACGACCCCGGCCTGGACCGCGACGACACCGACGGCGCCGGCCCCGAGAACATCAACCTGAACATCCCCGAGAACAACACCGTCTACTCCGTGGGCGTCCACTACTGGAACAACCACGGCTACGGCGACGCCAAGGCCACCGTGCGCATCTACATCTATTCCCAGTTGGTGTTCGAGATCTCCGATGTCCTCCTCAGCGAGTTGGACATGTGGGAAGTGGCCACCGTGGCCTGGCCCTCGGCCAAGGTCGCCTCCGTGGTGAACGGCACGGGCCAGTACAAGATCACCAGCAATTACCAAGGTCCCTTCATGAACGACTGATAGGAGCTGTTTCCATGACCAGAACCTTCCCTCTGTTTCTGGCGCTTGGCGCCCTGGTGCTTACCTCTGCTTGCGGCGGCTCCTACGGGCGCACCAAGCACCCCCAGCTTGAGATTGCCGTGGAGGGGAACATCAACCCCGGCAACTTTGAGCTCCCCCTCATCGACCCCGCCGCCCCGGAAGAGCTGTTCCGCGTGGAGGTCCTCAACACCGGCTCGGCGCCTCTGGTGGTAATGGGCATCTACCTGGAAAGCGGCGGCAACCGGTATGTGGATCTGCTTTGGAACGGCAGCACCCAGGCCAATGACCTCCCCTTGGTCATCGAACCCAACGCGCCCTCCGACTACCTCTGGTTCTCGGTGCGCTACGACCCGGGCGAAGAGCCCGTGGACCTGGGCGACACGGTCCTGACCATCATCACCGACGACTTCGAGAACCATGACGAGGTGGACTGCCCCGAGGTGACGATGCCCGACGGCGTTGACATGCCCCAGCACTGTGGCTCCATGCAGACCACCTTTGCCGTGCAGAAGGTTGGCCCCGTCATGCAGCTCAACGCCCGCCTGCTGACCTTCTCCTGCGTCTTCACCTCCAAGTCCGAGACCGTCTGCATGGACAACTCGGGCACCGAAGCCCTCATCATCCGCGACATAGACTTCGACTTCCCCTCAAGCGAGTTCACCCTGGTGGACCTGCCCAACCTGCCCGCCACCATCCCCACCAAGGGCACGCTTGGCTACGCCTCCCTCTGCTTCACCGTCCGCTACGACCCCTCGGACGACGACTACCAGGATGACAACCGCATCCGCATCGACACCAACGACATCACCCAGGTGGGCGGCTCCACCTTCATCGACATCAGCATCAAACAGAAGCCCGCCGTCCTGGACATCACCAACTCCTCCGGGACAGGCTTCAACCTGAACTTCTTGGACAACCCCGAGCAAAGCGTCACCATCTACAATCGCACCGCCGCAGAGTGCAACGAGATCTGCTCCGAGAAGGGCAACTGCTGCGGCTGCCCCATCCTCATCCAAAGCCTGGCCATCGAACCCCCTGAGAACGCCGCCTGGTATACCTACAAGATGGTCGACCCCGACTCGGGCAACGAACTCCCCATCGGCGGCGGCCGCAGCCTCCCCGCCGGCAAGGCCTACCGCTTTGAGGTCTCCTACGCCCGCCCCACGGGGCAGACCGAGGACCGCAACGCGGCCTTCCTGATCAACTATGTGGCCCCCGAGGTGGGCGCCCAGACCCTGCGCTACAACATGTTCGCCGCCGAGATGTGCGACCTCCAGATTGCTCCCAGGGGCAAGCTGCTGTCCTTCAACGCCGAGGTGGCCTCTGAGGTCCACACCAAGACCGTGGCCCTCATGAATCAGGGCAACGCGCCCTGTGAGGTCCTCGATGTCCACACCGAGGACCCCTGGAACGGCAAATCCACGGACTTCACCATCGACGCCAGCCTCAAGGACGGCTTCGAGATTCCCCCCTTCGGCATCGTCTCCGTGCCCGTGGTCTTCGCGCCCAAGTCCATCGACCTGAAGGGTTACCTGAAGATCAAATGGGAGCACCCCTCCAAGGGCGCCACCACGGAAAGCCTGACCCTGCGCGGCTACTCCAAGACCAACTGCTCGGTACCCGCCGCGGACCCGGGGCAGGCCTCCTACTACTCGGGCTACAACGCTGGGCAGATCATCACCCTCAACGGCTGCAACAGCACCGGTGGGTCCTGCGGCGCCAACATCTACAACGCTGGCTACATCTGGTATCTGCTGGAAAAGCCCGAGGACTCGGGCGCCTACCTGAACACCGAGGGTCTCTGCACGACCGCCTTCATGCCCGACATGGCCGGCGACTACACCATCAACCTCATCGCCTACGACGAAGAGAACTTCCTCCAGTCCGACCCCA
>CAZMEC010000031.1:13001-18334 GCA_964565265.1 uncultured Myxococcales bacterium
CCCCAACACCGCCTCCACAATGTCCGCCGGTTCCGCCAGGGCGCCCTTGGCCTTGGTGCCGCAGGCCAACTCCTTGACCACGGGCTCCACCAGGGTCACCCGCCCCGCCAGCAACTCCTTCAGCCGCCGCACATTGGCCTGGACCATGGGGTTCTCCCACATGTTCACATTCATGGCGGGGGCTATCACCAGGGGGGTCGCGGGGGGCAGGGCCAGCAGAGTGGCGGCCGCCAGGTCATCCCCCAGGCCCCAGGCTGCCCGGGCCAGGAAGTCCGCGCTGGCCGGGGCCACCAGCACCAGGTCCGCCCACTCCCCCAGCCGAATGTGGGGAATGGAGCCCACCATCAGGTCCAGCAGCACGGGGTTGCCGGACAGGGTCTCGAAGCTCATGGGGGTGACGAAGGCCGTGGCGGCGGGGGTCATGACCACCTTGGTGTCCACGCCCCTGGCCTTCAGCAGCCGAATCACCTCCAGCACCTTGTAGACCGCGATGCCGCCGGTAACGATGATCAGCACCTTGGTAACCGCAGGGCTCTTCATTTGACCTCCAACAGGTCCAGCAGGACCTTGGCAATCCGGGCCTTGCCGGCCACCTGGGCCAGCACCCGGTCAGCATCCAGAATCCAGGCCTGGTGAGCCGAGTCCTCACCCAGGGCCTCCGCCAGGTTGGCCACCACCAGTTCGGCCCCGGAGGCCGCCAGCCCGGCCCGGGCCCGGGCGAACAACTCCTCCTGGGACACCTGGGCCTCCAGCTTGAAGACCACCAGCCGCACCCCAGGGCACCAGCCCCTGATGGAGGGCGCCAGCTTCTCGTTGGGCACCAGGTTCAGGCTCCAGCCGGCCTGGGAGCTTACCTTTCCTGCCACCACGGCCTGGGGCAGGAAGTCCGCCACCGCCGCCGCATGAATCAGCACCTGGGGCTGGAAGGCTGCCGCCGCGCCGGTCAGCAGGCCGCGAAGGTCGGCGCTGCTTACAAAGGTCTGGAAGGAAAAGCGGCCCGGACCCTCCGGCACCTCGGGATGGATGGCCCGCGCGGCCCGCAGCAGCAGCACCTCGTGGCCCCGGCACAGGGCCTCGGTGGCGATGAGGGCGCCCAGTTTGCCGCTGGAACGGTTCCCTAGAAACCGCACCCCATCAATGGGCTCTTCCGTGCCGCCAGCGGTGATGCAGATCTTCATTCGGGCTCCAGGGGCCTGTCCCGGTGCCGGCGCTTCGTCAGGGAATGAAGGTTCTCCGGGGCCGTCACCCGGGAGGACCGGGAGGTCAGGGTCTCCAGGGCTTCCTTTTCAACCTCTGTGAGATGGGCGGCCAGGCCCTCGCCGAAGTTCTCCAGGGGCAGGGGCGCCAGGGGCGGCAGGAAACGCAGGCTGGGGCCCTCCCGGTACAGGAAGCCTCCGCCCTTCACGGCCATGGTCTCGTCCGTGTCCACCCGCAGCAGCAGAAAGCCCCCCTGGGCCCCCCGCCTCAACAGGAAGCCGTCTCCGGCCAGGTAGAGGTTGCCCAGGCGGTCCACGGAGAGGCTCCGCGCGGGACGGGTCAGGGCCAGTTCTTCATCCACGGTCAGCAGCGGATTGGTAGCCGAGCCGGCCCGCTTCTCCCGGGGGTCCCCCTGGGCATCCAGGAAGGCCAGGCGCCTCCCCCCACAGGACAGCACCGCCACCTTGCCCCCGGGGACCACCTCGAAGTCCTGCACGGAATCCAGCAGGGGGCTGAACAGGGGGTTGGCGGGCCAGCGCTGGCCTGCCCAGGAGGCGGTCAGGGTCCAGAGGGCGCCGCGCTCGAACAGCCAGGCCTCACCCGCGTTGGAGACCACCAGCGCGGAGCCGTTGTTCATGGGGGCCAATTGGAAGGAGTCGCCTTTGATCTCGCGCTTCTGGACCAGGATGCAGCGGGGATAGCAGTCCGCGCAGAAGAAGCCCATGGAGCGGGCATCTGCGGCCATGGACAGGCGCGGTCCCACGGGCAGCGAGCCCAGGCTGCAAAGGGCGGCGAAGTGGGGGTCCACCTGGCGGGAGTGGAGGCCGTCCTCCATGAGCAGCATCAGGGACAGGCCCTGGGAGCCGGGCTTCCGGCCCGTCTCCAGGCGTCGGCTGATCAGGCGGTGCCGAGTGGGCAGCATGAGAATGGTGTCCGGGCCTCCCCGATCCACCAGCGTTTCCAGGGTCTCCGCGCCCGGGACCCAGCGCCGGAAACGGCCGCCCAGTTCCAGATACAGCATCCCGCCCGCGTGGAGGGCAAAGGGCGGGAGGGGGTCCTCCAGGGACCAGGGCAGGCGTGGGCTCTCCGAGGGCAGCGCCTCCTGGTCCAGGGACTCTTCCCGGTGCCCCTCGCCGGGCAGGATGGTGAAGACCCGCAGGGTCTGGTGTTCGGGCAGGGCCCACCATTGGCCGAACTCTCTGGGCGTAAGGGGGGGCTTGGGGGCCAACCAGTGGGTCAGCAGGGGACAGTAGAGGACCTCGGACTTCCCCTTGGCCAGACAGCGGAAGACCTCCAGCAGAAAGGGTTCGAGGGGCACGCCGTGCTGGCGCAGGCCGTCCATCAGGCTCAGGTCCCGGCTGTCGTCGTCCAGGGGCAGCAGGGCCGCCATGGGACCGCAGTGGGCTTCCCCCAGGCCCTGCACCATGCAGGCCCGGAAGCGTCCACTGACCTTCTTGGCCACGCAGCGCAGCACCGGAGAGTCGGGCAGCAGCTCAACCCCCGCGGGAAACTCCACGCTGGCCCCCTTCTTGCGGATGACCCGCTCATGCTTTTCCAGGAGGCGCCCAAGCTGCTCCGGGCTGTCCAGACCTGCGACCAGTTCGCTGCCCTCTTTCGAGGACTCCAGGCCGGCCTCCTCGAAGGCCAGAACATCCGTCATGGAGGGCCGCCGGAGCCGGATCTTCAGCAAACGCCCGGGGCCACCCGGGATGACGCTGCCGCAGCCGGGACACCTGCCCTCAGGGGTCGGGGGTTTTCGACAGGATGGACAAAAAGGAAGCCAGAACAAACCTACTCCTCCATGGCAGCACTCAAGGTGCGGGACAGCTCCTGGTTGGCATCCCGGGCAGCCTTGACCAGCCCCAACACCTGCAGCAGGCTCTTGTGCTGGAGGTCCTGGACGCCCGTCAGGCGCCGAACCCGCTCGTCCAGCTCAGAAAGCCGAATGAGCGCGTCCTCCTTCTCGTTGTTCATCTCCATGATGGTGACGCGGTAGTTCTCCTCCACCTCCAGGAACAACTGGCGTTCGGTCTCCACGCGCTTGCGGCTTTCTTCCAGGAAGCTCTGGAGGGAGCTCCGCTCCTTCTCCAGCAACTCCAGGCGCTCGCGAAGCTGGAGCAGCTCGGCGGTATCTGTCACCGTGAGGGTCTCCGTGGACCCATCCTCCCGGCTGATGTCAGGCCCGCCGTTCTCCAGGGCCTTCTCCAGGTCCACCTGCAGCTTCTCCACGGTCAGGGCCAGTTCCAGGCGTTCGTTATCCGCCTTGCTCAGCTCCACCTCCAGGGTTCCGGCCCGGTCTCGAGCGGTATCCAGCAGGCGCTCCAGCTTCTTGATCCGCCCCGAGCCCCCCTCGCCTTCCAGCCGGGCCAATCCCAGCTCCAGGGTCTCAATGCGGTGGTCCCGTTCCTCCAGCAGGTTCAGGCTGCGGTCGTATTCGTTCTTGAAGTAGCCGAGGCGCATTTCAACCTCGGACAGCTTGGTGGCCAACTCCTCTTCCCGGGCACTCTGGGTGGTGATCAGGGCGGCGACCTTGTGTTCGGCGCTGCTGCGCTTGAGGCCCTCCACCTCCCCCCGCAGGGTCACGGTTTCCTCCTCCAGGGCCTTGAGGATCTGGGCCTGCTCCTCGGTCTGGTGGGGCTGGGCGGAGGGCTGGCCCACCACCGAGATGGCCGCCTCGAGTTCGGCCTCCAGGGCCTCAATCCGAAGCCTCCGATCCTCGCTCTCCTTGCTGAGAGCCTCCACCTGGCGGGTCAGCTCCTTCTTCTCTTTGTCCTTGGTCTCGCGCTTCTTGGCCACCTGGGCCAGCTTCCCTTCCAACTCGGAGACCTGGCCCTCCAGGGTCTCCTTCTGGCTGCGCAGCGCCTCCAGGTCCTTCAGCGAGGCCTCCAGCACCGCCAGCTTCGCGCCAAGGGCTTCGTTCTCCCGGGAGCGGATCTCAAGCCGGGCCTTCTCCTCGCCCAGCAGGGCCACCACTGCGGCCTTCTGGTCCTGCAGCAGGCCCAGCTCAATGCCCATGCGCTCCACCGCCGAGGTGGCCCCACGGCGGTCCACCTCCAGCAGCCCGAGGTCTGCGGAGACCTCTTCAAAGCGGTCCTGTTCCTTCTTCACCGCCTGGCCCAGGGACTCGTTCTCTGCCCGCAGACCGGCTACCTGCTCTTGCAAGGCCTTGGTCTCCCGGGTCAGGTAGTCCTGGCGTTCCAGGGCGGCCAGGCGACCGGCGTCACTTTCTTCGAAGCGGGCCTGAAGGCCAGAGGCCTCAAGGCGGGCCTGCTCCAACTGGTCCCGAAGCTGCAGCTCCACCTCGGCGGTGGCCAGGCAGCGGGACTCCAGCTCGCGGCGGGCCTCCTCCTGTCTGGCCAGGCGAAGTTCCAGCCCGGAGATGGTCTCCGCCAGGCCGCCGGCGCCCTGTTCGGCTTCCTGCCGGGCCAGGGTCTGGGCCGCAAGTTGGGCCTCAGCCAGGGCCTTCGACTGCCGGCTTTCCTCGGCCAGTTGCTCCAGAGAGTCGTAGTCCGCCCGCAGGGTCTCCAGGGAGGCCGTAAGACGAGCAGCGTTGTCCTCAGCGCGGGCTCTAGCCTCCGTCACCGTGGCAAGCTGGGCCTCCAGGGCAGGCACCTTCGCCCCAGCAGCAGCCAAAGGCTCCAACTCGGCCACTTTGGCTTCCAACGCCGGTACCTTCCCCCCGGCCTCGGCCAGGGGCTCCAGTTCCGCTGCCCAGGACTCCAGCTCGGACACCTTGGCCTCCAACGCCGGAACCTTGCCGCCGGCCACAGCCAAAGGCTCAAGCTCCGCCACCTTGGCTTCCAACGCCGGTACCTTCCCCCCGGCCTCGGCCAGGGGCTCCAGTTCCGCTGCCCAGGACTCCAGCTCGGACACCTTGGCTTCCAACGCCGGTACCTTGAGGCCGGCCGCAGCCAAAGGCTCCAGCTCGGCCACTTTGGCTTCCAACGCCGGAACCTTCCCGCCTGCCTCAGCCAGGGGTTCCAGCTCTGCTACCTTCGCCTCAAGCCCAGCCACCTTGGCTTCCAACTCCGGCACCTTGCCGCCGGCCACAGCCAGGGGCTCCAGTTCGGCCACCTTGGCCTCCAACGCCGGAACCTTCCCGCCTGCCTCAGCCAGGGGTTCCAGCTCTGCTACCT
>CAZMEC010000031.1:18434-20173 GCA_964565265.1 uncultured Myxococcales bacterium
TCGCCTCAAGCCCAGCCACCTTGGCCTCCAGAGCCTCCGCCCTGGCCACCGTCTCCTCAAGCACCAGTTTGAGCTTGGACAGCAGTTCGTTCCTGGCCTGGAGATCCGCGCCAAAGCGGTCCTTCAGGTCGTCGTCCTCCATGGCCTGCAGTTCCATGGTCTCAATCCGGCCCTCCAGGGCGGCCTTCTTCGCCTCCGCCTGGGCCAGTTGATCCGTCAATTCTTCGGCCCGACGCCGGTATTGCAGCAGGTTGGCCTGGTGTTCCTCGGCCTCTCCAATGAGCTGGCGATTCAGCCGTCCCAGTTCCTCCAGGCGGTGAAGCTTGGACTCCTGGTCCGCGACCGCGGCCCCAGCCCTGGTCAGCGCTCCGTCCTGCTCGCTTAGGCGGGCCCGGGCCCCCTCCAGCTCCTCCCGCAGGTCCTCCCGGGCCTTCCTGGCCTCAGCCAACTCCGACGCCAGGGCCACCCGGGCCTGCTCCTGGGTCTCGTGGCGCTGCTCCAGGGTGGCCAGCCGCTCCCGGAGGCGCCGGCCCTCGTTGGTCAGCCGCTCCAGTTCCTTGGCCTCAGCCTCCCGCCCGCCACCCTCCAGGTTCCGCAGGTTCCGGGTCAGCTCTTTTTGTTTCTCCAGGGTCTCTTCCAGGCGCTTCTTGAGGGTCTCCACCTGGCCCAGCAGGCGGGAGTTCTCGCGGCGCAGCCGGGCTGCGGCCTTCTTCGGGTCTTCATCCTCTTCCGGTGCCGTCATCGCGCCCTCAGGCTCCGCCACAGGGGCCGCCTGGACAGGCAGTTCGGGGGGCAGCGGGGGCGGCAACTCCTCAGAGGCCTCCACCTCCACCTCAAGCACCGCCGCGGTCTCCTCCGAGGCCGGGTCGGCAGGCCTGGCAAGGCCCAGGTATTCCAGCAGGGCAGCGGGCTCGGCCAGCAACAGGTCCATGGGCCCGGGCCACTTCACGCGGACCTTCAGGGACCCCTCCAGAGTGTCAGGCAGCAGCACCCCCAGGGCACAGCGCCCCTCCAACATCTCGCCGAGGGCCTCCAGCGCCTCTTCCCCTGCCGGGTCGTGCTTCCACAGAAGGCATCCGGGCACGGTCTTCAGATCCAGCACCGCGTCCAGGTTCGCCAGGGCCAGGATCTCCACGCCCTCAGCCTCAGCAGGACCCGCCAGGGCCTTGAGAAGCTTCTTCCCAGCACCAACCACCACCAAGCTGCGAAACCTGCCCATTGGTGCCCCCATCTGTGAGCGTCGTCACGGTGCTGATGGAAACAGGTTTTGCCGCATTTTTCAAGCTCCCTGAGGCCCCCCGGAATGATCAAGACAAAGGTGGCACCCGGCCGTCTCCCTCTCCCCGCAAGGGGGGAGGGTCGGGGATGGGGCAACCCCCGCATTTGGCCGAATATTTGGGGCCCCCTGCCACCGGCGTTACCATGGCCCTGCGTGCACAACGGCGCCGGACGCCGGGGAGGTCTCCATGGACACTCAGACTCGCAGCCCCCTGCTGACCTTCGAGGCCTACCTCAGGCAGCTCCTGGCCGCCCCCCAAACCCCAGTCCCCCCTCAAACCAAACGCCCCCCAAGAATCCTCCCCGACACCCCCACCGACAACTAGCCGCAATGGGGTCGGTTCCCTCGCCCTGGGGAGGCCGGTTCCCTCCCCCTTTGGGGGAGGGCTAGGGAGAGGGCGGAAGAGTGGCTGGCGGTGGAACCCGTGCCCTCATCCGGCGCTTCGCGCCACCTTCCCCCA
>CAZMEC010000032.1:0-19950 GCA_964565265.1 uncultured Myxococcales bacterium
TCTGTGGGAGCCCGGGGCGGGCAACCGCCCTGGGCCACCCGGCGGTGTTGGGGTCGTAGGTGCGGAAGACTTAGTTGTAGGTGGCGGTGAAGAGGACGCCGAAGGAGGCGAAGGTCATGTCCTTCTTTTCGATGATCTCCTTGTCCTTGATGCTCATGTACATGATCTGGCCGGCGACGCCCAGGCCCCAGTTGGTGGAGACCCACCACTCCTTGCCGACCATGAGGTTCATGCCCCAGCCACCGTCCGAGCTGAAGGTCTCGTCCGCATCTTCGTCGGTCATCTGGGCCACGGCCATGCCAACCGAGCCTGCGATGTAGAGATTCATGGGCATGATGTAGTAGGTGACGCCGGGGCCGATGGCCGCGTAGGTCCAACTGGTCTTGTCGGCCGTCTTGGTAGTGCCACCTATCTCGTACTCGGGCTCGGAGAGTTGGACGCCGAAGATGTCAGCGTTCAGGATGAAATTGTCCGCCACCGCACCACCGATGGCGAAGCTCTGCGCCATACCCCCACCAGAGACGGTCACATCCCCAATGGAGGTGCCCTTTTCAGTGGCACTGGCACCAGCGAAGCCTGCGCTCAGGCGCAGCATGAACCCGTCATGGGTGTGATAGCCCTCGTCCTTGGCCAAGGCCATGGGAGCAGCAGCAAGCAGGAACGCAAGAACTCCAGAAACCAGGGTAAGCAACTTCATTCAAATACCTCCAGTGTTTATCAACGCGCGCATTCTAGCCATATTCCGGGCCATGTCAAAGGACCTGCAACCGTGGAGATGGCGGGAGACTGGCTTGATAGGGGGGCTGGGGGGGCGTCAGTTGTAGGTCGCGGAGAACACCAGCCCGAAAGCACTGGAGGTCAGGTCCTTGGTTCCGAAGAGGTCCTTGTCCTTGGCGCTGATGAAGAGATACTGGCCCGCAATTCCCAGGCCCCAGTTCTCGGAGGCCCACCATTCTTTGCCCACCATGAAGCTGAGGCCCAGGCCCCGCTCCGTCCCCGAGGACTGTCCCTTTTCGGGGACGAAGACCACGCCGCCCAGGCCGGCGGACACCGTGGCATAGACATTGTAGGGCATCCAATACCTGGTGAGGCCCCCGCCAAAGAGCACCAGCCCAAGGGCGGACTTTTTGATGTTGGTGGAGATCCCGGGGGCCTCATACTTGGGCTCGGCGATCTGCCCCAAGTGAGCGCTGAAGTGAAGGATGAGATTCTCCATGATGGTCCCGCCGACGGCGAAGCCCCCAAGGAAACCGCTGCCAGAGAGGGTCTGCTCGCCGCCACCGGGATTCTCGCTGGCAGAAGCGGCGGCAAGGCCCGGGGTCCAGCGGACGAAGAAGCCGTCGTGTTGGTTCCATCCGGCGGTCCGGCCCTCGGCTTGGGCTGTGACGGCGACGAGGCAAAGGTAGCAGCAGGTGGCAAGGGCGACGAATCGGTGCATGGGATCGATCCTCCATAGTTAAATGCGTTTTGGAGCCTGCCGACGAAGGCTCGCCAAGTAGTTCCCCGAGGTTCCGTACTCGCTCATGCTGGCCTTGAAGCCGTTGCGGCGGGCGGCCTCGGAGAGGGTGCCGAAGTCCATGAACAGCCAGGGCTCCCGGCGTCCCCGCAGCCCCTGATACTCTACTTCGAAGGTCAGCTCGCCGGGGTAGCGCTCGTAGTCCTGCTCTCGGTCCAGATCCAGGGACACGAAGATGTCCGTGGAGTCCCCGATGATGATGCCGTCGGGCTTCAGCAGCGCCGCGCATTGCTGGAACAGGGCGTCCAGGCGGGACAGGAGGCCGGGCATGCCCAGGCCGTTCATCATGAACAGCAGGGTGTCGAAGTCCCCCGTGGGCGGCAGGTCGAAGAAGGAACCCTCAATGACCCCCGTGAGCCCCCGGCGGCGCATGGCCTCGCAGGCGGCGGTCATGGGTTCCACGGCCACCACCTCCAGGCCCCGCTTCTGCAACACCGAGGCGTGAATCCCCGTGCCCGCCCCCACATCCAGCACCCGCCCCCGGCACAGGCTCAGGGCCTTCTTCTCGAGGGCCGGCATCTGGGCAAAGCTGCGGAAGAAGTGGGCTACCTCCATGACCTGGCTGTCGCCGCTGTCCCAGTGGACCTGCACCTTGGCGTCGGTGTGGCCCGCGAGGTAGTCAGCAAAGGCCCGATCCAGCATGTCCCATTTGCGCTGCGCCATGGCTTACCTCACAGGCCCAGGTCTGGGGCAATGGCCTGCATGGCGCCCACCGCAAGGGCCAGGAACTCGTCGAAGGGCAGGCCCGTCTTTTCGATGTCCAGCACCTTCTGGCGGTTGACCCCCGCGGCGAAGCGCGCCTCCTTCATGCGCTTCTTCACGGAGGCAGGCTCCACCAGGGCCAGCGACCGCCCCTTGACCAGGGCCACAGCGGTGATCAGGCCGGTAAGCTGTTCGGAGGCCAGCAGGGCGATCTCAAACGAACTCTCGGGCCGCACCCCAGTGTGTTCGCTGTTGTGGGCGAGGATGGCTCGCACGGCCTCCGGGGGAAAGCCCTTCTCTTCAAGAAGCCCGGCCCCGACCTTGCCGTGGCGGGCCATGTTGCCGGCAACCAGGTCCAGGTCCAGGTCGTGGAACAGACCGGCCAGTTCCCAAAGGTGGGGGTCGCCACCAAGCGTCGGGGCGATGGCCTTCATTATGGCCCCCGAAGCCAGGGAATGGAGTCGCAGGTTGGGGGTCGCAAGGTGGGTGTGGAGGAAGGCCAGGGCGTCGGCTTTTTCAGGCAACCACATGGGGAAGACCTCTAGGTTGGGGGAAGGGGGGGAGTGGATCAGACCTGGGGCTGACGGCGGCGCAGCAGGGCCAGACCCAGGAACAACAGGGCCAGGAGACCCGCCCCGGGGGAGGAGCCGGTGCCAACACTGCAGGAAGTGGAGCTGCTCTTCTTGGTGCTGGAGGTCTCTTCCCCACTGGCAGCAGTGTCGCCGCCGGCGAGGCCGAGATCAGCTCCGGCCAGGACATCCCCGCTCTTGGGATCGCCGGCGCCGGTCTGGTCGTCGTTCTCTTCGTAATAGGTGCCATCATCGTTGACCTGGAACTCGTCCTTCCAGCCCTCGGGGAGGCAGAGGCCCTCGGCGGGGGTCTGCTGGCTGACCTCTTCGTTGCCTTCGCAGATCTCCTCGCACCAGCAGTTCATGACATCCGCTTCGCCGTCCGCCACGGACTGGCAGGTGCAGGAGGACCCGCAGGGTCTGTCCTCCCCCTCGTCGTCGCCGAAGACCGCGCACTCGAACCCGTCCAGGCAGTCTTCGTCCTGGAGGCAGACCACCTCGGCGGGGACACAGACGGCGCCCAGGGTCTCGCACTGCTCTTCCTCGCAGGAGCAGGCGTCGTCCTCGGCCCATTCAAAGATCTCGCAGTCGCAGGGAGGGCAGGGGTCTCCGGCGTCCTCGTTGCAGTCGGGGCAGACGCAGGACTCGCCGCCACCGCCGCCATGGCAGGAGCAGGCCCCGCCGGTGCAGTATTCCTGCTCGCGGCATTCGAAGCCCGCGGGGCAGTCCAGGTTGTCGGTACAGGTGGGGGGCGCGAAGGTGCAGACGCCCTCCGTTCGGGGCTCGCAGGTGTCGTCGGGGTGGAAGGAGCCCGAGACATCAACCACAGTCATGGTATCGGGGCACCAACAGGCGTCCTCCTCGCCCTTGCACTCGCAGCCCATCCAGGGCTCGGTGGGGTCATCGCAGGGGATGCTGATCTGGGTGCATTCGAAGGCCACCGGGCAGTCTTCGTTCTGGTCACAGCGGTCCGCAAAGGCGTTGCCTGAGACGAATACCAAGCCAAGCACGCTGAAGAACGAAAGGGCTTTCATGGTTGACCTCCCAAAAAAATCTGCCCCAGTATAGCAGACCGTGCCCGCAGTTCAAAACGGCCAAAAAAAATAATGGCCCCCTAGCAAGATCCTTGCGCGGAAGTCGTTTGGGACTAATATCCGCCGAATCGCCAAGGAAAAGCTGGTCAGCTTGTGGCGATGGCGAAACCTGGACAAGGGGGGCAATCCATGAGTTTCCTGAATGTCATCCAGTTGCTTGGCGGTCTGGCCTTCTTTCTTTGGGGCATGATCCTGGCGAGGGACGGGCTTCAGCAGGCCGCTGGAAACAAACTGAGGCACGCCCTGGGCAACATGACCAAGAACCGCTTCTCGGGACTTGGCCTTGGCGCGGTCGTCACCTTCCTGCTGCAGAGTTCCAGTGCCACCACAGTCATCCTGGTCGGGCTAACCTCGGCGGGCATGATGTCCTTCGCCCGCACCGTGCCGGTCATTCTTGGCGCTGACATCGGCACCACCTTCACGGTCCAGCTCATCTCCTTCAAGGTGGCCGACTACGCCCTGTTGCTGGTGTTTGGTGGCTTCATCATCTCCCAGGTGGCCCGGCGCTTCACCCTTCGCTGGTACGGCAATGTCATCGCGGGCTTCGGCATGATCTTTTACGGCATGGCGGTGATGTCCTCTTCCACCGCGCCTCTCAAGGGCAGCCCCTGGTTCATGGAGCTCATGACCAGCATGGGAGACTCGCCCATCCTGGGCATTCTGGTGTCCACGGTCTTCACCGCCATCATTCAAAGCAGCGCCGCCACCATCGGCATCGTGCTGGCCTTGGCGGCCAACGGCGGGATGGATATCACCACTGCCATCGCTCTCATCCTGGGGGCCAACATTGGTACTTGTGCCACGGCCTTCCTGGCCACCTTCGGGGCCACCACCCAGGGCAAACAGGTGGCCTACGCCCACATCCTCATCAAGATCTTCGGCGTGATCATCTGCACGCCCTTCATCGAGCCCTTCGGGGAGCTGGTCGTGTATGTCTCGGGGGCCGATCCCTCCCGGCAGATTGCCAATGCCCACACCATGTTCAACTTCTTCCTGGCGGGGGTCTTCCTGCCCTTCTCCGGGCCCATCGCCGCCGGCGTCGTGAGGCTGATCAAGGACAAGCCCCAGGAGAATCGCTTCGGGCCCATGTTCCTGGACAGCCGTCACCTTGAAACGCCGGCCCTGGCCCTGGGTGACGCCGAGCGCGAACTGGCCCGCATGGGCGAACTGGTGGAGAAGCAGATCGGCAAGAGCCTCAAGGCCTTTACCGCCGACGACCTGGACTACATTGAGCAGATCGTTGAAGCCGACTCGGACATCGACCTGCTGAACAAGGACATCAAGCTGTATCTGGCCCGGATCAATGCCAACAACCTGTCCCCCCAGCAGCTCGAACGGGAATACTCGGTGGTGGAGTTTGCCGCCGAACTGGAGAACGCCGGGGATGTGGTCACCAAGAACCTGATGTACCTGGCCAAGAAGCGAATCCAGAAGGGCTACCAGTTCTCCAAGGAGGGTCTGGACGAGATCAAGCGCCTCCACGATGCCACCCTGGAGCAGTTCCGCCTGTCCGTGGTGGTGTTCAACACCAAGGACGCCGAGTTGGCCCGCCGCGCTGTGGAGTGCAAGCACGGGGTCCGGGCCCTGGCCCAGGAGCTGAAGACCAACCACATCCGCCGGCTGCACCAGGCCAAGCCTGAGACCATCGAGACCACCTCCCTGCACATCGATGTGGTGGAGGCCTACCTGCGCATCTGTTCCACCGTGACCCGCGCCGCCTACCGCTTCCTGGGCCCCCAGGACAAGAAGGACACCACCGGTGACCCGACCCAGCGGTGACCAAGCCCAGCGGTGACCCAACCAAGCCGTGCACGGAGTAAGCGGATCCCGCCTCTCCCCAACTCTTCCTTGCCGGAAAAGGCAAGTCGTAATACTCTCCGGCCGTCCCGGCGCAGGACCCGGGGGAAGGGACTTTGATGGAAGGCAATATCGTATTCGAGGCAGTGCTCATCCTGGTGCCCATGATCATGGCCCTCAGCGTTCACGAGTTCTCCCACGCCTGGAGTTCCAACCTGCTGGGCGATCCGACGGCCCGCAATCTGGGCCGTATGTCCCTCAACCCCGTGGTCCACATTGACCTCTTCGGGACCCTGATTCTTCCGCTCCTGTCCCTGATGTCCCACTCCAGCTTCTTCTTTGGGTGGGCCAAACCCGTCCCCGTCAACCCCGTGTTGTTCAATCGCCGGTTCAACATGCGCACTGGCATGATGATCACCGCCGCCGCAGGCCCGGTCTCCAATCTGGTCTTTGGCATCCTGTGCGTGGCCATCCTCAAGGTGGCGCTGGTGACGGGTTTCGAAAACCAGGGTGTCCTGCTGCTGCTGGAGCGCCTGATTGGCATCAACTTCGTCCTGGCCTTCTTCAACCTGCTGCCGGTGCCGCCCCTGGATGGGGGCAAGGTGTTGGCCGGGTTTGCCCCCAAGCCGCTTCTCAAGGTACTTGATACCTTGGAAGCCAATCCTCTGTATGGACTAGGTTTTTTTCTGTTGATCATGGGCAGTGGTGTGCTCGGATACATCATCGGCCCCCCGGTCAACTTCATGTATAGGATCTCATTCTACCTCTTCGGTATCGTCTAAGGAGCCCCATGCGCGACCAAGCTGACAAGAAGCCCGGGGGAAAGCCTGCCCGGAAGCCCACCACCACTGGTACCAAGAGAGACGGTGGCAAACCCGCAAGCCGTCCCGCCAGGCCCAAACGCGACGACAGTAAGCCCGCTGGTCGCCCCAGCCGTCCCGCTCGCCCCAGCCGCGACGACAGCAAGCCCGCTGGCCGCCCCGCTCGCCCCAGTCGCCCCCCCCGGGATGACGCCAAGCCCGCTGGCCGCCCCAGCCGTCCTGCTCGCCCCAGCCGCGACGACGCCAAGCCCGCCGGCCGCCCCAGTCGTCCCGCCAGGCCCAGCCGCGATGACGCCAAGCCCGCTGGCCGCCCCGGTCGTCCCGGCCGCCCCTCCCGGCCCGCCAGTCCCGGCGTGGACGAGAAGGTTCGCCGTCCCCAGAAGGGCAGCCGCAGCAACGCCAAGACCCGGACCCCGGAGGCCCTCCAGCTTGAGGTCCCCCAGGAGCTTCGCCTCTCCCGCTTCCTCTCCATGGCAGGGGTGGCCTCCCGACGCGCCGCCGAGCAGCTCATCCTGGACGGCAAGGTGAAGGTCAACGGCTATGTGGTCAAGACCCTGGGCACCAAGATCAACCCCAAGAGCGACCGCGTGGAGGTGGAGGGCAAGCCCGCCAGCGCCGACCGGGCCCTGGTGGTCATTCTCCTGAACAAGCCCAAGGGCTGCATCTGCAGCCGCAAGGATCCCGAAGGCCGGGAGAGCGTCTACGACATTCTGGGCGCCGCCGGCAAGGGGCTCTTCTCCATTGGCCGCCTGGACTACAACAGCGAGGGCGTCATCCTCTTCACCAACGACGGCAACCTGGCCCAGGCCCTGATGCACCCTTCAGCCTCCGTGAAGCGCGTCTACCGCGTGCGCATCCGTGGGCTGGTGGATCCCCAACTGGGCCGCCGCCTGCTTGAGGGGGTGGAGAGCGAGGGGGAGATGCTGAGTGTGGAGGAGGCCTGGGTGGATGGCCAGACCAAGACCCATACCTGGGTTTCCGTGGTCCTCCGGGAGGGCAAGAACCGTCACCTGCGCCGGATGTTCGAGGCCCTGGGCTACACCGTGGCGCGGCTTGTCCGGGTGCAGTACGCGGCCCTGGACACGGGGGATCTGGATCCAGGCAGATGGCGCCAGCTCAGCCCCGGCGAATTGAAGGGCATCACTGCCCTGGCGGCGGCGGCCAACCAGGCCCCGGCCTCTCACTGAGTCAGTCCAGGAAATCATCCGGCCAATAGCGCGCCTGCACGGACAGGCCCAGGGTCCACTGGGGGGCGGAGTCGCCCACCAGGGCCACGGCGCCGAACTCCAGGCCCAGCCCCCGGTCCCGCCGCGGGCGGTAGTCCACCCCCAGGCCCAGGTGGAACTCCCCAAAGATCACGCTCTGGTGGTCCCCCGCCAGCAGACTCCCGGCGCGGCCCTGGGCCTGCAGGTAGGGGACCACGGAGGTGGCGTCCAGGGCGAACTGGGTGCTGAGCCCGGCGGCGGCGTAGCCCCCCTCCAACGGGAAGGCTCCGTCCCCCCGCAGCCCCCCCCCAAGCAAGACAGGCACGCCCACGGTCCAGTAGTCATCCAGGGCCCAGCGGGGCTCCAGGCGGGCGGCCAGATGCCCCACCGCAGGAGTTCCTTCCCCGGGCGCCTGCACCTCCTCCAGGCCCAGCAGCCAGGACCGGTCTCCCTCAAAGGCCTGGACGCCCGTGGGCAGGGCCGTCAGGGTCAGCAGCAGGCAGGCCAGGGTTGGGAGCAGCCTCATGGTTTGCCCCCGGAGGAATCCAGCAGGCGGGCATGGCTCTTCCAGACGCGAGGTTTCTTGCCCTCCGGGGGAAGGAACCTGCCGTCCGCCGTCTTGAGGCCCAGCCAGAGAGACCCGCTGGAGGCTGTGGCGCCGGGCTTCAAGGGGATCTGGAAGCGCTCCAGGTAGACCTTTCCAGGGGCCCAGCGGGAGGAGGGCAGCAAGCCTCCCAGGGGCCAGGCGGCGACCTTGCCAAGGACCTGGCCCTTGGGGTCCCGCAGCATCAAGTTGAGGCGGTAGTCTCCGGGAAGTTCCTCCGTGGGACGGAGGTAGAGGTCCACCTTCAGCACCTGGCCCCGGCGGCCGTCCCGCTTGAGGGCCCGCTGAACGCCCACGCACTCCAGGGCGCCGCGGCCATAGGAGGCCCCACAGGGCGCCACCCCGGGGGGCAGGCTGTCCAGCACGAAGGGTGAGACCCGCTCTTCGTAGAGGGCCATGCTGGTCTCCTCCATGAAGTCCAGCAGGAGGCGCCGCAGCTTGCTGGCGACCTCCCGGTGCTTGGAGGCCACATCCTTCTTCTCCTTGGGGTCCTTGGACAGATCGAAGAGGCGCTGGCGTCCCTCGGTGAACTGGTAGATGTATTTCCAGCGCTTGCCGGTGGCCGACTTGTGAATCCGGCCGCCCTTGCCCGAGCCGCCGCTGAAGGTCTTCTCGGAGAAGATGTAGCGCTGGTCATCCCGGAAGCCGCCGGCATAGTCCAGGAGGCTTCGCCCAGGCAGGTCGGGGGCCGCCAGACCAGCGGCGTGCAGCAGGGTGGGGGCGATGTCAATGTTGCCCACGGGGGAGTCCACGCGTCCCGGCGAGATCCCCGGGGCCCAGAGGACCAGGGGCACATGGAGCAGCTCGCCGAAGAGGCCGTAGGCGTGGGTCTTGCGGCCCCGATCCGAGGGGAAGCCCTCGCCGTGATCGGCGGTGAGGATGACCACCGTGGGACGGGTCTTGGAGCGCTCGAAGATCCGGTCCAGCAGCTCGCCCAGGTAGCGGTCGGTGTGGGCCACCTCGGCATCGTACTGGGCCTCAAGATCGTCCCCGAAGCTGGGCTCGTCGGGGTGCTTCATGTAGGCGGAGTGGGGGTCGTAGAAGTGCACCCACAGGAAGCCCGGAGCAGCATCCATGCCCTCCAGCGAAGCCAGGGCCTTCTCCAGCACCTCGGCGGAGGTGATGCGGTAGGCCGGGTCGGGGCTGGCCAGATCGGTGTCCGCGCTCAGGAAACCCTGGAGCAGGTTCCAGAGGTTTCGGCGGGTGTAGATGATGGTGCTGATGGCGGCAGTGAAATAGCCCCCCTGTTCGTTCAAGACCTCTGCCAACATCTGGTTGCCGTCGGCGATCCGGGGCGGGTTGCCGCTGTCCTCGTACAACAACTGATAGGGATAGCGGCCCGACAGCACCGAGGGCATGGAGGAGATGGTCCCCGTGCCCTGACTGTAGGCCCGCTCGAAGACCACACCCTGCTTGACCAGCTCATCCAGTCGGGGGGTGGTGGGGCGCTTGTAGCCCAGGAAACCCGCGTGGTCAGCCCGCAGGGCATCCACCGTGATCAGGACCAGATCGGGGGCTTGGGG
This sequence comes from uncultured Myxococcales bacterium, assembly GCA_964565265.1. Taxonomy (GTDB): domain Bacteria; phylum Myxococcota_A; class UBA9042; order CAIXZC01; family CAIXZC01; genus CAIXZC01. The sequence continues at coordinate 9,832 of CAZMEC010000032.1, forward strand.
GAACTGATCGGGGAGGGGCCCCCAGGTCTGCTGAACGCGCTCGCGGCCAGCTTTGGCGTCCCCGCCCACACAGTTCTCGTCCACGCCGTTGTCGGGGATCTCCATGGCGAAGGGGCCGATGGCGGCGTCAAAAGGTTCACAGTCCCCATCGGAGAACAGGGCGGAGGCGCCGTCGCCGTCGAAGTCCCCAAGACCCTTGTAGAGGTCCAGGATCCTGGAAAGGGGCCCCTGGGAGGCCGGGTCGGGGGCCATGAAGTCCTGAGAGAAGCCCGGCCCCAGGGCCAGCAGTGGAGCCAGCAGCAGCAGCCCCAGGGCGGGACCGAACCTTGCCCGCCAGCGCTGGGCCGCCAGGAAGGAGCCCACCAGTCCAAGGGGCGCCGCCAAGACCCACAGGACCTTGTCCCAGCCAAGCAGGCCGAGGGTCTCCCGGAACAGCCAGAGGGCGGGCAGCAGGGCGCCAAGCATCAGCAAAGGAAGGAGGCCAAGCCAAAGGGCCCCTGGGAGGTGCTGGAGGCGCGGCCAAAGGCGCAAAGAGAGGCCACTGGAGAGGCTTCGGGACAGGCCCAACAGCAGCAGGCCCAGGAACGCCAGCACCACCGCCACCAGGGCCGCCCGCAGGAGTTCGTGGTTGAAGGCCCGGGCGGCCAGCAATTGGGTCCCCGCGGCCAGCACCACGAAGGCCAGCAGGGCCAGGCCTCGGGACAGGAGGAGATTCAGCAGTTCGAAGGCCTGTCGGGGCTGGAGCAGGAGCCGGGCCAGCCCCCGGACGCGCTCCGGGGAGGCCCAGGGGAAGGGCAGGGCCAGCAAGCCCAGAAGCCCAAGCAGGATCAGCAGGGGGATGGTGGCCAGGCCGAAGTTGAAGAGGGGCAGCACCAGGACCCAGAGGCCCGGGGGCAGGCTGTCGAGGTTGATGGTCAGGTCCGCCAGGGTCTGCCCAAGAGCCACCAGCACAGAGGCCCAAAGGGCCCAGGAGGTAAGGAAACCCCAGGTCATCAGCGGACCTCCCCGGTGGCGCTGTGGGTCTTCAGGTAGCTGCGAATCTCGGCCTTCAGATAGCCCGGGGCGTCCTTGAAGAGGGCCAGCCTGAACCAGCGCAGGGCAGCCCCCTCGTCGCCGGCGGCGGCCTTGATGCTGGCCAGGTGGAAGAGACACTCGCCCAGACCCTGGGAGGCCGAGAAGTCCGAGGCCTTCAGGGCGGCCAGGACCTCGGCCTCAGCGGCCCGTCCCTCGCCCCTGCGGTGGTGCAGCCAGCCGAGGGTGTCCCGATAGAAGGGCACCTGGGAGGGATCCAGCACCAGCGCCCGTTGGGCCAACTCCAGGCCCTCGTCCAGGCTGCGATTCTCCAGGGCCAACAGGTAGGCCAGGTTGTTCATCAGGCCCGGATCCCCGGGGCTTCGCTGCAGGGCTCCCCGGTAGGTCGCCTCGGCCTCCTGGGAGCGGCCCAGGGTGCGAAGGAGCTCGGCCTCCTGGGAGATGAGCCACTCGTCCGTCGGGTAGTCCTCCAGCAACTCCCGGGCCTTGCCCAGGGTCAACTCCAGCAGGGCCTTGGCGCCCGCGCTCTTGGCGGCCTCCATGTCCAGGTCAAGCATGGCCTGGGCAAGAAAGGCCAGCGCCTGCCTGCGGTCCAGGCCGTGGAAGTAGATGTTCATGATCTGCTGCACCTGGGGCAGGGGCATGCCGGAGTCCAGCAGGGTCAGGCCCAGGAAGGGGAAGCGCTCCTGGCGACTTTCGATGCCCCGGGCGGAGCGAAGGGCCAGCTCCAGGGCCCGCTGGAAGTTGCCCTGGGCGCCCGCATCCAGGGCCGCCCAGTAGGAGGCGGCGGGGGTGTAGGCCCGGGCGTTGGGGGCGGTGGCGTTCAAAAGGTGAGAGGCCAGGGCCAAGCCCTCGGGCCGGGCGGGCAACTGCTCAAAGATGGCGGCCCTCAGGAAGCTGGGGGAGGGGGACTGGCTGAGCGCCAGGTCCACCAACTCCTGGGCCTGGTTCAGGCGCCCCGCCTCGGCGGCCTCCATGGCGCGAACCGCCAGGCCCCGGGGTTGGGTGGCCAGGGCCAGAAGCCCAGTGGCCAGGTCTTCGTGGCCAAGGGACCCCAGCAGCAGCCCGAACTGCATGGCCAGCTCGGCCTGCTGGAGCTTGGGCGTGGCCAGCAGCAAGGCATCCCAAGCCTGTCTGACTGCCTGGGGCTCTCCCTCCAGGGCCAGGATCTTCAGGTTCTCCACGGCCAGGGACTGATCCCTGGGGAAGGCTTTGGCGCCAAGGACCAGCAGTTCTCGGGCGAAGGCAAGCTCCAGCTTGGAGACCGCGCCGCTGTAGAAATCCAGGATGGTTTCCAGTCCGCCGCCACCTGTCAGGGCCGAGGCAAAGGCCACCCGGGCGCCGGGGAGGTCCCCCACCATGAGGCGGTTTCGCAGCAGGGCCAGGGCCTCCTCCTTGGGGTTGTTGGAGAGGGGCAGGGCTGCCCGCAGGGAGGCCGCCACCTGACCCTGGAGATCCAGTCTGGTGGCCAGCCCAGCCAATCTGATCCTGGTCCCGTGGCGGCTGCCATCGGGAGCCGACAGGAGCTGTTCGGTCAGCCTCTGAAAGGCCAGGGGCCGATCCGTGGAGGCCAGGACAAGCTGCACCAGGACCTCGTTCTCTTCGCCCCGGCGCCTCCGCGCCTTCTGCAGGGACCCCTCCTCGTCATCCTCTCCGGGGCCGGACTCCTCCAGACCTTCCGCCTCCAGGTGCTTGTCCAGCAGGGCCAGGGCCTGGGGCCGTTGGCCCGCCCGCAGGAGCGCGGCGGCGGTGTTGGCCACCACGCCCGGAGTGAGGGATGCCAGGCCCTCGGCGTTGGGAAGCCTGATCTTCTCCTCCCCAAGGCGCAGGGCCTGCTGAACATAGGTGGCCAGCCACCAGGGGGAGCGGGAGACGCTGATCTCCCCGGCCATGAGATTCAAGATGGCAGGGCCGCAACCGGCGTTGTGCAGGCGCAGCACCAGGGCAGAGACCTCTGCGCCATCGAGGGGCGCCGCGGGGAGGTTCAGCAGGCCCCGGAGATCCTCCACGGCCTCACTGCACAGGGGCTGCTTGGTAAGCTGCCTTGCCAGAATCTGAACTCTCAGGGTGGGGGAGCCGGGGAACTGGCGGGACAGGCGCTCCAGCACCCAGAGGGACTGCTCCCGAAGGCCCGCCTCCCAAAGCAGGCTGGAGACCCCTCCAAAGAGAGCCATCACGGGGGGGGAGACCTCCGCCTGATCATCTCCGAAGCGAGGCATCTCCCCGAAGGTCTTTTCCAGGAAGTCCATTATCAGGGCGCGGCCGTGGACCGAGTCCCCGGAGGCCAGCAGGTGGAGGCCCAAGGAAAGGCCCCCGGTCCCCGGCCGCCCCTCCAGCAGCGCGGTGGCCTCACTGTGAAAGCCCAGGGAATAGAGCTGCTCGGCCCGCTCCTCCACGAAGTAGGGAAGGGTGACCCTGGCGAGGCGGGCCAGGAGGGCTGAAAGCCGCTGTTCCTGCCCCGTGATGGCGTAATGCCTCAGGAGGAACGAGAAGATGGTGGAACTGGCCGAATCTGTGCCCAGGGAGGCCTCGTCCAAAAGATCCTGGAGGCTGTCACTGAGGCCATCCATCTGGAGGCTGCGAATCATGGGGAGGGCCAGGGCCAACAACTCGGGGGAGGCCTGGAGGGAATCCTCCAGGAGCTTTGCGCCGCGCTCACGGTTCCCCAGTTCAAGGAAAACCGCCGCGGCTGCCAGGGACAGGGGCCCATCCCCGGGCAGGCGCTCCAGCGCCCGGTCGAAGATCTCCACACAGGCCTCGGGCTGCCCCACAGCCCGCAGGCGGGAGCAGGCTTCGGCGGCCGCCTTTTGGGGCTCGGGGCCACCTGAGACAGCCTCCAGAAAGGCCTCCTTGGCCTCCTCTCGGCGGCCCTCTTCCAAGGCCAGCAGGCCCCGGACCAGGGGTTTGATCTCCAGGTCTGGGAACCGGGACTTGCAGAGCCGGTAGATGGCTCCGGCCTCGGGGGTGAGGCCGGCCCTGAGGGTCGTCACCAGCACTCGGTCCAGGGCCGGAGCCGGTTCATCCTCCAGCCTGGCCTCAAGATAGCGCTGCACCAGTCCGGGCAGCTTCGGGTCCTGGGGAGCGGCCTGCACGATTCGCCGGGCCGAGAGGACCCCAAGGTAGTGCCCAAGGGTGCCCTCGTCCCCGGGGCGCAGCGCCAGGGACCGAGCCAGCAAGGACGCGCCCCGATCCAGGCGTCCAAGCAGGGCCCCGCTCCAGCCGGTCATGGCCAGGAGGGCGGGGGACTGGGAGCGGGAGAACTGTTCCAGCCAGGCGTCGGCCCGGCCCTCGCCGGATCGCTGGGCGGCCTCGAACCCACTGGCGAACAGGGACCGGCCGTCAATGCCGTCGTGGGCCAGGAGGTAGTCGGCGGCCAACTTGGAGGCCAGACGAGCCTTCCCCTGGCGCAAGAGATCCTCCACCAGGATCTCCAGGCGCTGCTCCGGGCAGGCCACTACCAGCCGCCCAGTCAGCTTGGAATCAAGCTCCTGGCCGCCCCCCGCCAGGGCGAGAGTGCGGATGGTGAGGGCGCTGCATTCCACGGCCAGATCGGTGGAGTCGAGGTCTTCAGAGGTCACGAGGCGGGCGGCCACCAGGGAGGCCCCGGCCCGGGTCAGTTCTTCCGCCAGGGCGATCCGGCTGTCCCTGGGCATGGTCTGGGCTGCGGCGATGGCGTCGGCGCGGGCCAGGGCTGCCCGGGGGGAGCGCCGGGCCAGGGCTGGTAGCAGCGCGGCCTCCTGGGCCTGGGGGAGTGCGGGCACCGAGACCCCTGCCTTGAGCAGCAGGGCCGCGGCGTCATCCGCAGCTTCCTCCATCAACAGGGCCACCAGCAGGGGCTGGAGGCGCCTTCGGGTGCCGTAGTCCGAGCCGGGGTTCTCCACCCAGGCGGCCAGGCGCGCCACCCGGTCCCCATCCTTGCAGGCCAGCAACAGGGCCTGATGGTCCGCCGGAGCCAGGGCCGCAAGCCAGGTGGGCACGCAGTCCTTGCAGCCGGCATACCAGTCCTCGCCGGAGGAGAAGACCCCGGGGCTTTCCAAGACGGCCAGGGACAGGCAGGGAAGGGGCCCCTGGGAATGGCCAGCGGCGGCCAGGGCCAGCCAGAGATCCCGCTTCTGCCAGGGCGCATAGTCAGCCAGACCTGTGGTGACGGCGACCTGTACGGAGGCCTCGGAGGGGAGGGTGGGGAGGCTTGCCAGCAGGGTCTGGAGGGCCAGGTCCGCCTCCAGGTGGGGGGCCGGGCCGGGCAACTGGGAGATATGCTTCTGAGCCAGGGGCAGCAGGGATCGTTTTCGCAGGGCCGCCAGGAAGGCGCCGGCTATTCTCATGCGGCCAGGGCGCTGGGGGAGGGCCAGCCCCAGGAGGAGCTTGCCCGAGGGGCCCTCCAGGTTGGCCTGGGGGAGGCAGCGAGCGGCCGTCAGGACCCCTTGGGTACCCAGGGTTCGGGCCTCAAACTGGCTCAGCAGCAGGGCCGCAGCCTCCTGCTTGAAACCCAGGCGGCACAGCAGGGAGGCCATGCGGTCCCCCTCCGGCCCGTTCAGCCCATTGGTTCCGGCCTTCAGCTTTTTGTGCCCCTCCTGCCGGGCCCCGATGGCCTCGGTCATGGCCCTCCGCATGGGCGATGGGGGCGCTGCCGCCAGCAGGGCCAGGGCCTCCTTGAAGGCCTTCACATTGATCAGGAATCCCACGGCCTGGTCCAGGCTCGGGGGCGCATACCCTGCGGCCACCGCGTGCTCCGTGAGCAACTCCGTGGCCTGCCTGGCCCGGCCGGCGTTCCACAGCATGCCTGCCCGATCCGCCAGCAGGTCCCAACGGGGGCCGTGGAGGGTCTCAAGCCGTCCGTAGAACTCAGCGGCCTCGTCCACCAATCCGAAGCGTCCCAGCAGCCAGGCAGCCTGCTTGAGGCGGGCGCTTCGGAGCTGGGAACTGCCGGGCTGTCCACAGAAGGCATCAAGCTGGATCACCGCCTCCTGCTGGCGGCCATCCATCAAGAGCAGCCGGGCCAGATGCAGCGGCACCACGGGGCTTACCAGGGGTCTGGAACTCATGGACAAGAGAGAGATGGCCGTGGAGAACCGGAAGCGTTCCTCGGCAATCTCGGCCAGTTGAAGAATCCTGGCGTCCGCGTCGGGGCCATCCTCGGCGGCGAAGCCCTCGGCCAAAGCCAGCAATTGATGGTCCCGCCCCAGCATGGTCAGACAACGGGCCACGGCCTCCAGGGTCTGGGCCTCCGGGGCACTCCCCTGGGGGCCCAGGGCCCCATAGAGGCTCAGGGCTGCATCGCAGCGCCCCGCAGAGGCCAGCCCAGCCACGCCCTGCCGCAGTTGCTCCAGGTGGCGGGGCGAGAGCTTGCCGTGGTCAAGCCCAAGGAGCGTCTCCAGGGCCTTGGAGGAGGAATCCTGGCAGGCCGACTGGTGGTCCAGAACCTGGGAGATCCAGTCCCCTGCAGCGGCCTCGAGGGTGTTCTCAAGGGCCTGGTCATCCCGGCCCCGGTTCAGTCGAACGGCTTCGGCCAGGGCAGCGGCGGCCCGCTCGCAGCGGTGAAGCCTCCAGTGCACCATGGCGCGCAAAGCGGGCACGCGAGGTTCCGCCGGGTGCTGGGATGCCAACTCTTCCAACAATACGCCGGCCCCCTCCAGGTCTCCCTGGCGCAGGTAGTCCCTGGCCCGGGCGAAGCGCTGACTGCTTTCGGAGTTGAAGCTGTCGGGGCTGGCAATCAAGGTGTAGTCGCTGGTGGTTTCCGCCCCCGCGCAGGAGAGCAGGGTCAGGGCAGTGAAGGCAGCAAGAAGACACAGGGAACCGCGCAGAACATGCATCGAGGGGAGCCTCCTCAAGGTGACGGAAGACCGCAGCCTTCCGGGACGAAAACAGCGCCCAATTATATGTGTCGGGCGTGCGAAGGCAAGCCAAGGTTTGGGCACGCCGGGGCCTTGATTTTTGCTTGCGCGGCCTTTGCGATGGTGCTAGCTTCCCAAAACCGAGGCGCTTTGAAACCGGGTAATCCGGCGCCTGGGTAATCATGAACGCCAAGGAGATTAAGACAATGGCTGACGCTCTGGGAATGATTGAGACTAAAGGCTTTGTTGGTATGGTTGAAGCTTGTGACGCCATGGTCAAGGCCGCCAAGGTTGAGCTGGTTCACTACGAGAAGATCGGCGGCGGCTATGTGACCGCCATCGTTCGTGGCGATGTGGCCGCCGTGAAGGCCGCCACCGAGGCCGGCGCCCGCTCCGCTGAGCGCATTGGCGAGCTCGTGTCCGTGCATGTCATCCCCAGGCCCCACGCCAACATCGACGCCGTGCTGCCCTTGGGCCGCCGCGCCGAGGATCTCAAGAAGTAGGTCAGCGGGTCTTACAGATTGAATCGGGGGACGCCATGCTCATGGGCAGAGTGGTGGGCACTGTTGTGGCCACCAGAAAAGAAGAGAAGCTAGGCGGTCTGCGTTTCCTCATCGTCAAGCCCCTCAATGTTGACCTGAAGGAAAGCGACAAGATTGTCGTGGCTGTGGACTCCGTTGGTGCGGGTGTCGGCGAGGTGGTCCTGTTTGCCTCCGGCAGTTCTGCCCGGCAGACCGTGGCCACCCAGGAGCGTCCAGTGGATGCGACCATCATGGCCATCGTGGACAGCTTTGACATCATGGGTCAGCAGAAGTTCGACAAGACCGCCGAGGATCTGTCTGGGAAGTTTGATCCTGCCAGATAACGAGGGGTGCCATGCAGATCGACGAGAAAAAGATCCAGTCCATCGTGGACGAGGTCATGAGTCAGCTTGGGGGCAAATCTGTCCAGGCCCCAACCGTTGGCCCCCGACCTGCCAGTCCAGCCCTTCTGCGTAACTCCGGCCGTTACGGGTGCTTCCGCGACATGGACAGCGCCGTCAAGGCCGCGCGCAGCGCCTTTGAACAGCTTGGCGAGTTGACCCTTGAGACCCGCCACAAGATGATCGAGGCCATGCGCGATGTCACCGTCCGAAACGCCCGGGAGCTATCCCAGCGGGCCGTCGAGGAGACGGGCATGGGCCGCGTGGAGGACAAGGTCAACAAGAACATCCTGGCCGCCACCAAGACGCCTGGGGTGGACTCTGTGCGCCCTGAGATTTGGACCGGAGACTTCGGCCTCACCACCATGGAGCGTGCCCCCTTCGGGGTCATCGGCTCCATCGCCCCGACCACCAATCCCACCGAGACCATCGTCAATAACGGCATCAGCATGATCGCCGCGGGCAACGCCGTGGTCTTCAATGCCCATCCCCGGGCCAAGAAGGTCTCGCTGCACCTGATCGCCCTGCTGAACCAGGCCATCATCTCTGCGGGCGGTCCGGACAATCTGATCTGCTGCGTGGAAGAACCCACACTTGAGTCCGCCAACGCCCTCATGGACCACAAAGGCGTGGACCTGCTGGTGGTCACCGGTGGCCCCGCTGTGGTGGACGCCGCCATGAGCCGCCGCAAGAAGGTCATCGCCGCCGGGCCGGGCAACCCCCCCGTGGTGGTGGACGAGACGGCCCATGTGGAGCGGGCAGCCCGGGACATCTACCTGGGCGCCAGCCTGGACAACAACATCATCTGCGTGGTGGAAAAAGAGATCATCGCCACCAAGGCCGTGTATGACCGCCTCAAGGCCGCCCTCAAGGCCCAGGGCGCTTACTTCGTTCGGGAAAGCCTGGTGCCCAAGCTCGAGCGCTGCTACACCGAGGACGGCAAGGACGCCAACCGCCACTTCGTGGGCAAGAACGCCTCCGTCATCCTCAAGGCCATCGGCATTGAGGTGCATGACGATCCCCGGCTGATCATCGCCGAGGTGGACGAGGCCAACCCCCTGGTGCAGGTTGAGGGCCTCATGCCCGTCATTCCCCTGGTTCGCGTCAATGATGTGAATGACGGCATCGACATGGCCAAGCGCGTCGAACACGGCTTCCGCCACACCGCCGTCATGCACAGCACCAACCTGAACGCCCTGCACCGCATGGCCCGCGTGATGAACTGCAGCATCTTCGTGAAGAACGGCCCCAGCTATGCGGGCCTCGGCTTCACCGGCGAGGGCTACACCTCCTTCACCATCGCCAGCCCCACGGGCGAAGGCTTGACCTATGCCAAGCACTTCACCCGGGAACGCCGCTGCGTGTTGAAGGACTACCTACGAATCGTTTGAGGGGACCAAAGTTGACCATGCAGACCTTCCCAGCCATTGGCCTCATTGAATGCTCCAGCATTGCCCGGGGCATGACCATCACCGACGCGGTGGTGAAGAAGGCCGAGGTCCGCCTGCTGCAGGCCAACCCCATCTCCCCGGGCCGCTATCTGTTGCTGTTCTGGGGCCCCGTGGCGGAGGTGGAAGAAAGCCTCAAGGATGGCCTCGCCATCTGCGGGGACAGGTTGGTTGCCAGCCTCTTCCTGCCGGGGGTCGATCAGCAGGTTCTGGACTGTTTGCGGAAGCAGAACCAGCGCCCCGAACCCGACTCCCTGGGCATCCTGGAGACCTTCGATGTCTCCAGCGCCCTGCTCTCCGCTGACGCCGCCTGCAAGGCCGCCGAGGTCCGACTCATCGAACTGCGCCTTGCCCACGGCATCGGTGGCAAGGGCTACTGGGTCCTCTCCGGCGAGCTCTTCGAAATTCAGGCCGCCATGGAGGCCGCCGTTCAGGTGGCCGGCGACAAGCTGGCCCAGCAGGAAACCATCGCCCGCCCCCACCCGGACATGCTCAACTTCCTCTGGTAGCGGATCTCCCACCGCGGTTCACCCCATATTGCGGCGGTTGTCCATTGCTTTGGCCAGGGTCTCGCCGTCCATGAATTCAATGGCGGCGCCGAAGGGCATGCCAGAGGCTGGGCGGCTGACCTGAATGCCGCTGCCTTCAAAGACCTTGCGGATGTACAGAGCGGTGGTCTCACCGTCCGAGGTCAGGGAGGTCGCCACCACCACCTCTTGCACGCCTTGAGCCTTGCAACGCGCCAACAACCCATCCAGGTTCAGTTGCCCCGGCCCAATCCCCCGCACTGGTGACAGCAGCCCGTGCAGCACATGGTAGCGCCCGCGAAACACGCCCGTCTCCTCGAAGGCCAGCAGCTCGGGGTAGCCCTCCACCACGCACA